>NZ_JBMKNV010000003.1:0-456929 GCF_049220665.1 Chryseobacillus diguaensis
CCATTTGATCACGATTCATTTGATTATTTTTAGACAGCATTTCAATCACCTCACTAGTTACTTCTTTCATTATACAAAAAAACTGCCAACATCCTCCTCAAAATCGAGGAGTTTGTCGACAGTCTGAGATGCGCTTTTTCCAAGCGCATCTTTTTCTTTATAATATCAAAATTTTTTAAATCAGTTTTCGCACTGAACCTAGCTCCACTTATCATCGGCTTCAGGTCACATGCTGATAGGCAGGCACCTTGTGCTTTTTTTATAACTGGTATGACGGTCCGCCAAACAATTCAATGTCAGAAGGAACACTTGTGAACTTTTTGAAATTTCGATGAAATTGTGCCGCCAGTTCTTGAGCCTTTTTCAGATATGCGTCTTTATCATCCCATGTCGCAGAAGGGATGAGAATTTCACCAGGTACTCCAGGGACATGCAGCGGAATCTTCAGGCCGAATATTTCATCTGTTGATGTTTCGGCATTTTGAAGATCACCTTCAAGAGCCGCCTGTACCATTGCCCGTGTATATTCAAGCTTCATCCGTTTGCCGACTCCGTATTCCCCTCCGGTCCAGCCAGTATTGACAAGGTATACTTCTACTTCATGCTCTGCAATTTTTTCACCGAGCATTTCCGCATAAACATTTGCTCTAAGCGGCAGAAATGGTGAGCCGAAGCAAGTAGAGAAAGTAGCCTGTGGCGATGTAATGCCTCTTTCCGTACCTGCAAGCTTGCTCGTATAACCGCTCAAGAAATGGTACATAGCCTGTTCTTTCGTCAGCTTGCTGATTGGAGGTAGTACTCCGAAGGCATCAGCAGTCAAAAAGATAATCGTTGAAGGATGGCCTGCAACACTTGGCTTTAGGATGTTATCAATGGCTTCAAGAGGGTAGGCTGCACGAGTATTTTCTGTGTAAAAAACATGATCGTAATCAGCCGCTCTTGAATCATCATCCACAACCACGTTTTCTAAAACAGAACCGAAACGGATGGCATTATAAATTTGCGGTTCTTTTTCAGCAGAAAGATTAATGCATTTCGCATAGCATCCGCCTTCAATATTGAAAACGCCTCTGTTTGACCAGCCATGCTCATCATCTCCGATTAACTTGCGGCTGGCATCAGCACTGAGTGTTGTTTTGCCTGTGCCGGAAAGTCCGAAGAAAAGGGCCACGTCTCCCTCCTGGCCAACGTTTGCCGAACAGTGCATCGGCATGATTCCCTGTTCAGGAAGCAAATAGTTTATAATGGAGAAAATGGATTTCTTCATTTCTCCTGCATATTCAGTCCCTCCAATTAGGATGGTCCTTTTTTCAAAGGAGATAATAATGAAGGTTTCTGAATTTGTTCCGTCTGTCTCAGGATCTGCTTTAAAGTTTGGAGCGGAGATAATCGTGAAAGGGTTCTCATGTTTAAGCAGATCATCACCCTCCGGACGAATGAAAAGCTGATGGGCAAAAAGGTTATGCCAGGCAAATTCGTTCACAACCTGGATCGGCAAGCGGTATCTTTCGTCGGCACCTGCAAAACCTTTAAATACAAACAGCTCATTCTTTTCCTTTAAGTAGCTGACAACTTTGATATACAGTTTTTCAAAAGCCTCTTCTGTAATCGGCTGGTTTACTGTACCCCAGTCAACTTTATCCTCTGCAGAAGCTTCCTTAACGATGAATTTATCACGGGGCGACCGCCCAGTGTAAGCGCCTGTAGTTGCGCGAATAGCTCCAGTTGAGGTCAGAACAGCTTCATCTCTGGATAAAACCTTTTCAACGAGCTGTGGTACAGATAAGTTGTGAAAAACATTTTCTCCAGATAGTAATTGTGCAAGCTCATTTGTGATTGTAATTGTATTCATCCACATACCCTTCCTTTGCTTGGTAGTCACTGCTCTAATCCTATTTGTACCAATAATTAGCACTATTGGTCATTTACTCATAAATAGTATAACACATTTAAGTGAATAATCTATACTAATTAATGCGATTTATGCCAAAGCTGTTCATTTGGTACGACTAATTATCAAATCCCATGTTTAATTGGTTTTTGGGACAGGTTTATGTTTTATATAATAAATCATCTCATTAATGTTTTCTGCAAATTCATAGAAAAACCTTTAAAAATTTCTCTTTTAATAGAACCTTCTAAAAAAAATAGGGCGTGTCATTTTTTGTTGACAATTGACAGAACTCTGGGGTAATATATGACTTTGAACGGATTCTCTTATCCCGAGCTGGTGGAGGGACAGGCCCTATGAAACCCAGCAACCTGGTTATCGAAAAAAAACGCTTTGGAATGGCAGCACAAAAAATAGTGTGTGCCAATGAAAAAGCCTTTTTTCAGGCAAAGGTGCTAATCTGAGGCAAGGCAACAGGCCTTGAACGATAAGAGCGAAAGGCAGACTACAATCCCTTTCCTCTTTAGGAAGGGATTTTTTTGTACTTCTCTTTTCTTACAAAGCAGTTAGGCAAGCTTTGCAGAAAAGAGTTAGATGAAAAATGCTCAAGGATTTATCTGATTCCAAATTATAACCAGACGTTTCAATCTAACTTTTCATTTTAGAAAGATCGTTTAAAAGGTAAAGATAAAAGGGAATGAGTTCCGTCTCAGCAAGAAATCATGTAACCAAAATAAATGAGTCAAAGGAGGAAACAGAATGACAAAAAATCGCCGTCTATTTACATCAGAATCTGTTACGGAGGGACATCCGGATAAAATTTGTGACCAAATTTCAGATTCCATTCTTGATGCCATCATTGCAAAAGATCCGAATGCGCGTGTAGCTTGTGAAACATCCGTTACAACTGGCCTTGTCCTCGTTAGCGGAGAAATTACTACAACAACCTATGTTGACATTCCAAAAATTGTCCGTGAAACAATTAAAGGAATCGGCTATACTCGGGCAAAATACGGATTTGATGCAGAAACTTGTGCTGTATTGACTTCCATCGATGAACAGTCTGCTGACATTGCAATGGGAGTGGACCGCGCTCTTGAAGCAAGAGAAGGACTAATGACAGATGCTGAAATCGAAGCAATCGGTGCAGGAGACCAGGGCTTAATGTTCGGTTATGCCAACAACGAAACAAAAGAATTGATGCCTCTTCCAATCTCATTAGCTCATAAGCTGTCTCGCCGTCTTACAGAAGTACGCAAAGAAGAGATTCTTCCTTACCTTCGTCCAGATGGTAAAACACAGGTTACAGTTGAGTATGATGAGAACGATAAGCCTGTTCGTATTGATACAATTGTTATCTCTACTCAGCATCACCCTGAAATAAGCCTGGAGCAAATTCAGCGGAATCTGAAAGAGCATGTGATTAAACCAGTTGTTCCTGCAGAGTTGATTGATGAAAATACAAAGTATTTCATTAACCCTACAGGCCGCTTTGTTATAGGAGGTCCTCAAGGGGATGCTGGTCTTACTGGCCGTAAAATTATCGTAGATACTTATGGCGGTTATGCTCGCCACGGCGGCGGTGCATTCTCTGGTAAGGATGCTACTAAGGTTGATCGTTCAGCAGCTTATGCTGCACGCTATGTAGCTAAGAACATCGTGGCAGCAGGTCTAGCAGACAAGTGTGAAGTTCAGCTTGCATATGCCATTGGGGTTGCTCAGCCTGTTTCCATTTCGATCGACACTTTTGGTACTTCAAATGCAACTGAAGAGCAGCTTGTTGAAGCAGTTCGCGAAAACTTTGACTTGCGTCCTGCAGGCATTATCAAAATGCTTGATCTTCGCCGTCCAATTTATAAACAAACAGCAGCTTACGGACATTTTGGCCGTAATGATCTTGATCTTCCATGGGAGCAAACAGACAAAGTGGAAGCACTGCTTGCTTCCGTTAAATAATCGTCTTACATCCAAAAGCCTGGGAAAAAAATTCCCGGGCTTTTTTGAGTCCACTGAAATATTCCCGGTACGAAAAAAGCCTTTAGCCAATGTAATACGGCCTGAGGCTTTTTCTAAACAGTCATTTTTTGAAACATGATCATGTATATAAGCTTGGAATAATGGCGTTACGCATAACGAACTTCATCAAGCTCAATCAAAACATCTTCGTATTCTTTTAAAAGTCCGTCAAAAATTTGGTCCCATGTCTGTGAGAGAGCATATTTTCTGGCATGATATTTCATTTCCTTACGAAGACCTTCATTGCCCAGCAATCGGCCGATTGTTTGAATGAAATCTTCTGCATTTCTTGGTTCGCATAATGAACCGGTTCTGCCTTCTTGTACGATGTTCTTTACACCGCCTGAATTTGCGCCAACAACTGGCGTTCCGCAGGCAAGAGCTTCCAGTACAACATTTCCGAAGGTTTCTGTTGGAGATGGAAATACAAATAAATCAGAACCCGCGTACAGTCGCGCAAGATTTTTGCCGCTTAAATAACCGGCGAAGGTCATATTATCCGGCGCCTGCTTTTCCATCTCGGTCTTGGAAGGACCATCTCCGACAATGACCCAATGAACTTTGTCTTTCATGGATGCCGGGAGCTGATGGGATATCTTCATCAGTGTTTCAATATCTTTTTCAGGAGCGAGCCGGCCTACATATGTTAAAATATATTTTTCTTTAATGCCGTATTCATGATGAAGATCAAGATCTTCAAAATCGGGCTTGAATAGGGAGCAATCAACCCCGCGGCCCCAAATATGAAGATTGCGGAAACCCTGTTTTCTCAGCTGATCCTTTGTTTCCATTGAGGGAACAAAAATTTTCTGGAACGGTCTGTGAAACCAGTGCATATACTTCCATAAAAATTTCGAGAAAAATTGCAAATCATAATAGTCAAGGTATTGATCAAAATCTGTATGATAAGAGCCTACAACTGGGATATTCAATTTTTTCGCATAGTGCAGTCCGCAGAATCCGATGTTAAAGGGTGTAGCTATATGGATGAGGTCAGGCTGAAATTTCTGAAGCTCTGCCTTGACCTGAAGCATATTGGGCCACGCTACCCTGCATTCCGGATATAAAAAGAACGGGAAGCTGGCAAATCGGTGAATATGACTGGAAAAAAGGGACTCCTGTGTGCTTTCAGGAGCGAAAACTTTGTATTCATGTCCCTTTGTATCTAAATAATCAGTGAACCGTTTTAATGTACGCGCAACTCCGTTAACATCAGGAGCATACGTATCTGTAAATAATGCTATTTTCAATTGAATCCCCCCAGAGCTTAAGATCGGACCAAATCTCTTTTTAGGACAACATCTGGTTTGAAATAATCTGACTTACGGCCAAAAAGCTTAACATGCTTGTGGAAGTTCCCAGTAAGAAACCTGCAAGAACATCCGACGGGTAATGAAGGCCAAGATAGATCCTTGAAAGGCCAACGCTAATTCCAAGCGGGATCAGAACAATAGCAAGACCGGGCATAAACATAAGGAGCGGGACAACGATTGAAAAAACCGCTGTAGTGTGCCCAGAAGGGAATGAATGATCCTCCAAAGGATTTGCAGGAACTTTTGTTTCATGAAGTGTGATATATGGACGCTTGCGCGGGTAGAGTTTTTTCACGATGGCAACTGGTATATGGCTGAGCGCAAGAGCTGCTGCACTCGCGATTCCTGCAAAACGCAACGCTCCTGAAGTAAAAATAATAAGGAAGAGACAAACAAAAATGGTTGAAGCAGCTCCGCCGACATGAGTAATATTCCTGAAGTAAAAATTCAAAGCTTTACGGTCAAAATGACGGTTCAAGCTGCGAAACAGTCTACATTCAAAATGATACATGTTTGCAATGAGTTTAGTCTTCATCATAGATGCTCCTTTACCCCTTTTCTTATCATTGTAAGTTAGAAATATTTAGTTAATAATAAGATATTGTAAAGAATTCCAATCATTTCTTTGCAAATTCTTTAAAAATTTTTAGAGAAGAGTAAAAAGGGTTTCTTTTTATGTTTTTCGTCTTATGAAGCGTTTTTAAAAAAGACTGTTTTCGCAGAGATTGTTGTTTTTCGTACATGCTTTTATCACGCATATAGACTAGCATCGGGGCATCTTTTTTTAAAAGTTTTTGCCATCCCAATGGTTTCAAGGACTATATATAGAATCATGAGCGACAAAGCTTAAGAAAAGAGGCTTAAAAAAGCCGGTGATTTATTTTATGAATCATCCGGCAATGATAACATAAACATAAAGCCTTTTATGAAGAATGAGTTATAGAATTGGTGTTTTTATACAACTGTCCTTTATCAACGTATTCCTGCCGGATCCGGTTCATATCTTTTAAGTCCTCTTCCGTCAGGGTTCGGACGACTTTGGCAGGTCTGCCGAATGCCAGGGTGCCAGGAGGTATTTTTTTTCCTTGAGGAACTAAGCTGCCTGCACCTATAAAAGCACCCTCGCCTACTTCGGCACCATCAAGAATAATGGAGCCCATGCCGATAAGAGCATGCTTTCTAATAATGGAGCTGTGAAGGATGACTTGGTGGCCCACAGTAACCTCGTCTTCAATAATGAGGGGATTATCAGGACTTTGATGAAGGCAGCATTGATCCTGAATGTTAACGCGGTTTCCGATGATGGTAGGGGCCACATCTCCCCTGATCACTGTGTTGAACCAAATGCTTGACTTATCACCAATTTCAACATCCCCTGTAATAGTGACAAAGTCAGCAATGTAAGCTGAATCGGAAATTTTGGGGATGATTCCTTTGTAAGGATAGATCATTTGAATATTCATTCCTTTCAAATTTGTGATGCTTTCTTTATAATAGCAAATATTTACACAGGATATCAGGTGTCTCTTAAAAGGAAAACCGTAAAATCATTTGCTTTTAAAGAGATTTACATAAGAGTTAAACGCTCTTAATAACAGCAGAAAATTTATAACAGCAGGAGAGTGGATACGATGTGGAAATGGCTGGCTGAACGCCCGAAAGGTGTAATTGTTGCCGTACACGGAGCAGCAGAACATCATAGAAGATACAGATGGCTGATTGAGATGTGGCGCTGTTCGGGATATCATATTATTATGGGAGATCTTCCCGGCCAGGGTACGTCCACAAGGCAAAGAGGCCATATAGACTCTTTTGATGAATATATAAAAGAAGTGAATGATTGGATTACAGAGGCCGGCAAATATGAGCTCCCCGTGTTCCTGCTCGGGCACAGCATGGGCGGATTGATTGTGATCAGGTCTCTTCAGGAAAAACATCATTTGCTGAGCGGAGTGATCCTTTCATCCCCATGCCTCGGAATTGTCAATAAACCAAACCCTGCGCTTGATTTACTGTCAAAAGGATTGAATATGATTACACCTTCTTTCAGACTGAATTCGAAACTCAGCATCGATATTGCGACCCGCAATAAATCAATCCGTGATGAGGATGAAAATGACTCGCTGTACGTTACCAAGGTTTCAGTGCGCTGGTACAGGGAATTAGTAAAAGCTATCGAAGAAGCTCATACAAAAATCAAAGACTTTCCTGATGTCCCGGTTCTGCTTATGCAGGGCGGAGATGATAAAATAGTAGAGAAAATGGCAGTCAGATCCTGGTTTAACCGGCTGGATGCTCTGGAAAAGTCCTACAAAGAATGGAAAGGCTTCTACCACGAGATCTTTAATGAACCTGACCGTGATAAAGTATTTAACATGGCAAAGCATTTTGCAGATTCACACTTGCCGGAAAGTGAATGGAGTGAATAAGTATGAATATCCCGGGGAATCCTCTTGGGTTAATGACAAAAGTCTATAGGGAGGTATTCCCGATTGTTCATGAATATCTCGGAAATTGGAGGGAAAAGGCTGAAAGCATTCCCGACCCGGAGCTTAGAAAACAGGCATTGGCAAGTATAGATTCTAAAAGCTTTCACTGCGAGGGCGGAAGTATTCTTGCCATTCTTTCTGGCCCTTATTTGAGAGAGTGCATTGAATTTATTGTTGCTTATCAGACCATCAGTGATTATCTCGATAATTTATGTGACAGAAGTACAAGTCTTGATCCTGTCGATTTTAGAATGCTTCATCAGTCGATGCCGGATGCTCTGACGTGCGGTGCTGAAACAAAAAATTTTTATCAATTCCGAACAGAGCAAAATGATGGCGGCTATTTAAATGATCTCGTTTCAACGTGCCAGCGGATCCTAAGGAATCTTCCTGAATACGATCTGATTAAAAGCCATCTGCTTGAGCTTTCCGGCTATTATTGTGATCTTCAGGTACATAAGCATGTTACATTTGAAGAACGGGTTCCCCGTCTGGAAAACTGGTTTGAAGGGCATCGAAAGCAGCTGCCTGCTATGGAATGGTACGAATTTTCCGCATGCGCCGGTTCGACATTAGGGATTTTCTGTTTAGTTGCATATGCCTTCCAGCAGTCATTTAATGAAGATATGGCTCTTAAAATCAGAGACAGCTATTTCCCTTACATTCAGGGGCTGCATATTTTGCTTGATTATTTAATTGATGAGGAAGAAGACCGGATCGGCGGTGATCTGAACTTCTGCAGCTATTATCCAACACGCGAAGACATGATTGACAGAATGCAGCATTTTATCAGTCAGGCTGATACAAATCTGGAAGGCATCCCTCATGAAAGCTTTCACAGGCTGATTAACAGGGGCTTGCTTGGAGTATATTTATCAGACAATAAAGTAGCAGGGCAAAGGGATCTTAACAAAATTGCCCGAAGACTTTTAAGGCATGGCGGTACCACCTCTCTGTTCTTTTATTTGAATGGAAGAGCTTACAGAACCATACAGAAGTTCTCATCGAAAAAAAGCTCTTAACTATCCATGTGCTTTTTTTAGCACAGAAAAACAAAAGGACTGACTCTGCACGCAAACAGAGTCAGTCCTCTTTTGTATTTTGGAAAGGGCATTATCCAGCCAATTCAATTTCTACAGAAAGAACACCCATCTCTCGTATACTTCAGAAGTATGAAGGTCTTCAGCAGTCATGAGTGCAAGTTCAACTTTTCTTGCCAGATCATCCTTTTGATCTCTGATCCGAATATATTTTATATTCAGATTCTCTTTTTTAAGTTCAAAAAGGACATCTTGGATATTCTTTTCCTCACCTACGAATATTTTTGCTTTCATTTCTTTTTGCCTTAGCGTCTTTGGACCAAATTTTTTTAGGAACGGTGCAAGCAAATCGATGGAAAGAATCATCATAATGGTCGCAGTAACGGCTTCTATATAAAAACCGGCTCCAATCGTTATGCCCAGGCCTGCAGCGCCCCAAACGATGGCAGCCGTTGTTAAGCCGCTGATCACTGATCACATCATTGTTCTTCCTAAAATAGCACCAGCACCGAGGAAACCAACACCTGAAACGATCTGGGCAGCAAGACGAAGAGGATCCATCGGACTTTTATAGGCTTCTGCAAAGGTATAGGCTGACTCAATGGATACTAATGTCAGCAAACAGGAGCTAACCGAGATAATAATGGTTGTTTTTAATCCTAAAGGCTTTTTCTTGATTTCCCTTTCAAACCCTATGATTAATCCGACTGCGAAGGATAAAAATAACTTAATAATGGCTTCTTCATGGCTTATAATGGATGGCATAAAAACACCCCCTTAATAATTTTTATGTTGGAATAGTTGTTTGAATTTCCTTCTATATATGCTAAACCTGCTTAGCATCACAATAAAACGCAAAAAGCTGTGGAATGTCTTCCATCAGCCAGGTACTGCCTATCGTTTTGCATCATCCGCCTCTTTATCCTCTCTTTTCGATGGCAATGATAAAAGGCGGATTGTTCTTTTGATTAATAAATCCGTACTGCATGACGTGTGCCTTTGTTTGATCAAGCTCCTGTACATATGATAACAATTCTTCTTTTTCGGCCTGTCCTTCTGTATGGCCGTGATAAACCACGAGCACAATCATTCCTGCTGGCTTCATTAAACGGAAAAGCTCTCGTATCGCTTGTATTGTTGTATTTGGCTTTGTAACGACAGACTTATCACTGCCGGGAAGGTAGCCCAGGTTAAAAACAGCTGCAGCAACTCTTCCTGCATGCGCTTTTTGAATGACTTCGGCTGCGTTCTCATGTCCGGTCTGAATAAGAGTCACTTTGTGGTCCAATTTATTTAAAACGAGCTTTTCTCTTGTTGCATCAATCGCCTCTTTTTGAATATCAAAGCTGTAAACATGTCCGTTATCACCTATAAGTTTTGCCAGAAATAATGTGTCATTTCCTTTTCCGGCAGTAGCATCAACCGCGATGTCTCCCTCAGAAACAGCTAATGACAAGAGTTTTCTGCAAAAAGGAAGAATGCCATCAAGCTTCATTAAACGCCAGTCCTTTCAAGGTTGTAATACCGGCCCTGATAGCTGTTCCTTTTCTTCAGCTCTTCATCAATAGCGTTTAATACACTCCACTTGTTCACACTCCACATTGGGCCTACTATTAAATCGATTGGCCCGTCACCGGTAATTCGGTGAATAATCATCTCAGGAGGCAATATTTCCAGCTGATCGCAGACAAGACTCACATATTGATCAAAGGACAAAAATTCAAGCATCCCTTTTTCGTATTGTTTAACCATTGGAGTGCCTTTAAGCAAATGAAGCAGGTGAATTTTAATCCCCTGGACATCGAGCTTTGCAGCCTCTCTTGCCGTTTCCATCATCATTTTTTCATCTTCCATCGGCAATCCGTCAATAATATGTGTACAGACACGAATACCATGCTTGCGGAGTTTTTCAAGGCCTTCTTTATAACAATTGAAGTCATGGGCTCTGTTAATAAGGTTCGCTGTTTTTTCGTGAACCGTTTGAAGGCCAAGTTCAACCCATAAATAAGTTCGCTCATTCAGTTCCGCCAAATATTCAACGACATCATCCGGAAGGCAATCAGGCCTTGTCGCAATAGAAAGACCAACTACATCCTCAAGACCAAGCACCGTTTCATATTTTTGACGCAGTACTTCAACAGGTGCATGAGTATTCGTGAAAGCCTGGAAGTACGCCATATACTTTCCATCTTTCCATTTATGATGCATTTTTAATTTTACTTCATTAAATTGTGTCAGCAGATCATCAGCCCGGTTTCCAGCAAAATCACCGGAACCTGCCGCACTGCAAAAAGTACAGCCTCCATGAGCGACTGTGCCGTCCCTATTAGGGCAGTCAAATCCGCCGTCAAGAGCTATTTTAAATACCTTGTGGCCAAAATGGCAGCGAAGATGATAATTCCATGTATGGTAACGTTTATCATCACTTGCGTATAAAAAAGGATTGTACTGATTCAAATCAGCAGCCTCCTAAAAGGATTTTTTTTATCAAAATATGGTAACATAAATTTCCCCTGAAAACAATCAAGCTGCCATAAATTTAAAAGGGTAAAACCATCCTGCTGCAGCAAACTAATGGTGAAGCTTTTCGCTTCAAAGGCAGAAGGGAGATGCTTTAGATGGCAACAAGACAATCGGTTTCCGATCACTTGAAAATGTGTTCTGAAACACTTCAATATGCGGAAGAACAGTTCAAGAGCGGATGTATGCAGGAGCATTATAACGATACAGAATATACAAAAGCTCAAACAATGCTTGAAGATGCTGTGAATGACATTAATAAGCTTTCCTTAAGTTCCAATGAACAGCAGCGTGAAGAACTTTACCGCATGCGTCTTCAGCTGCAGGAGCTCCAAAATAACATGATTCTCCAAAGCCATTAGGAGGCTGACATGAAAAAAAGATCCAAGCAAAACAATCCTGAACAAAAAACAAAAAACGGCAGCAAGCATGATTTCGAAGTTGGTCAAGAAGCCATTGCTTTAAACGAAATTAAGGGAGCTAATGCCAAAACCAGCCAGCCTATCAAATCAAAGCAGCATACAGAGAAATAGCCATATTCCGGGTAAGCCCTCACACTGGTTTGCCGCCGCCTTCTAAAGGGAATCACAAAACTGGAGGCGATGAAAATGGATGTAAGAAGTTTTATCGTACAATATACAGATAAAGATACGCTGGAAAGAGTTTTTGCAGGCCCTGTTTTTCCTACAGAAGAAGAGGCTTTTCAAAAGCAGACTGAGCTTGAAGAACAAGGCCACATTGACGTGGTAGTAGAAAGCGAAAATGATATCGAGCAGGATAGGGAATAGAAGAGGATGCAGCCGAACAAAAGGCTGCATCCTTTTTTATTGACTAAAGAGAAAAATCGAAAACGATTCTGTTTTTATATAAAATTTTCCAAAACGGATTGACTTTTTATCAAATATCTCATAATGTATTAAGTGTATTACTTAATATAATACACTTAACACATTAAAACCAATTGGAGAAAGAAGGGAGATCGATGATCCAAATTGATCCTCGGAGTTCAACCCCTATCTACGAGCAAGTTGTTCAGCAAATGAAGGAGCTTTGTCTTAAAGGGGCTTTAAAACCTGGAGATAAGCTGCCTTCTGTGCGTGAGCTTTCAACCATTATTGTCGCTAATCCAAATACAGTCGGAAAAGCATATAAGGAACTTGAGCGGGAAGGAATCATCGAAACGCTGCGCGGAAGAGGGACCTATGTTTCTGAAACCGCGGCAAAAAAATTGGATGAGGGGAAGATTGAGATGCTAAAAGACCAGCTGAAAACTCTGATCGTTGACGCGGTTTATGCAGGAATAGATATAAATGAAATTCATGAATGGATTGATGATATTAAAAAAGAAGTGGGGGGGCAAAAAGATGCTTGAAGTTAAAAATATCTCTAAAGGGATGAATGGCCAGCTTGTCCTTGATTCGGTTTCTTTTACTCTCTATCCCGGAGAAATATTCGGTTTGCTCGGCCGAAATGGATCAGGAAAAACCACTCTTCTTCGCATCATTCAGCAAATCCTATTGCCGGATGAGGGCGATGTATCCTTCGAAAATGTTTCAGTTGGAAGCCATCCCCTAGTCAAGAGAAAAATCATTTATATGCCTGTGCAGAACCCCTTTTACGAAAGATACTCATTCAAGGAATTAGCTAAGCTGTACAAAAGCATTTACCCGGATTTTGATCAAGCTTATGCCGAAACGCTGATGAAACGGTATAACCTTTCTGAAACAAAAAAATACAGAGAATTGTCAACAGGACTGAAAAAACAATTTTCATTAGTAATGGCGTTTTCTTCAAGACCGGCAGTTATATTGCTTGATGAGCCGACAGATGGAGTTGATGCTGTCACACGGCACGACATTCTGCAGCTGATGATTGATGAAGTAGCAACAAGAGAGACAGCCATTCTGATCACATCGCACAGACTTGAAGATCTGGAGAGAATTTGCAGCCGCATTGGATTTCTGGAAGATAATCACCTGACAGGTTTGGCAGATATGGATGAGCTGAAAGGGGATTTTACGAAAGTTCAGTTTGCCATTGAAGAAGATGTGCATGATTTGCTGCTGGAAAGAAGAATACCGATTCTAAGCCATACTGGAGTATTTTATACGGTTCTGCTCGATAAAAATGATGCAGGCAAAAGAGAATGGCTTCATTCCATCAAACCGAGTATATGGAACGAAATGCCGGTCACTCTTGAGGAAGTCTTTATTTCAAAGTTTGGGAGGAAGCACCAATGATAGGCACAGGTTTATTTTTAAAAGAATGGAAACAGAATAAGGCCGTCATATTTCTATTGTGGCTCGTGCTTGTTGTTGAAGTTCCCTTTCGGATCTGGTCGGCTTATTCATCCCATCTGCAGCTGCTTAAGTTAAACCAGCCAGTTGATCCAGTCTTTGCTTTTAACTTTTCACATAATTCGTTTATAGGAATTTCCATGTACGCTCTCATCATTTTTCCCATTTTGCAGCTTGGTATAGAACGGTCAAGAGGGACGTTTGATTTTTCGCTATCGCTTCCTTATTCCAGAAGAAGGCTATTCATGACAAAGTGGCTGAATGGCGTACTTAGCATCATCATTCCTGTGCTCATTTCTTACCTTCTTTCAGCAGCCATTTTTCAGTTTACACATGCTAAAGTCACTGGCTTTCATGACTATTACCTTTTGTATCCGTCTTGCCTGCTTATGTTTTACACGCTGATCTTTGCAGCAGGCTGTTTAACGGGAACGAGCTTCGCTCAAGGACTTGTTGCTTTCAGTGTAATGGTTTTGCCGGTTCTTTTCTTCACGCTGCTGATGGCAAATGTGAACGTTTTTACGCATGGAGCGTCGTATATAGAGCTTGATAATCAGTACAAGTGGGTACTGAAGTATTCCCCAAGCAACTCCCTCATTTTTAATGGAGAAGGATTTGCCAGCCCGGTTGTACCGCTTGTATATACTGTCATATTTTCTCTCATTGCCTATTTTTCTTTTGTGAAACAGCCTATAGAAAGAAACGGTTATTTCTTTTTGTGGAAAGGAATAAATCATCCAGTTCAAATTATTGTGATCCTGCTCGGGGTAATGGGATTCGGCAGTGCGGGCTACTCTTTTTCATCTGGACAATATTACGGCTATTTTATCGGTGTTTTGATTGGAGCGGCTATAGGCTTAGCAATAGGATACTTCTTGATTTACCAAAAATTTAAAATTAATTAAAGGAGGAAAACGAGAATGATTCAAATAAAAAATCTGTCCCATTCCTTTTTTATCGGGAAAAAGGGGAAGGAAGAAGAAATTCCAGTATTGAGAAATATTACGCTGGAAGCAGAAAGAGGAGAAATTGCTGCTATTGTTGGGCGGAGCGGCTCTGGAAAATCAACACTTCTTAATCTTATTTCTGGCTATATGAAACCCTCCGATGGCGAGATCATGATCGAAGGCCAAAACGTTACAGATTTCAATGAAAAACAATGGGCGGAGTTCCGCTTAAATCATTTTGGCTTTATATTTCAGAGCTTTCAGCTCATCCCCAGCCTCACAGCCTTTGAAAATATTGAAATGCCGTTAACCTTAAAAGGCGTATCACCTGCAGAAAGAAAATCAAGGGTGCTTGAGATGCTGAATAGGCTCGGACTTGAAAAACACGGAAGTCATTATCCAAGTGAGCTTTCAGGCGGGCAGCAGCAAAGAGTCAGTATTGGCAGGGCACTGATTTTGAATCCTGAAATAATCCTGGCAGATGAACCAACAGGAAGCCTCGATTCTGAAACGGAAAATGAAATTCTGGATTTGATCAAGGAACTCAACAAGGAAAAAAACATCACCTTTTTTATCATTACTCATGATGATGAAGTTGCGAAAATCAGCGGCAAACAATTCCGGTTAACAGATGGAATTCTAGAAAATAGGGGTGAAAGAGTTGAAGTTTAAAGATCAAATCAGTCTTGTCAGAAGAAATATGAAAAAAAACAGGCTTCGCGTATTCATGACTGTCCTTGCTACAACAATGGGCTGTGCTTTTCTGATCGTGCTTGCTTCGGTTGGTTTTGGTTTGCAAAAGTCAGCAGTGAACGAAATTGAAAAACAGCAGATCCTGACCGAGATATCTGTGGCAGGGAAAGAGAAGGATGGAAAAAAGGAAGCCAAAGTTGGTCCTAGCGAAATCCAAAACATTTCGAACGTGGATGGGGTCAAGGCTGTTGTACACCGCATTTTTATTGGGACAGACAATCCTGAAACAAGTCCTGCCATTACATTTAAAAACAGAAAAAGCAATGATATCCGCCCCTTTTTAACTGATATGAAAGAAGAAACCAAAGCGGATCTCACCCTTGAAAAAGGACGTCTTCCCAAATCACCCGATGAAATTGTGGTCGGCTATCATTTTGGAAAAACGCTGCTGACGGAAAAGGAGAAAGCGGCCTATCTCAAACATATCCAAAACCCTGACACCGAAGATTCCTATCAGGACCCTAAAGGGTTTACAGGCAATTTACTGAACCAGACAGTCAGTTTAGATGTTGTCAAAATGATTAATGGGAAAAAAGAAACTAAGACCTACCCCTTCAAAATAGTCGGAATTGCCAAAAAACCGTCGCTCGAATATGTCATGGATACAAATATTTTAATCAGTGACAAAAATCAGCCTGCCTTCGAGGCCTTCACTGGTGAGAAGAAAACAAAATTTGATGAGCTGAATGCCTATGCATCATCGATTGATCAAGTAGAAGATATTTCAAATACTCTAAAGGAAAAGGGTTATTTAGTAGATTCTATTTCAGAGAGAGTAAAAGGAATGAACGTCTTCTTTAATGTGTTTAAAATCGGACTGATTTTTGTCGGGACAATAGCCGTACTGATTGCCTCCATAGGGATTTTCAACACAATGACAATGGCAGTAACGGAAAGAACACAGGAAATAGGCATTATGAAGGCCATTGGAGCTCAGCCTAAAATCATCAAACGGATATTTTTAATGGAGAGCGCCTGGATTGGGATCTTGGGATCTGTCATTGGCATTTTCATTTCTTACGGTATAAGCATGGCGGCCAATCAAATCATTCCAATGATTTTATCCTCCACTGCAGGCAGTAAGGGATTTGAGATGACTTTCTCTTATATTCCTCCGAGCCTTGTCCTCATTTCAGCTGTTATCAGTATTGGAGTTGCGATCCTTTCTGGAATGAGACCGGCTGCTAAAGCAACAAGGATTAATGTCTTATCCGCTTTGCGGCGGGAAATGTAGCTGAAATGAAAAAGCTTGCATGGGTTATCATGCCTTTATTACTGCTTGTCTCTCTGCTCTTCTTTAAGCTGGATCACATATTTTAAGAAGCAAACAATACAGTTGAAAAGATAACGAAACCTTGAAAATCCTTTGTTCCAGGAGACCTCTATATTCACTGAAAATACTGAAGGATTACAAAGTAAAAATTTTAATAATTTGAGGTTAATACAGTTGAAAAAAAAAGAAAAAAAACATACAATTCTCTAGTGGAAACAGAAGGTACGTGCGGAGGCGCCATGCGCTTTCGTCTTTTTTATGGTCTTTTTTATTCTTTTTATGCCTTTTTAACTGACTTTGAAAGTTGATTAAATCTATTCTATGTTTTTTTAATTGTACTGAGGTTCATTGCTTGAGTGAATGGACTTCAGAAAAAGAGTTTTCACATAAAGGGGGATTTCAATTGCCGCGATCTCTATGGCTTTTAGTAATCGGGACGATCATAAATGTCACAGCTTCTTCATTCCTATGGCCTTTGAACACTATTTATATCCATGATCAATTAGGCAAATCCCTGACTGTTGCAGGATTTGTCCTGATGCTGAATGCGGGGGCAAGTGTTGTTGGAAACCTTGCCGGAGGTGTCTTGTTTGATAAAATCGGAGGATATAAATCGATCCTGACTGGAATCATCATTACGACGCTTGCATTAGCGGGGTTAATATTTAATCATGAATGGCCTGCCTATATCGTATTTCTTACTATTATCGGCTTTGGAACAGGGATTGTGTTTCCTGCTACATATGCGATGGCCGGTACAGTCTGGCCTGAGGGAGGCAGAAAGGCCTTTAATGCTGTATATGTTGCACAGAACTTTGGAGTAGCGCTTGGTTCAGCACTTGGCGGAATCGTAGCCTCCTATTCCTTTGAATTGATTTTCATTGCAAACGGACTTCTCTATGCCGTTTTCTATTTGGTCGTATTTTTCGGATTTCGAAATATTGCAGGAGAGACTATTAATCCAGCAGCTGTTATTCAAAGCAGCGTTCCTGAGAAAAGCCGCAGCAAGCTTTTTGCGCTGTCCTTTATTGCGAGCGGATATTTGCTTTGCTGGGTTGCTTATGTCCAGTGGCAGTCAACCATTGCTGCCCATACTCAGAATTTGCATATTTCCCTTAGCCAATACAGTCTTCTTTGGACAATTAACGGCGCTTTAATAGTCCTGGCTCAGCCGCTGGTTTCCTGGTTCGTAAAATTTGCTGCAAAAACACTGAAGCATCAAATGGTAATCGGAATCGTAATCTTTATTATATCTTTCATCGCTGCAGCCCAAGCATCAGAATTCACAGGTTTTCTTGTGGCAATGGTTATTCTGACATTTGGTGAAATGCTTGTATGGCCTGCTGTCCCTACAATTGCAAACAGCCTCGCGCCAAAAGGAAGAGAAGGATTTTATCAAGGATTTATTAACAGCAATGCTACAGGCGGAAGAATGATTGGTCCGCTCCTTGGAGGCATGCTGGCAGATTATTTTAATATGACGGTTCTTTTTGGTGTTTTAATAGGCTTGCTCATAGCTGGTATGGTCTTTACTTTCCTGTGTGACAAGCACTTGAAAAAGGGAAAAGAAGACGCAAAAAGCATAGCTGTTGGCTCTTAAAAAAGAATGGAAACTGGACTAAAAAGGTGCGTAGAACGCCCCTTTTTTTTGTCAGTTTTAAAGAGAAAATGACTAATCCATGCGAAAATAATTTTTTTTTTGAAGAAACCCAGCTAGGGATAGGCTTAACGGCGTATTAAACCTTTCTTTAAAATATAGCAAAATAGTTAAATTTAATTATTTGGAATAATTAAAAAAATCATCCTTATTGTTCACGCTTGTGAGCCCGCTAATGGTATAATGTAAGTAAACAAGCTTTACTATTCCCGCTGGTCCTTTATATAGAGAAAACTTGAAGTAACTGATAGTAAATCGGCTTAGGGAAGGGTGGTGTTATGTTACAAGCCGTTTTAGTTGCTGCATGTATCGGGGGAGTCATGGGGCTTTTGGGACATATAAAGCGAAAGGGCAGATTGGAAAAGCCAAGAATGACCAAACGCTTTGTATACATTGGATTTTGGGAAGATATTTTGATTGGTATAGCCGCGGCCATCTTGCTCGTATTATCATCAGAGCCGAAAACCTCACTTCAGCTTGTCATCTTGTCAATTGTGGCCGGCTACAGCGGAGACGCTGTACTTAGAAGCTTTGATTTTGTCAGACAAAATGAAGACACAGAGCCTCCTTTAGAAAAAGAGCGACACAAAAAACATTCACCCCATCCGTGAAAACTTTCATCCTTTCAGCCTCAAGTCTAGCTTTTTCCCTAATAAAATTGAACAGCTTGCATCCTTGGCGAATATTCTATAAAATAAGATCAGATTATGATATATATGAACGGTGATAAGGAATAGTAGTGAACAGCGTGTGTTAAGAGAGCTGGCGCCAGGTGCAAGCCAGTCACAGGTATTCATGAACTCGCCTTTTGAGTTGCAAATGTGAAACGCTTTTGAAGCGGTGTAAGATTTGCCGTCTGATCCACGCTACGGATTCAAAGTGAGTGTTTTTACACTAAACTGGGTGGTACCGCGGGAGATGGCTCTCGTCCCTTTTTTAGGGACGGGAGTCTTTTTGTTTTTCTCCAAGATTTTATTGCCGCTTGGCTGTTCACTGCTTTGTTTCTTATTGACCTTTCATGATACGATTAGTTCACTAATGCTATGGGCAGGACTTAGGAGGATTTAAATGAGCTATAACCATAAGGAAGTTGAAAAGAAGTGGCAAAATTATTGGGTAAATGAAAAAGTGTTCAAAACAGCAGACGATTTGAACAAAAATAAATTCTATGCGCTTGACATGTTTCCGTATCCATCTGGAGCAGGCCTTCATGTAGGGCATCCGGAAGGCTTTACGGCAACAGACATTCTTTCCAGAATGAAACGCATGCAAGGCTATAATGTTCTGCATCCGATGGGATGGGATGCTTTTGGGCTTCCTGCTGAACAATATGCCCTTGATACAGGCAATGACCCGGCTGAATTTACAAAAAAGAATATCGATAATTTCAGAAGACAAATCCAGTCTCTTGGTTTTTCTTATGACTGGGATAGAGAAGTAAATACAACTGATCCGGAATACTATAAATGGACTCAGTGGATCTTCCTTAAATTATATGAAAAGGGCCTTGCTTATATAGATGAAGTGGCTGTTAACTGGTGTCCTGCTCTTGGCACTGTGCTTGCGAACGAAGAAGTAATTGACGGTAAAAGCGAACGCGGAGGACATCCTGTTGAACGCCGTCCAATGAAACAATGGATGCTGAAAATTACTGCGTATGCAGACCGTTTGCTTGAGGATCTTGAAGAGGTTGATTGGCCGGAGAGCATCAAAGACATGCAGCGCAACTGGATCGGACGCTCTGAAGGTGCTGAAGTAACATTTGGCATTGATGGTTTCGATGAAACATTCACTGTTTTCACTACTCGCCCTGATACGCTTTACGGAGCAAGCTATGCTGTATTAGCGCCGGAGCATCCTTTTGTGGACAAAATAACTTCTAAAGGTCAAAAAGAAGAAGTTCAAAACTACTTGAACAAAGTGAAATCAAAGAGTGATTTGGAAAGAACTGACCTTGCTAAAGATAAAACAGGTGTTTTCACAGGGGCTCATGCTATTAACCCTGTCAACGGAGCAAAACTTCCTATTTGGATCGCTGACTATGTTTTAATGAGCTATGGCACAGGTGCAATCATGGCCGTTCCTGCTCATGATGAGAGAGATTATGAATTTGCACAGAAATTTGAACTTCCAATCATCGAAGTGGTTGAAGGAGGAGATATCTCCAAGGAAGTTTATACAGGAGACGGCAAGCACGTTAATTCTGATTTTCTTAACGGCATGAACAAAGAAGAAGCGATATCTGCCATGATTGAGTGGCTGGAAGCCAATCAAAAAGGTGAAAAGAAAGTCACATACAGACTTCGTGACTGGCTGTTCAGCCGCCAGCGCTACTGGGGCGAACCAATTCCTATCATTCACTGGGAAGACGGTACAATGTCCGCTGTTCCAGAAGAAGAATTGCCGCTTGTTCTTCCGGTCACAACTGAAATTAAACCTTCAGGGACAGGAGAATCACCGCTTGCCAATATTGAAGAATGGATAAATGTAACAGATCCTGAAACAGGCAAAAAAGGACGCAGGGAAACCAACACAATGCCGCAATGGGCTGGAAGCTGCTGGTACTTCCTCCGCTACATTGATCCAAACAACAAAGAAGCGCTTGCTGATCCTGAAAAGCTGAATGCATGGCTTCCGGTTGATACGTATATTGGCGGAGCTGAGCATGCTGTTCTGCATTTGCTGTATGCCCGTTTCTGGCACAAGTTCCTTTTTGACATCGGCATGGTTCCAACAAAAGAACCGTTCCAAAAACTGTTTAACCAAGGGATGATTCTTGGAGAAAACAATGAAAAAATGAGCAAATCAAAAGGAAATGTTGTCAATCCTGATGAAATTGTTGAAAGCCATGGAGCAGACACACTTCGTTTGTATGAAATGTTCATGGGACCTCTTGAAGCATCTATTGCCTGGTCAACAACAGGGCTGGATGGAGCAAGACGCTTCCTTGACCGTGTATGGAGATTATATGTCGAAGACAATGGTGAGCTGAATCCGAAAATAACGGATGATAATGGTGAAAGCCTTGAGAAAAGCTACCATCAAACAGTGAAAAAAGTAACGGAGAATTACGAGGGTCTGCGCTTTAACACAGCGATTTCCCAGCTGATGGTATTCATTAATGATGCATACAAAGCAACTGAGCTTCCAAAGAAATATATGGAGGGCTTTGTGAAGCTTCTTGCGCCGGTGGCACCGCATATTGCGGAAGAAATTTGGACAAAGCTTGGCCATGAAGGAACGATTTCTTATCAGGCCTGGCCTGAATACGACGAGTCCAAGCTCGTAGAAGATGAAATTGAAATTGTCGTACAGCTGAATGGCAAAATCCGCGCGAAGCTGACTGTTCCTAAGGATTTATCAAAAGAACAGCTTGAGCAATTAGCTATGGATGATGAAACGGTAAAAGAACAGCTTGAAGGCAAAACGGTGAGAAAAATCATTGCGGTGCCAGGGAAGCTAGTGAATATTGTGGCCAATTAAAAAAAAATAATTGGACAAAGGCGTGCACATCTGCGTTGCACGCCTTTTAATATGGTTTTCCTGAAAATATGGATAATCGAGTTTTCCTAGGATTATTCATCTTTTTTATAACGCAAATAATTGTAATTAGACGTTGGTACGCTTTTTACAACATTGCCTTTAGAATCCTTATAAACTTCAAACTCCTGATATTTTTCCACAATGTAGCCATCAGCCTCTGACGTATTCACCAGCCGTTCATCCAGTGAAGAATAAGTTTGCTTAGGGACTTCCTCTTTTTCTGAAGAATAATTAAAAACAGGAACAGCATCCTGTTCATCTGATAAGGCTGTACTCATTTCATGAGCATGATCAGCATAAGACACAATGATTAAGCCTATTGCGGCAGCTAATATAAAAAGGATTTTCTTCAAGATTACTCATTTCCTTTCGTTCAACAATTATAAAAACCGAATCCATTCTTTTATATAGGTATGTCCATGAAATAAGGAAGATGACTAAACTTCTTCTATAGGGAGGCTTCTCATAGGTGAAAATGGTGATATACAGGGGGAGGTAAATGGAATGGAAAGAGTGAGAAAGTGAAGTGGCATGTTTCTCCTTTCTTATTCCTTTTTGCTATAATGCATGTATGATTGTTGAAAGGATGATTAAGTATGTCAGAAATTAAAGAAATTTTTCCAGCCGAGCTTGATGAAAAGCTTCAAAAGGGAGAAAAAGTAGCTATTGTAGATGTTCGCGAAGATGAGGAAGTTGCTGGCGGTATGATTCCTGTTGCGAAGCATATTAAAATGGGTGATATTCCGGATAATCTTTCTTACTTTGACAAAGACACTGAGTATGTTTTTATTTGCCGTTCAGGAAAAAGAAGTAAAAATGTCTGTATGTATCTTCAGGATCAAGGTTACAAAGTTAGAAGCATGACAGGCGGAATGCTTGAGTGGCAAGGAAAAACGAAGCCTAAGGGTGAAGAGAACGAGTAAGAAGTGGTTTGACAATATAATTAATTAGGGCAGATTGGAGAGCATTCAGTCTGCTTTTTTGCATTCGGTTTTGAACTAATTCCTTTCTGGAGCAAAAAACCCGTGCTTTCGCCCGGATTATTTCTGTGTGATCCGTTTGATGTAGTTTTCTTAGAAATTAAGATAGCAGAGAAATCAACCGTCATTGAGCCGGCTGATTTCTCTTTGGAGAAAATCAGCCAGTCTTGAACCGACTGATTTCTCTTTGGAGAAAATCAGCCAGTCTTGAACCGACTGATTTCTCTTTGGAGAAAATCAGCCAGTCTTGAACCGGCTGATTTCTCTTTGGAGAAAATCAAACAGTCTTGAACCTGCTGATTTCTCTTTGGAGCAAATCAACCGTCATTGAGCCGGCTGATTTCTCTTTTGTGATCGCTTACAATTGTTAGAACATAAAATAGGCTCTCTTTCATACATTGTGTTAAGGAGGGGAAGAGCGATGAATGATTATCATAAGCTTGAGGTAACGAAGAGGGTTACAGCTAAGGTTCAGGAAGAGTTCATCGAGCTTTACGTCGGCAGGGAATTGATTGGAAAGCTTGTCATAAATGAAGAGGGCAAACAATATGATTTAACATACGATTATTTGTTTGAGGACGGAAAAATCTTTAAGCTTTATGAGCGCAATTGCGAGCATCAGCAGTATGCGGAAGGCTGTGATATGGGGTGGTGTTAAGGTGCTTAAGGTAGCTGTTTTTGACGAAGAACATGAGAAGGATCTCGAATCTGAAGTGAATCATTTTTTATCGAAGCTGACGGAAGAGCAGATCGTTGAAATGAAGTATTCTGTCGCTGCAACTTGTGATGCAGAAGGGGAACAGGTCTACTGTTTTTCAGCTCTTATTTTATATAGGGTATAAAAAAACTCGGGAAAGCCCGAGTTTTACATATTCTTTGCGTGGAGTGCCGCGTTTTTTCCTGCCAGCCGGCCGGTAATCAGGGCTGAGGTTATGTTATATCCTCCTGTGTAGCCGTGAATATCGAGCACTTCTCCGCAAAAATAAAGACCATCCATGCATTTAGAAGCCATTTCTTTCGGATGGATTTCTTTTACAGATACCCCTCCGCCAGTTACAAATGCTTTTTCAAGCGACAGCGTTCCATTTACCTTGAATTGAAATTGCTTGCATGATTTTGCAAAAGCCCTTAGCTTCTCAGTGGAAAGATGAGCGAAGGTTATTTGAGGATCGATTTCATTTCGTTCCAGCAAAAATAATAAGTACCGTTCAGGCAGAAGTCCTTTTAATACATTTTTAACAGCCTTTTTAGGGTCATCTTTTAATTGTTTATGGATGGACTGAAATACCTTTTCTTCATTCTGTCCTGGCAGTGCGTCGATACTGACATCGACTTCCTTTACATTGAATTTCTTCATTGTTTTTACAACATATTGGCTGCACCTTAAAACGGCAGGACCTGAAATGCCAAAATGAGTAAAGAGCATATCCATTTGATGGGTAATCACAGTTTTTCCTTTAGGATTTAATACACTTAATGCAGCATCTCTTAAGGCAAGACCCTGCAGTTCTTTTTCTTTAATAAAAGGCTCGCTGGAAGTAATCGGTACCTCAGTAGGGAAAAGTTCTGTAATGGTATGTCCTGCTTTTTCAGCCCAGGCATATCCGTCTCCAGTACTTCCTGTATGAGGGACACTTTTTCCTCCAACTGCAATGACAACAGATTTTGCCTCAAGATATTCCCCATTCTTTAATAAAACTCCAGCCGTTTTACCATCTTTATATTCAACTGTTTCAACAGGCTCATTTATTCTTATTTCAACCCTCAGCCTTCTTAGCTCTGTTAAGAGAGCATCAACCACAGACTGAGCTTTATCTGTTACGGGAAACATTCTTCCATGATCTTCCTCTTTCAGCTGGATCCCCAGGTTCTCAAAGAAGGAAATAATATCTTCATTGCTGAATTCTGCAAATGCACTAAATAAAAAACGGCCGTTTCCAGGAATATGCTTAATGATTTCATCAACTGGAAGCCTGTTCGTCACATTGCAGCGGCCTCCGCCTGAAATAGCAAGCTTCCTTCCGAGTTTGTTTCCTTTATCTACGAGAAGAACGCGAGCCTCTCTTTCACCGGCAGATATAGCGGCCATCAATCCAGATGGCCCGCCGCCGATAACAATTACATCATAATTCATTTTTTCACAACCTTCTTACCGTTCTTATTGCTGCTTCATCTATTATAGCCGAATGGCCGGTAAAGAAAAACGACAAATCCCTACAAGGTTTTACGATTCTCCTATATAGTGTGTTAAAATAGAAAAGTTGAATCTTGAATAGATAGAATGGTGATTACATATATGGCGAGTAAGTTGATGAGAGGTACATTTGTCTTAACTTTAGGGACTTATATCTCGCGGATTTTGGGAATGCTGTTTGTTATCCCCTTCGTAGCTTTAGTTGGGGATTCGGCTTCCGGATTATATCAGATAGGCTATACGCAGTATACAATCTTTCTTAGCATTGCGACAGCCGGGTTCCCAATGGCCGTTTCAAAATTTGTATCGAAATATAATTCACTAGGAGATTATGAGACGAGCAGAAAGATGTTTCGGGCTGGAATCGGAGTTATGCTTTTAACCGGGTTTCTTTCTTTTATTGTCTTATACCTCCTTGCCCCTATTTTAGCTGCCAGTGCGCTTGGAACAGAAAAGCTAGCCTCAGGAATAACAATTGAAGACACGGTGTTCGTTATCAGAATGGTAAGTATTGGATTAATCGTGGTGCCAATCATGAGTTTGATCCGGGGATTTTTTCAGGGACATCAATCCATGGGACCGACAGCCGTTTCTCAAGTTATTGAACAGATCGTCCGTATTGTCTTTTTATTAGTGTCTGTTTATGCGATCCTTAAGATTTTCCACGGTTCAAAGGTAACAGCGGTCGGTTATGCAACATTTGGAGCATTTGTAGGCGCCATAGGCGGTTTAATCGTTTTATGGATGTATTGGATGAAAAGAAGACATACCCTTGAAGCAATGAAAGAAAATGAAGTTCCGCCTTCAGAAATCAGCATGAAAAAGCTGTTTAAAGAGCTTTTCAGCTATGCTTTACCTTTCGTATTTGTTGGTTTGGCTATCCCGCTTTCACAGGCTGTGGATACATATACGATGATTCCCGCAATGAATGCATCTGGATACGGGGAATTTGCAGACAGTATCCTTTCATTTGTCCTTTTCCAGGGCAGGCAGATTATCATGATTCCTGTCTCGCTCGCTACAGCATTTGGACTGACACTTGTTCCTACCATTACAAAATACTACACAAACAGGGAATTCAGGCAGCTTCACTTGCAGATAAGCCAATCATTTCAGACGATTATGTTTCTTGTACTGCCGGCTATTGGCGGGATGATGGTTCTTGCGGGTCCTATTTATAAAGCCTTTTACGGAGGATCTGCGCAAGCAGCTTTGCTTCTTCAGTGGCAGGCTCCGCTTGCTATCCTGTTTTCCTTTTTCACTGTAAATGCTGCCATTTTGCAAGGGATTAATAAACAAAAGCTTGCTGTCATCAGCCTTGCCTTCGGATTAATCATTAAAGCATGCATTAATTATCCGCTTTCTTATTTTTTGCATGGACAAGGCTCCATTATAGCAACAGCCGTCAGCTTTCTGGCATCTATCTTATACAGTTTCGTGATGATTAAGCGGCATGCAAAGTTTTCCTTCAAAGTGCTGATGAAGCGAACCATGTTTATATTACTGCTGACGGTTTTTATGGCGCTTGCCCTTTCCGTTCTTCAATCAGTGCTTGGAATATTCATCAATTATAAAGCGAGCAGAGCGGCTGCATCGATCGTACTGCTGATTTCGGTTGCAGGCGGTGCAGCTGTTTATCTTTACCTCGCTTATAAATCTCACTTGCTTGAAAGATTGATGGGATCAAGATTAACATTTTTAAAAAGAAAAAAAGTAGGAAGGGCTTAAGGCGAGCATTTTATCAGGGCTGAGGAAAAAAGTTATAGGGAAAGACTTTTGGCCTAAAGCCTCTTTTCAAATGGAGTGATGATGATGAGAATTGATAAACTGCTTGCCAATAGCGGCTACGGAAGCAGAAAAGAAGTGAAGCAGCTGCTGAAAACAGGTGTTGTGAAAGCGGATGGAAACGTCATTAAGGATCCGAAAACACATGTTGATCCAGACCAACAGGAAATTACGGTGCATGAGGCTGTTGTAGACTATCGAGAATTTATTTATTTGCTGATGAATAAACCTCAAGGTCTGTTATCAGCTACTGAGGATGATCTTCAGGAAACCGTCATCGACATTCTTCAGCCGGAGGACGCGCTTTTCGAGCCATTTCCTGTAGGCAGACTTGATAAAGATACAGAGGGTCTTTTGATTATTACCAATGATGGACAGCTGTCCCATCAGCTGCTGTCACCAAAGAAGCATGTGCCGAAAACGTACTTTGCCGAGGTTTCAGGGTTTGTGACGGAAGAGGATATCGAGTCCTTTAAGCTGGGTGTCACCCTTGATGATGGGTATTTAACCAAGCCAGCGAAACTCGTTATTCTTGAATCGGCCTCTGTCTCAAAAATTGAGCTGACGATAACGGAAGGCAAATTTCATCAAGTAAAAAGAATGTTTGAAGCTGTTGGCAAAAAAGTGGTGTATTTAAAGAGATTAAGCATGGGGCCTCTTCAGCTTGACGCTGATCTGGAACCTGGAGAGTACAGGGAGCTTACGGATGAAGAAGTGGAAGAGTTAAGAAATGCAAAGGTTTTCGATTTGTAGAATAGAAACGGAAGGCTTTTTTCTTAAACTTTGTTGCTCATGAACCAATATTCAGTACTCGAAACCAATGAAATGGCTAAAACTTTAAGAAAGGCTCTTTTCTTAAACTTTGTTGCTTCTCATCCCAAATTTCTTTTGAAAGACCACTGCTTCCGCATGAACTTTAAGAAAAGATGCCGCGAAGCATTGCTAAATGCGTGACAAAGACATTTACGAAAAGTAAAAATCTCTGCGAAAACAGCCTTAAGAAAAGATGCCCGGGGCTAGTCTAAATCCGTAATATAAGCATGTACGAAAAACAACATCTCTGCGAAAACATCCTTAGAAAAAATGTCACTGAGCTAATCCTCATACGTTTTCTAAACCCATCCGAATAGCTGCAATCTTTGCGAAAACATCCAAACGAAAAGAGAGGAACCTGACACCAGGTTCCTTTTTTATGTAAGAATAGAGTTTTTTCTTTTAAGATGAAAGCTTTACTTTTCTCTTGGTAGTGGTCCATTTACCTCTGCTAGGGCTTTTTACAAGATCATTATAGGATAACACATTCAAGTCACGCTGAATTGTTCTTGGCGTAATACCAAATTCGTCAACTAGCTGTTGAGTTGTTACAGTGCCTCTTTCAAAAATGAACATGTAAATGGATTTGATACGGGTTAGCATACGGTTTGTTGAAGGTTTCAAAAAACCACTCCTTATCATTTAATCGCATCGGCATAGGTCTTTAAGACCTGTCTAATAGCCCTACACAAGAGATCATTTAAGCTTCTATTTATTTTTTTTAAATCGCTACAACAATATTTTACACGATTTGTTGCTTTGGAATCTAGAAATAAAGGTAAATTTACACAACTTTTACATGTTCAAAACATTTTGCAATTTCTTTTTTCTATTGAGGCACACTACACTATATGAAGTATGGTTTGAATTGTATGACAATGTAAAGACATTTTGCAAAGAAGTTGCTTTGGTAAATGTATCCTTATGAAGAAGCCTGCTAATGAATCCCTGACATAAAAACGTATGAAGAAAGATTGTTAGCATGTGAAAAAAACAGGTCATAAGATTCCCTCATATGTGTGCCATTCAGAACATATATTAAACACCGAAACTATACAGCTAAGGAGTGTGCAAATATGCTGAATGAAAAAGCTCTTGATTCTATTTCGAAAATTTCCTATTGGGGGAGATTAACTGGCTGGTTCATGGCCATAGCAGGAGGCCTTTGTGCTTTAACCGGACTGTTTGCTTTTGTAATAGGGGCTATTCCGGGAGTACTTGAACTGATTATAGGAATTTTTCTTATCAAGGCAGCAAACAAAGCTGGGGATTTAAAATTGGAACAAACAGACCAAAATTTCGGAGAGTTTGTTTCAAATCTAGCGGTTTATTTTAAAATACAGGGTATCTTGCTTTTAGTAGGGATCGCATTGTTTTTGATCGGTGCTATTTTCTGGGGGACTGTTATTATCAATCTTATCAATCATTCCGGATCAAGTTATTAATGGTATTTCACAGTCATTGAGAAAGGGTTGCCCACATGTGATAGCACAAATGGGTCAGCCCTTTTTTATCTGGACAAAAAAATAAAAAAAATCCTGCTTGAAAGAATAACTTTCAAGCAGGAGAAATTGAGTAAATTTTAAGAAAAGATGCCACGAAGCTATCTTTATACGTGTAGACCGTACGAATAGCTACAATCTATGCGAAAAAAAACATATTATTAATGATTTCCTAAAAAGATCAGCTGAATCAAGAACAGGAAAGCAAACAGATAAACATAAAAGTGAACTTCTTTTGCTTTTCCTTTTGCAATTTTCAGGATCGGGTAGGAAATGAAACCTAATGAAATTCCTGTCGCAATGCTTGATGTTAAAGGCATTGTCAAAATAACAATAAAAGCAGGGAAGGCTTCATCAATTTCTTTCCAGTTGATGTCTGCAATTGCACCGATCATTAAACTTCCGACAATGATAAGAGCGGGAGCAGTAATAGCAGAAATGCCTGAAACAGCACCAACAAGCGGTCCAAAGAAGGAGGCGATAGCGAAAAGGACGGCAACGGTTAACGCTGTCAGCCCTGTGCGGCCTCCTGCTGCAACCCCTGAGGAGGACTCAATGTAGGCTGTTGTAGGACTTGTACCAAACAAAGAACCAATTGTAGTAGCTGTTGAATCAGCAAGGAGTGCTTTTCTGGCATTCGGCAGTTCATTTCCGCGCATAAGCCCAGCCTGCTTGGCGACACCGATCATTGTTCCGGTCGTATCAAATATGGTTACGAGAAGGAAAGAAAATATAACGGCATATAAACTGTGGCTTATGACATCTCCAAAAGCTGTGATGGGATTAATCACCAGGCCCTGAGGAAGGTTTGGAAGTGCCATGATCCCTTCTTTAAATGAGAGCTGGCCTGTGAAATATGCAATCAATCCAGTTACAAGCATACCGATAAACAAAGCGCCGTTTACATTTAAACACATTAAAATAAGGGTAACTCCAAGACCGATGAGAGCCAGAATAACAGAAGGCGAGTGAAGGTCACCAAGAGATACAAGATTCTCCTTGCTATCAGCCACTATACCAGTCGTACGAAGTCCTATAAAAGCTATGAAGAGGCCGATGCCGGCAGTAATACCATTTTTAAGATTTGAAGGAATAGCTTCGATCAATGCTTTTCGAAAAGATGTTAAAGAGAGAATTAAAAACAGAATTCCGGCTACAAAAACAGCTGCAAATGCTATTTGATAAGGCACGCCGTTTTTTCCGCTTGCTACAGTAAAAGCAAAATAAGCATTCATGCCCATTCCTGGAGCGATGGCAATCGGATAATTGGCAAGAAGACCCATAATCAGTGTACCAACGACTGCAGCAATAATAGTTGCCATAAAAACCTGCTGAAAAGGGACACCAGAATTAGAAAGAATTCCTGGATTAACGACAACAATATAGACCATTGTAAAGAAAGTGGTCATGCCGGCGATGAGTTCAGTTTTTACAGTAGTATTGTGTTCTTTCAGCTTAAACATTAAGAAACCTCCAAATAAAACGAACATTATTTAAAACCCTAGACTATAATATTCGTTTTTAGTGCGGAATGCAAGACATTAACAAAGATATTTACATGAATTTTTGTCTTCGTTTCGATAGCATACTTCAATGGTACATATATTAATCCATGCTTTTCGGGTTTTCGCTCAAGTGCTTGTCGGGGCTGAACAAGGCGCTTCCGCTTTTCTTTGTCCAGCTCCAGCGCCTAGCCCCTCGAGTCGCTTCGAAAAATCTCAAAAAGTCAAACCCGGACTTTTCGTGATTTTTCTCCAGCGCTTGTCGGGGCTGAACAAGGCGCTTCCGCTTTTCTTTGTCCAGCTCCAACGCCTAGCCCCTCGAGGTAACTTCACGAAAAGCCAAAAAGTCAAAGAACGGACTTTTCGGCTTTTCGCTCCAGTGCTTGTCGGGGCTAAACAAGCCGCTTCCGCTTTTCTTTGTCCAGCTCCAGCGCCTAGCCCCTCGAGGTCACTTCACAAAAATCCAAAAAGTCGAAGAGCGGACTTTTCGGATTTTTGCTCCAGTGCTTGTCGGGGCTGAACAAGGCGCTTCCGCTTTTCTTTGTCCAGTGGTATCTTAACATATATAGGTACAAACTATACATATAACCATTAGAAGAGGTGAGCGGGAATGAATGATTGGCAAAGTGAAATGGAGAAAAGAAAAGAAAAACTAATTTCCGATACCCAAGCGTTTCTTCAAATTAAAAGCGTTCTTGATGAAAATGCTGGAAAAGAAGGAGCACCTTTTGGTGAAGGAATCAATGAAGCACTTCACCATTTGCTGAACAAAGGAAATGAAGATGGCTTTACGGTGAAAAATCTTGATGGCTATGCGGGCCATATTGAAATGGGCAAGGGAGAAGAGATTGTTGGAATCCTTTGTCATATCGATGTTGTTCCTGAAGGAGACGGCTGGTCGAGTGATCCTTTTGGAGCGGAAATCAGGGATGGGAAAATTTTTGCCCGCGGAGCACTCGATGATAAAGGGCCAACCATGGCTGCCTATCATGCGATGAAGCTCGTAAAAGATCTGGGGCTTGATCTGAACAAAAGAGTTCGAATGATCATTGGAACAGATGAAGAAAGCGACTGGCGCTGTGTTGAACACTACTTTAAGCACGAAGAAATGCCCGCAATGGGCTTTGCTCCAGATGCTGACTTTCCAATCATTTATGCTGAAAAAGGAATTGTGGATGCAAAGCTAAAAACGGATTTTCCGCATGAGGAAGCACCTTCAGACGCTGTGTTGCTTCATTCCTTTGATTCTGGCCGAAGATTTAATATGGTACCTGATTTTGCAGAAGCCATCCTTTCTGGAAGCGATAAGCTTAAAACAGGCTATGATCAGTATCTTTCCGATAATGGCCTCTCCGGTTCAGTTACAGAAGAAAACGGGAATCTTCATTTTAAATTAGAAGGCGTTTCAGCACATGCCATGGAACCAAACAACGGAAAAAATGCCGGAATTTTTCTTGCAGATTATTTGCTGAAGGAAGAGCTTGATAAGCATGGCAGCCAGTTCCTTACCCTTGTAACGGATTATTTTCATGCAGATACGAGAGGGAAGAAGCTTGGGATTGAAATGAAGGATGAGATCAGCGGAGAACTGACAGTCAACGCCGGTATTATCCGTTATTCTGAAGAAACCGGCGGAGAGCTTGGCATCAATATTCGCTATCCGGTTACAGCCCAATCCGATTTTATTCGGGAAAAACTGGGGAAAATACCTGGAGTGAACTTAAACAGCTTCAGCGATTCCAAGCCTCATCATGTAGACGAGAACGATCCATTAATTCAGACGCTGAAGAAGGTTTATGAGGAGCAAACAGGGGAAAAAGCTGAACTGATTTCCATCGGAGGAGGCACCTATGCACGCTCACTGGAAGCTGGAGTGGCATTTGGACCGCTGTTTCCAGGACGTCCGGATATTGCACATCAAAAGGATGAGTACATGGAAATTGACGATCTTGTTAAAGCAGCGGCTATCTATGCACAGGCAATTTATGAATTAGCGAAATGAATAATGGTGAGAAAATGGCAGGGAGGTTCATTTCCTGCCATTTTCTCGTCCAAGGATATTACCTCTCTAATAGTTGTATTATTCAGAAGATTTATATTATGATAGGATAAGAAATACATACCAACCGGTTAGTAAGTAAAGGAGGAGAAACCCTTTGGACTTTTCTTATTCAGATAAGGTGAAGGATTTAGAGAAGCGTTTGAACCAGTTTATGGAGGAGTATGTTTATCCGAATGAAAAGGTTTTTGAAGAAGAACTGAACAAACAGGAAACGAGATGGTCGAAAGTTCCTGACATTATGGAAGAGCTTAAGAGGAAGGCGAAAAAGGAAGGGCTTTGGAATTTGTTTTTGCCTGAAAGCGATTATGGGGCCGGACTCACAAATCAAGAATACGCACCGCTATGCGAAATTATGGGGAGATCTTTGATTGCTCCTGAAATATTTAACTGCTCGGCCCCTGACACTGGAAATATGGAAGTGCTTGTCCGTTATGGAACAGAGGAACAGAAAGACCGCTGGCTCAAGCCGCTTTTGAACGGCGAGATCAGGTCCTGTTTTTCTATGACAGAGCCCGATGCTGCTTCTTCTGATGCTACGAATATTTCCTGCAGCATTGAGCGGGACGGAGATGAATACGTCATAAACGGCAGAAAATGGTGGTCCTCCGGTGCGGGTGATCCGCGCTGTAAAATTGCAATCGTAATGGGGAAAAACGATCCGAATGCACCTAAGTATGAGCAGCAGTCCATGATCCTTGTTCCCCTTGATACGGAGGGAGTCAAAATGGAAAGAACACTTCCTGTATTCGGATATGATCACGCTCCACATGGACATGGAGAAATCACTTTCAATGAAGTGAGAGTACCGAAAGAAAATATTTTGTGGGGCGAAGGAAAAGGATTTGCCATTGCACAAGGAAGACTTGGACCAGGAAGAATCCATCATTGCATGAGGCTGATCGGTGCGGCCGAAAGATCTCTTGAAGAATTATGTAAGCGTGTTCAAAAGCGAGAAGCCTTTGGAAAACAGCTATCTAAGCAAGGTGTAATTCAAGAATGGATTGCTGATTCAAGAATTGAGATTGAACAGGCGAGACTATTAACACTAAAAGCGGCTTATATGATGGATACGGTTGGTAACAAGGCTGCAAAACAGGAAATTGCGATGATAAAAGTGGTAGCTCCAAGCATGGCTTTAAGAGTAATTGACCGTGCCATTCAAGCCTTTGGCGCCGCCGGTGTTAGTGAAGATGTCCCGCTCGCAGCGCAATGGGCAAATGCAAGGACACTTCGCCTTGCAGATGGACCTGATGAAGTGCACAGAGCGCAGCTTGCAAGGCTTGAGCTGAAAAAATACGACGTTTCGCTGCAAACGGTCTAAGGAGGAAATAGCATGCATATTAAAGAGCTTTTTGACTTGTCCGATAAAACAGCAATCGTGACAGGCGGCGGAAGAGGTCTTGGAGAGCAGATTGCGGAAGGGCTAGCAGAAGCTGGAGCAAACGTTGTGCTTTGTTCAAGAAAAGTGGAAGCGTGCCAGGAGGTTGCTGAACGGCTGCAGCAGGAAAAGGGAGTCACGACACTTGCTCTTTCCTGTGACATTACTTCCCCTTCGGACGTAAAAATGGTTGTGGAAAAAACGATTGAGGAGTTTGGAAGCATAGATATTCTGATTAATAACAGCGGCGCAACATGGGGAGCTCCCGCGGCTGAAATGCCGCTTGAAGCGTGGAAAAAGGTTATCGATGTGAATGTAACCGGGACTTTTTTAATGGCACAGGAAGCCGGTAAAAAAATGATTCAGCAAAAAAGCGGCAAAATCATTAATATTGCGTCTGTTGCAGGACTTGGAGGCGCACATCCAAGGTATATGGATACGATTGGCTATAACACAAGTAAAGGAGCTGTTATTACATTTACGAAAGATCTTGCTGCAAAATGGGGCCAGTACAATATTAACGTTAATGCAATCGCACCAGGTTTTTTTCCTACTAAAATGTCCAAAGTTTTAATCGAACAAGGGGAGGACTATCTTCTTGATATGACTCCTCTTAAACGATTTGGATCTGAGAAAGACTTAAAAGGAGCTGCTGTATTTCTTGCTTCAGGTGCATCCGACTTTATTACAGGGGATGTACTCATCGTTGACGGCGGAACCCACGCCTTGTAAATCGGTTCTTGCAAAGGGGTAGAATGACTGGGAAATCCTGATTTCCGCGAGTAGGGCTAAGTGCAGCAGGTGAAAAAAGCTTTTTAAACGGTTAAAAATCAGACTAGCAGATCGCCAAAGTGTCTGAAAGTGAAAATAGAGGCTTCGCCAGTAAAAAGGGGTGTTTGGCTCGTTAGAAGCTGGTATCTGCCAGTGAAACATCGATTCCAACTAGTACAAAGCCTCTTTCTGCTTGTGCAGTCCCAATTTTCGCCAGCAGGCCTCACCCTTGTAAGCAAAAAGCCTTTTTAAACAGTAAAAAACCAATTTTAACAGGTGTCTAAAATCAATAATAGATCCTTATAAAAAATCATCACTAAAAGGAGGGACATATATGCAAGACCTCAGCCAATGGTTTTCCAAATATCCAGAGAGCATGCTGCATGATATTAATATTCCGTCTATATCATTGTCCGATATGCTGAAGAATGCTGTTGATAAGTACAGTGAGAATCCAGCCATCTCGTTTTATGGAAGAACAATGACCTACAGCCAATTGTCCGAGAGCGTTTCGGCCTTTGCTTCTGCGCTTCAGGGAGAGGGTCTAAAAAAAGGGGACAGGGCAGCCATTATGCTTCCAAACTGTCCTCAGTATGCCGTCTCCTTTTTTGGAATTTTAACAGCTGGAGGAATTGTTACCCAGATGAATCCGATGCTCGTTGAAAGAGAGCTCGAGCACATATTGAATGATTCCGGCGCAGAAATACTCGTTGTTTACGACGTTCTTTATGAAAGAGTCAATGCGATTAAAGAGAAAACGAACTTAAAAAAAATCATTACAGTCAGTCTCCAGCCAGATTCGCCCAAGCAGGAGGGGGCTGAGTCATTCGAAATTTTTCTATCCCGCGGCCAACAGCAGCTGAACGAGGTAGAGATTGATCCGGAAAATGACATCGCGGTTTTGCAGTATACAGGCGGTACCACTGGCCTCTCTAAGGGAGCCATGCTGACCCATCGAAATCTTGTAGCAAACACGGTTCAGTCCTATGAATATTCTAAATCTGAGGTGAACCTTGGTCAGGAGAAATGCCTAACCGTTATTCCGCTGTTCCATGTATTTGCCATGACTTCCTGCATGAACATGTCTTTGTACTGCGGCAACTGCATGATTATGCTGCCCCGGTTTGATCTAGAGGAAGTCCTTGAAACGATTAGAAAGGAACAGCCTACAATTTTTCCTGGCGTTCCAACGATGTATGTGGCAATTACGAATCATCCCCGCGCCGAGGAATTTGGCTTGGATTGCATCAAAATCTGCAATAGCGGCAGTGCGCCTATGCCAGTTGAGCTGCAGCGTGAATTTGAGAGAAAGACCGGGGCTAAAATCTTAGAAGGCTACGGCCTTTCGGAAGCATCACCAGTCACACATTGCAATCCGGTTTTTGGTGAGAGAAAACCTGGAAGTGTAGGGCTTGCATTCCCGCAAACGGCCTGCAAAATTGTGGACTTGGCAACGGGTTTCGAAGAGCTTAGGCCTGGGGAGCTTGGTGAAATCATTGTTTCAGGACCGCAGGTGATGAAGGGCTACTGGAACATGATTGAGGAAACAGCCCATGCCTTAAGAGATGGCTGGCTTTTCACAGGAGATATCGGCAAAAAGGATGAAGACGGATACCTTTATATTAATGACCGAAAAAAAGACTTAATTATTGCGAGCGGATATAATATTTATCCGAGAGATGTAGAAGAGATCCTTTATGAACACCCATCTGTTCAGGAGGCTGTCGTTATTGGAGTGCCTGATCCTTATAGAGGAGAAACAGTAAAAGCGTTTATTGTCCTTAAAAACGGAAAAGAAGCGGAAGTGGAGGAAATCATCCAATATTGCAAAGATAACATGTCAGCCTATAAAGTGCCGAAAGAAATTGAATTCCGAAGCGAGCTGCCAAAGACGAATGTAGGGAAAATACTTAGGCGAGCTTTAAGGGAAGAGGCGGCACGAAAGCAAGTATAGAAGCTCAAGTAAATCTATTCAGCCGCCATGCTATAATGGGAAAACAGAATAGATTGAGAGGGTTATCACAATGAAAGACAGAATGGTGCAAGAGAGCATCCGCCTTTTCGCAGAAAAAGGCTTTAAAGAAACGTCCATACAGGAAATAACAGATGCATTGAATGTGACGAAAGGGACGTTTTACTATTATTTCAAAAACAAAGAGCAGCTTTTGATGGATATCCATCTCTCTTATATCGAAAACTTGCTGGATAAACAAAAAGAAATATTGGAAGATTCAAAGAAAACGAACAAGCACAAACTTCATGAAATGATTTATGTGCTCATCCATGATATTGAAAGAGAAGGATTAAGCGCCAGAGTGTTTTTCAGAGAAATGCGGCACTTAAGCGAAAAGAATATGGCCGAAATTATTGAAAAGCGGGAACAATTCCGGCTTAATATTGAAAAAACGTTAAGAGACGGCGTTCAGGCAGGAGAATTCAGGAACGACATTCCGATTGATATTACGGCACTTGGCATTCTAGGTATGACGAACTGGAGCTATTTCTGGTTTGATCCAAACGGAAGGGCTACAGACAGAGAGGTTTCAGACATCTTTCTGACCATAATGCTTGAAGGAATTGAAGTTTGACCGGGTGAAGCGGGGCAAATCGTCTCGCTTGTCTATGACATACTGACTAGTTAGTTATGGTGTTAAAAGGGAGGAATTAGTAATGAAAGCTGAAAATATTCAAAGAATCTGTGTAGCCGGAGCGGGGCAAATGGGGCACCAAATTGCTATGCTGTGTGCACTTGGCGGCTACGAAACGACAATTCAGGATGTAAATGAAACCGCTTTAACGAAAGCTGAGTCAACTCTTGAGACCATTATGAACAAGTGGGTGGCAAAAAACAAAATTTCAAATGAGGCAAAAAAAGCTGCCTTCAACCGCCTTCATTTTACAGCAAGTCTTGAAGAAGCAGCAAAAGATGCTGACTTTGTCATCGAAGCAATTGTAGAAAAACTCGAGGCTAAACAGGTTCTGTTCAGACAGCTTGATACGATTGCCCCAAATCATGCTATCCTTGCAACCAATTCATCAACCATTGTGAATTCCCTCATTGCCGGGGTGACGAGCCGCCCTGAGAAAGTGGTAAATATGCACTTCTTTTTTCCGCCGCTTGTAATGGATTGTGTGGAGGTTGTAACAAGTGAAGAAACTTCTGAAGAAACAGCTCAACTGACAATGGAAGTATGCCGCAGGATCAATCGGGCAGCTGTCCTGCTGAAAAAAGAAATCTCCGGATTTATTGCAAATCGTATTTTAGGAGCTTTGCAAAAAGAGGCTGTCTATCTTTATGAAAATGGCTATGCCGATTTTGAGGACATTGATATTATTTGCAAAAAAGCATTGAACTACCCAATCGGACCTTTCGAATTAATGGATTTATCCGGTATTGATGTAGGCTATTATGTTATGCAGCAGCGCTATGCAGAGTCAGGTGATCCGGAAGATAAGCCGGCAGCCTGCATTGAAGATAAGGTGAAAAAAGGGGAGCTGGGCCGTAAAACAGGAAAAGGCTGGTACCAATATGAAAAAGAAGGAGTGAGAAATTAATGGAAAAGCTCGTTAAGGTTGAAAAGCAAGAAAAAATTGCTGTTATCACAATCGATCATCCCCCTTTAAATGTGATGGATCAGCAGGTTGTAAGGGAATTAAAGGAAGCGTTCACAGAAATCGAGCATGATCAAGAAACGGTGGCCGTTATTTTAACGGGAGCTGGCGAACGGGCATTTATGGCAGGAGCTGATATTAAAGAATTTCCTGAGCTGATGGGAAGAACCGGGATTAAAGAACAATTTATGGTCAATCATTCTGTCCTTGGGTATATTGACCATTTTCCAAAGCCTGTTATTGCGGTTCTTAATGGATTAACTTTAGGCGGAGGCTGTGAACTGGCTTTAACCTGTGATCTTAGAATCGCGGAAGAGCATGTACAAATCGGACTTCCTGAAATTAAGCTTGGGCTGTTCCCGGGAGCAGGCGGCACCCAGCGGCTATCAAGAGCTGTTGGAGAAGCAAGAGCAAAAGAAATCATGTTCACAGGAGAGCCGATTGATGCAGAAAAAGCAGAACGGATTGGATTAGTGAACTATGTTATGCCAAAAGGAACTGGCCTGAATAAAGCGATGGAGCTTGCAGGAAGAATCACCCAATATTCTTTGCCTGCTCTTTCAAGAATGAAAAAAGCAGTTGATGATGGCCTTGATCTTCCTTTATCTAAAGGAATTGAACGGGAAGCGGAGCTGTTTGAAGAAGTGTTCCAAACAAAAGATATTCAAGAGGGCGTTCAAGCTTTTATTGAAAAACGAAAGCCTGTGTTTACGCATCAATAAGGAGGTTTATAGGAAGTGGGATACCAATCATCATTAAAGGTCCGTTTTTGTGAAACAGATGCACTGGGCCATATCAACAATACAAGCTATTTTATTTATATGGAAGAAGCCCGTGTGCAATTTTTTGAAAGCATCGGCTTCATAATGGATGCGAAAAACTGGCAGTTTATCATGGCCCAAGCATCATGTGACTTTCTTGATCAGGCCCATTTCAATGATGAACTCGTGGTCATAACTTCAGTTACTCACCTTGGAACGAAAAGCTTTCATATGGAACACTTGATGAAAAACGCAGTAACAGGAAGGCCAGTAGCAAAAGGGAAATCCGTTATTGTTACGTATGAATTTCAAGAACAAAAAAGCATTCCGATCCCCGGCCATATTCGCGCTGAGCTTGAAAAGCACATGGCAGCTGCAAGCATATCAGAGTGATAGGGAGGAATTGGAATGAATGAAACGATACCAGTAAGAAAAGGAGAAGAGCTTGATCCCATTCTCCTTGAGGAGCATCTTCGCAGTCAATTTAAAGAAATACCAACTGGCCATTTGACGATCAGGCAATTTGGGACAGGTGCCTCAAATCTAACTTATACCCTTAATATCGGTGAATGGGAGGCTGTTTTAAGGAGGCCTCCTCTTGGACCAGTTGCACCGAAAGCGCATGATATGGATCGTGAGTACCAAGTATTAAAAGCACTGAATCCCCTTTTCCCGCTTGCTCCAAAGCCGCTCTTGTATGAAGACAATAAAGAGATAACAGGAGCACCATTCTTTCTAATGGAAAGAAGACATGGAACAGTAATAGATACTGAATTTCCAGAAGATTTCGAGATTACGGGAGAAGATTGTGAGAATCTTTCTGAAATCATGGTAGATACGCTCGTTGATCTTCACAATGTCAGTTATAAAGGAACAAGGCTTGAAGAGATCAGCAAACCAGATGGATTTATGCAGCGCCAGGTTGAGGGGTGGATTGAAAGGTATTACAGGGCAAAAACAGACGAAATTAATGAGATTGGAAGATTAACAGATTGGATGGAAAAACATCTTCCATCAAAAAATGAGCCAACAGTCATTCATTATGATTATAAATTGAACAACGCGCTGTTTACGAAAAATTTAACAAAAATGACAGGGCTGTTTGATTGGGAAATGGCTACGGTCGGAGATCCGCTTGCTGACCTTGGAGCTGCCATGAGCTATTGGATGGAAAAGGACGATCCTGAGCTTTTGATATATGGGATGGGAAAGCCGACTGTAACCATCCGGCCGGAATTTTACACTAGAGTACAGTTTATCGATCGTTATGCTAAAAAAAGCGGACGTGATACCTCCAATATCCATTATTATTTAACCTTTGCTTATTTTAAGCTTGCCGTCATCTGCCAGCAGATTTACTACCGCTATAAAATGGGGCAGACAAAGGATGCAAGGTTCGCTAAATTTGGGGCATTTGCCGAGACCCTTATTAAGCACAGCCTAACTATTGCTCAAAAGGGATGAGGTGAGTTTTTGGGGAAAATCCATGTTCTGATGAAAAAAGAAGAAATTGATGAAGCAAAAATGAATGGAAAGACTGCTGTGGTTTTTGATGTGCTGCTCGCTACATCAACGATCATAACCCTTTTGGAAAACGGGGCAAAAGAGGTCATACCGGTTCTTGATGAGACACGTGCCAGGGAAACAGCTGCAAGCATGGAAAAGAATTCCTATCTGCTTGCGGGAGAGTATGAAGGAAGAACAATTGAAGGCTTCCTGGACCCGAATCCTTCCTTTTTAAAAGATAAAGTAAAAGGAAAAAGCGTGATTTTGTCAACAACAAACGGAACAGTTGCTATACATGGAGCTGGTCTTGCCAAACACGTTTATGCCTGCTCGCTGCTGAACAGCCAGGCAACAGCTGAACACTTTGAAAAATTCCACCGTGATGATTCGATTGTCCTTGTCTGCTCCGGCTCTTCGGGCCAGTTCTGCATAGAGGATTTTTACGGAGCAGGATATTTTGCGGACTGTTTGCTTTCGGCTTCTTCATACACGCTGACAGACGCAGCAAGGGCAGCTGTTTTATTTTCAAGAAGCCAAAGAAGCCAGGCAGAGGAGTTAATGAAAGCTTCAAGAGTTGGGGAAATGCTCTCCATGTACGGATTTGAAGAGGAGATCACATACATCACCCAGCATAGCAGCTGCAAGGCAATAGGCGTTTTGAGCGGAAGCAAAATGATGAAATACGAGGAGATGACAGAATGAAATCAGCATCATTGCAAAAAGGCGGAAGCTTTCTATATGAGCAAGCCGGTTCTGATGCCGTTTTTACACCGGAGGATTTTACTCAGGAGCACATAATGATGGCTCAGACAGCGAGACAATTTCTTGAAAAAGAGGTTGATCCTTATCAAGAAGACATTGAAAACCAGGATTTCAGCCGGGTCGTAACCCTTCTAAAAAAAGCAGGGGAGCTTGGGCTTCTTGCTCATAGCATACCTGAAGCCTACGGGGGGCTTGGTCTTGATAAAATCAGCAAAGGACTTGTAGGAGAAATCATTGGGAGGTCAAGCGGGTACGGGGTCGCGCATTCCAATCATACCTGCATTGCAACACTTCCGATCACCTATTTCGGCTCCAAAGAGCAAAAAGAAAAATACTTGCCGAAGCTTGCAAGCGGGGAATATCTAGGAGCTTATTGCTTAACAGAACCAGGTTCAGGTTCAGATGCTCTTGCTGCAAAGACAACCGCCAAATTGAATGAAAAAGGTACCCATTATGTACTGAACGGCACCAAGCTCTATATCACAAATGCTGTCTTCTCGGACACTTTTATCGTCTATGCAAAAGTGGATGGAGATCAATTCACGGCCTTTATCGTTGAAAAGGATTTTCCGGGACTATCACTTGGGCCGGAAGAACAGAAAATGGGCATTAAAGGCTCTTCCACAAGATCGGTTATTTTTGAGGATTGCCTTGTACCGAGGGAAAACCTGCTTGGCGAGATCGGAAAAGGGCATGTCATTGCCTTGAATGTACTGAATCTAGGCAGGTTTAATCTCGGTTCTGCCTGTATGGGAGCTGGCAAATATGCTTTCAAGTTAGCAGTAAGGTTTACGAAAGAACGGCATCAGTTCAAAAGAGCGATTGCTGATTTTGCAGCCACTAAAGAAAAGACTGCCAAAATGGCGGCCCGGATCTATGCTGCTGAAGCTATTCAATACAGGACAGCTGGTCTTTTAGAAGGCGCGCTTGGCGGTCTTTACGATTCAGAAGACAGTGCCTTAATCGGCAAGCGGATGATGGAATATGCAGCAGAATGCGCTATTTGCAAGGTATACGGGTCAGAGACGCTTGACCAAATAGCAGATGAATCCCTTCAGCTTCATGGAGGAGCCGGTTTTATTAAAGAATACAAAATTGAACAAGTGTACAGAGATTCAAGGATCAACCGTATATTCGAAGGAACCAATGAGATTAACCGCTTGCTGCTGCCAACTCACTTTTTCCGAAAAGCTGCAAAAGGAGAAATTGAACTGGAAGAAGTGATTCAAAAAGCCATTTACAATCTGAAGCAGCCACTAACACAGTCTGAAGGTGTGCTTGAGAGGGAAACTGCTGCGGTTCACCTTTTAAGAAATACCCTTCTTGCATGTATGGGAGCAGCTTACCGGCGCTTTGGCTCAAGTCTCAGCGAGGAGCAGGAGACCATTATGAAGCTATCAGATATGGCCATTGCTTTATATGCTGCAGAGTCCAGCCTGCTTCGCTCAGAAAAAGCTATAAAGAAAAACGGTCCTGAAAAAGAAGAGTCGAAAATCCTGCTGACAGAAACGGTCGTCGAGGACGCATTGCTTCAAAATGAAATCCTGGCAAGAAGAATCATCAGCGGGGTGCTATCAGGCGATGAAAGAAAGGAATTGCTTCAGCTTTTGATTCCTGCATTCCAGTCAATCAGCTATGAAAACACGATTGAACGCAACAGGAAAATAGCTGATTTACAGCAGGAAAAGGGCCAGTTTGTCAGCTGAGTCATTGATGAAGGTTTAACAAAAAGCCTAGATGAAAGAGGGTGTTTACGTGCGTTTTCATAACAAAATAGCAGTTATAACAGGTGCAGGAAGCGGTATTGGAAAAGCAGCTGCTGAACGATTAGCCAAAGAAGGTGCAACAGTCATTTTAGCAGGCAGAACAAAAGAGAAGCTTGAAGCAGCAAGAGACAGTATCAATCAGCAATGCGGGGCAGAGAAAGCTCATCTATTCCAATCTGATGTCACAAAGGAAGAGGATGTTCAAGGGCTTGCACAGTTTGCTGGAAAATTTGGACCTCCCCATATCGTAATTAACAATGCTGGCGGTTCAGGACAATCCAAAATTCTTGAAACATCCAGCGAAGATTGGGATTTTGTGCAAAAAGCCAATTTAAAGAGTGTTTTTCTTGTTTCAAAAATTCTAGGCTCACTGATGAAGGATGATGAAGAAGGCAGAAGGTCGGATCGATCTATTGTCAATGTCGCTTCGTTATCAGCCTATAAAGCAGGAGCGCACATCCCGCATTACAGTGCAGCAAAAGCAGGGGTTGTTAATTTTACAAAAGCCCTTGCCTTGGAACTCTCTCCGTATGGAGTAAGAGTGAACTCGGTATCACCCGGTTTTATTGAAACACCGCTCACAGAAGGCGGCTTAAAGAATGCTAAATTCACAGAATCGATTGAACGCAGTACAGCTCTCAGAAGAGTAGGAAAGCCTGAAGAGATTGCGAATATCATAGCCTTAGCTGCTTCCAGTGAGGCGTCCTATATGACAGGTACGGATCTTCTCGCTGATGGTGGCTGGCTGATCGTATAAGAAGGAATGTGAAAAATCTAAAATGAATAGAGGAGATGATTGTATGAGTGATTTGCTCGTTGAGAAAAAAGATGCTGTGCTGATGCTGACGCTAAACCGCCCTGAAAGCCTGAATGCCTTTAGCGAAGAAATGATTCTAGGGCTTACCAATGCCTTTAAGCTCGCCCAAAGAGATGAAGAGATCCGTGTCGTTATATTGAGCGGTGCAGGAAGATCGTTCAGTGCAGGAGGCGATGTGAAGTCCATGGGTACAGCAAGCGGAGAAGAGGTTTTTGAACATCTTGGACACTTGAATGAATGCATTTTAACGATGAAACAGCTTGAGAAGCCAATCATTGCTGCGGTGCATGGCTTTGCTGCAGGAGCGGCATTTAATCTTGCGCTGGCCTGTGACCTCATTATTGCGGAAGAAAACAGCCAATTTGTGATGAGCTTTGCCAAGGTGGGGCTGATTTCAGACGGAGGAGGCCTTTATTTTCTTCCTCGGATAGTGGGACCATACCGTGCAAAAGAGCTGCTTTTCAGCGCAGAACCGATTACTGCAGCAAAAGCTTATGAATACGGGCTCGTAAATCGTGTCGTCTCACTAGAAAATTTAAAGGACGAAGTGGTCTCTTTTGCATCAGCTGTTGCTAAAGGGCCAATCAAAGCAATCGGAGCGATGAAAAAAATCATTGATCATACCGCATCCTCCACTCTTGAAGAGGTCCTCGAGCAGGAAAGAATGATGCAAAGCTTGATGGTATCAACAAAAGACCATCAGGAAGGTGTAGCTGCATTTAAAGAAAAAAGACTTCCTGCATTTCAGGGGAAATAAGGAGAAATTGCAATGAAAGCCATTATGCTTGAAGAATACGGCGGTCCTGAAGTTTTAAAGGTGGTTGATTTGAATAGGCCTTCTCCTAAAGAAAGGGAAGTTCTTATTAAAATTGAATCCATCGGAGTAAATTATGCTGACACTGCAAGAAGAGAAGGGAAATATGTGATTGATACCCCGCTTCCCTTTGTTCCGGGAGCCGAGGTAGCGGGTGTGATTGAAGAAACAGGGAGCGGTGTCAGCCGGTTCAGAAAAGGAGACAGAGTTGTTACACTTATTGGATCAGATGGATATGCCGAATTTGCACTGGCAGACGAAAGAGGACTCATTCCTGTTCCTGAGGGAGTAAGTTTTCATGAGGCTGTCGCGCTTCCGCTTCAAGGCTTGAGTGCCTACCATATATTAAAAACAATGGGCAGAATCGAGAAGGGTGAGACGGTTTTGATTCATGCGGCAGCAGGCGGTGTCGGGAGCATTGCTGTCCAGCTCGCTAAATTGTTTGGAGCAGGAAAAGTAATTGCAACAGCAAGCAATGATGAAAAGCTTGCGATAGCGAAAGAATTGGGTGCTGATGAAATAATCAACTATACGCTTGAAGGATGGGAAAAGAAAGTCTTAGAGGCAACGGAAGGAAAAGGGGTTGATGTGGCCCTTGAAATGGCGGGAGGAGAGGTATTCAAAAAAACCCTGTCCTGTCTTGCGCCGTTTGGAAGACTTGTTATATACGGGGTTGCGAGCGGGGAGCAGCCTAAATTGAATCCCTCTTATTTGATGGGGAAGAACCAATCGGTTATTGGCTTTTTCCTCCCGCAAATTATGAGAAAAAAAGAGCTGTATCTGGGTAGTTTGAAAGAATTGCTAATGTATGTTGAAAATAAACAGTTGAAATTAACAATAGGCGGTATTTATGATTTGGAGGAGGCAGCGAATGTTCATAGTCTCCTTCAAGGAAGAAAAACAAATGGGAAATTAATTCTAGTCCCTTAAGCAATGGGAAAAGGGGATGACCCGGAAGCCTGGTGCTTTGGTACGTGTCATCCCCTTTCTGTATTTTTGTCGTTTCAGCCTGAAGAAAAAAGAAATTTCCTCAGAAGGTTTTCATTCAGTTCATCTCGAATGGATTTAAGGAAGCGCTTACATTAATTTTGTGAAAAGAGGTGCAAGTATGATCGAGAAACATTTTGATTACTTTCCAGTCAGGGTTTCTACTACGTTAACCCTTCCTGAAACAACTCTTTACAACAATCTTGAGGTAACAGCAAACAGGTATCCAAACAAAAATGCTATACAGTATTATGGTTCCTTGTACACCTTTAAAGAATTATTGGATGAAGTAGATGAGCTTGCCGGCTTTCTCACTCAAAAGCTCCAGGTGAAAAAAGGAGACCGCGTGCTCCTATATATGCAGAATTCTCCTCAATTTATCATTGGTTATTATGCCATTCTAAGAGCTAATGCTATAGTAGTGCCGATCAATCCAATGAACACAGCAGAAGAGCTTTCCTTTTTTGTGAAGGACTGCGAGGCAACAAGAGCTATCATTGGACAGGAGCTATATGAAAATGTAAAGATGCTGATTGACGAAGGCCAAATTGAAGAGCTGGTTATTGCTGCATACTCAGATTATGCAGGAAAGCTTGCCGGCTCCTTTATTCCAGACGTTGTGAAAGAAGAACGGCAGATTTTTAATCAAAAAGGGCATTACTTATGGAGAGAAGCGATCGGTACAGGTCTTTGGCCGGGCGAAGAGCTTGCAGGGCCAGATGATCTTGCTGTTCTGCCTTATACGTCTGGTACAACCGGGCTCCCTCGGGGATGTATGCATTCAAACCGTACTGTTCAGGCAAACACATTTGGCGGCTATCATTGGCTGAATGCAACATCAAATGCTGTTGTTCTTACAACGCTCCCGCTCTTTCATGTTACAGGCATGATTCACAGTATGCATATTCCAATCATGTCAGGAGCAGAAATGGTGATCCTGACAAGGTGGGACCGGGAATATGCACGGCAGATGATCAAAGGGAAAAAAGTCAACCATTGGGTCAATATCAGTACGATGCTAATTGATTTTCTGGCCAATCCCCTACTTGAAAAAAATGATGTACGCTCGCTTATGTGCATCGCAGGCGGGGGAGCTGCTTTGCCTGCTGCCGTTGGAGAAAAGCTGACGAATTTAACAGGGCTAAAGTTTGTTGAAGGATACGGGTTATCCGAAACCATTGCCCAAACCCATTTTAATCCGCCGGACCGCCCAAAGCTGCAATGTCTTGGTATTCCTTCATTTGATGTGGATGCAAGAATTATTGATCCTGTCACACTTAATGAGCTCGAGGATGGGGTGGAAGGAGAGATTATCGTAAATGGCCCGCAGGTATTCCTAGGCTATTACAACCGCCAGGAGGAAAACCAGATGGCATTTATAGAGCTTGATGGAAAAAGGTTCTTTAGAACAGGCGATATCGGAAAAAGAGACGAAGAAGGGTACTACTTTATGGTGGACAGAGTCAAGCGGATGATTAACGCGTCGGGTTTTAAAGTGTGGCCGACCGAAGTTGAGAGCCTTTTATATAAGCATCCTGCTGTTGAGCAGGCCTGTGTTGTGGGAATTCCAGATCCAAAAAGAGGAGAAACGGTAAAAGCGTTTATTGTGCTTTCACAAAACGCTCTATCCACAACAGAAGAAGAAATCATCGAATGGACAAAAGGAGAAATGGCCGCTTATAAATATCCGAGAGTTATTGAATTCAGAGAATCACTTCCTATGACCTCAAGCGGTAAACTGCTCTGGCGCAAGCTTCAGGAAGAGGAGCAGCAAAAGGTGAGCGAGGTGGTAAAATGACAGGTCAAATTCAAACGGTGACAGGTCCAATTGAAAGAGAAGATTTTGGAAAAACACTGATTCATGAGCACTTTGTATTTGGCTATCCAGGATTTAATGGGGACGGCACTCTTGGAGCCTTCAACCGAAAGGAAGCGCTGGATGCATGCCTCACAGTTGCCCTCCAAATGATGAGCTGCGGTGTTCAGACAGTTGTTGATCCAACGCCGAATGAATGCGGAAGAAATCCGGAGCTGCTTAAAGAAATTTCAGAGCTGACTGGAATTCAAATCATTTGTGCTACGGGGTTTTATTACGAAGGAGAAGGGGCTACACCTTATTTTAAGTTCAGGCAGCAGCTTGGCACGGCAGAAAAAGATATTTATCACATGTTTTTGACAGAGCTGACTGAAGGCATTGAAGGAACAGGAATTATACCGGGTGTTATCAAAACAGCCTCAAGCAAGGGTGAAATCACGGAATATGAAAAGATGTTTTTTCGGGCAGCAGCAAAAGCCCAAAAAGAAACGGGAGCCGTCATTATGACGCATACCCAGGAAGGGACAATGGGGCCAGAGCAAGCGGATCTGCTGCTTGAAAACGGTGCTGATCCAAAAAAAGTGGTGATTGGCCATATTTGCGGAAATACCAATCCCGAATATCATAAAGAAGTGCTGAATAAAGGGTTTTATATTGCCTTTGACCAGTTTGGACTGCAGGGAATGTTTGGAGCCCCGACTGATGAAGATCGGATTGAAACTCTCGTCTCCTTAATTAAAGATGGATATGCGAGCCAAATCATGCTTTCTCATGATACCGTTAATTTTTGGATGGGCAGACCGCTTGAGCTGCCTGCACCGCTCGAAGCCATAATGAAAAACTGGCACCCCTCTCATTTATTTGAAAATGTCCTTCCCGCTTTGAGAGACAGAGGAGTAAACGAGGGAGACATTGAAACGATGCTTGTCAGAAATCCAGTAAGGCTGTTTTTCCAGGAACAGCCCAGTGAAGTGAAATAATAGGAAAACATGCTTGCAGAAAACAGAGCAGCTCCTTAGTGAGCTTGCTCTGTTTTCTATTTGCTCTATTTGAAATATTTAATAAAATATATTGATAGTTTAAGCAGGATTCCATACTCATTGAATTCTTTAGTCTGATATGGGAACTTTGGAGCTATTGCCAATCCTGCAAACTCCCATTATAGTTAAGGAATAATTCCAGGGTTTGTCATATTAATGCTAGGCTCTTTTCTCATTTTTGTGTGGAAACAGCCTGAATGAAGGAAGGTATGAAGGCATTGCCAGCTTCAGGTGAATACATCAAGCCGAACTTTTTTCTCTATTATTTTTTCATCTTTTTCGCAATCGGTTCTTTGTCGCCGCTGCTACCCATTTATCTTAGAGGGGAAGGCCTCACTGGAAGCCAGATGGGTCTGCTCCTTTCGATGAGTCCTGTCATTATGATCATTATTCAGCCTGTTTGGGGAATGCTCAGCGACCAGACAAAAAGGCCAATTGGTCTTTTGACCATTGCTCTCTGCTGTACCTCGCTGTTTGGAATCGTGTATTCTCTTGTTCATCCATATCCCTTACTGCTATTAGCAGCAGTCTTTTTGGCTGTTTTCCAAAGTGCATTAATTCCGCTCTCAGACAGCGTAGCGGTTAGCTACGCCCAAAAAAGCGGTACGCCATATGGTTCTATCAGACTTTGGGGTGCGATCGGATTTGCCATTTCTGTCGTTCTTCTCGGGAAGCTTTCTGAAATTTTCGGCTTAAGCATTATTTTCTATGCCTTTGCCATTGTACTTATTGCAGCGGCTTTTCTTGTAAGACGGCTCCCGAATGATCATATAGAGATTAAAACGGGGATCAGAAAAGGTTTAAAAGAGCTTTCAGGTGTTCCAGCCTATTTTGTTTTCTTATTGATTTCGTTTCTTGTTCTCGGACCGATTCTTGCTAATAACTTTTACTTCGGGATTTATATTAATCATCTCGAAGGGGGACTTAGCGGGATTGGAATCGCTTTTTTTCTTGCTGCAGGAAGTGAAGCTCCTTTTATGAGCTTTGCGGGAAAATGGATCAGCCGTTTCGGAATTAAGCGAATTCTTTTCGCTGCCGCATTGATCTCCACAATCAGGTGGTTTATGTATTTCTTTGAACCTCCTCTTGCCGTGATTTATGCGACAACAATTGTTCAAGGATTTTCTACAGGGCTATTTATTCCTGCGGCCCTTCAATATGTCAGAGACATTGCGCCAGTGTCAGTAGGCACTACAGCAATAAGCCTCTATTCTGCAGTAGGGAATGGCCTTGGGAATTGGTTTTGCACTTTTTTAAGCGGCATGATCTATGAGAAATTCTCTATTCTTGCCGTCTATTTATTATTTGGCATTATGTCCGCAGCTGCATTAGTCATTTTGCTCGGCTTAAAAACCGCTCCAGCTGTGACAATGGTGAAAAAAGCGGGTTAGCGTAATAGGAATTAAAAAGCAGCAGCTTCAATCAAAAAGGCTGCTGCTTTCATTTTGTCTTATTAACGAAACAAATCGCTTGAAAGATAACGTTCCCCTGTATCACAGGCAATGGCTACAACAGTATCAGAAGGTGAAAGGCGTTTGGCTACTTGAATGGCAGCATAGCAGGCCGCTCCTGAGGATGGACCTACAAGTATGCCTTCTTCACTTGCCAGCCTTCTAGCTGTATCATAGGCTTCTTCGTCTTTTATTTGAAAAATTTCATCGTATACCTTTTGATTTAGAATAGAGGGAATAAAACCAGGGCTTGTCCCTACTAGCTTATGCTTTCCTGGTTTACCTCCTGAAAGAACGGGAGATCCTGCTGGTTCTACGACATGTACAGTTAAATCTTTGTAATGCTGTTTGAGTGTCTCCCCAGTTCCGGTTATGGTGCCCCCCGTTCCAGAAGTGGCTACAAAGGCATTCAATTTTTTCCCGATGGAATCCATTGCTTCAATAATCTCAATAGCAGTTGTCCTTCGGTGTGCTTCTGGGTTTGCATTATTTTCAAACTGCATAGGCATATAGCTGTTTGGTATTTCTTTTACGAGCTTATGGGCTTTTTGAATAGCGCCGGGCATTTTTTTATCTCCAGGTGTTAAAACCACCTTAGCCCCATATGCTTTCAACAGATTTATTCTCTCCTGGGTCATCGTATCCGGCATGACCAAAATGGCTTTATAGCCTCTGGCTGCAGCATTCATAGCAAGGCCGATTCCCGTATTTCCGCTCGTCGGCTCAATAATTGTTGCCCCGGGTTTTAAAAGTCCCGCGTTTTCTGCTTCCACAATCATCTGGAATGCAGCTCTGTCTTTTACACTTTTGCTAGGATTAAAAAATTCCAGCTTTAAGTAGATATCCGCTCCATTTTCAGGATTCAGCCTGTTAAGCTTTAAAAGAGGCGTATTGCCAATTAATTGAGAAATATTTTCTACAACATCCAAAATGATCAACCTTCCTTGAAATGTGATATTTCCATCCTACTATCTTAACAAACACTGCCTTTGAACACATAATATAAGGCAGATTTTTCTTTTTGCCAGGAAATTCTGCTAAAATAAACACAACAACTCTTAAACCAAACCAACAAGGAGATAGGCCATGTTACATTCACATTATTTTCTTGCGATCCGGCTTCCGGAAGAAATCTATAAAAAGGTTTCTTTCCTATTGGAATCTTTTCAGCATTCTCTTTCTTTTAAGAAGTGGGTTCATCCTGCTGATTATCATATAACACTTGCTTTTTTAGGTCATCCTCCTGGAGAACGCCATCTGGAGGAGCTTGATAAAAGAATCGGAACTGTAATTCTAAAGCATGAAATTTTTGACCTGAATGCGGATCATATTGGAATATTTGGCAATCAAAGCTTTCCGAGAATTTTCTGGCTGGGCCTAAAGGATTCGCTCCCTCTTCAAAAACTGCAGGAGCAAGTATTCGAGGCCTGCATTCTTTCGGGATTTGAGCTTGATAAAAAAACGTTCCGGCCACATATTACGGTCGCCAGGAAGTGGAATGACGAAGAGGAATATAAAGAAATAACCGAACTTTCTGCCGATATAAAAAAAGAAGCGCTGAAATTTACTGTGGAAAACGTGCAGCTTCTGAAAACCAGCATGAAACAGACTCCAAAATATGAAACGTGTGCAGTTTATCAGCTGCAAAGGAGTAAAGACAAATGAAATGGCTTCAAACGGCCGCTCAGGTTATTCTTTTATTCGGTTTTTATTACATAGGAGTATTTATTCAAGAGCTCTTTAAACTGAGGTTTCCAGGAAGCATCATTGGCATGCTTCTGCTTTTGTTCTTTTTGAAGACAGGTGCGGTAAAGCCTGTTTGGGTGAAAGAAGGCAGTTCCTTTTTATTGAAACATCTTACTTTGCTATTTATACCTGCAACAGTTGGGGTCATTCAATATCTTAACCTGTTCACCGGTTATGGGCTTGTCAGTATAGTGGTCGTTATTGTCAGCTCGATGCTGGTTTTTAGTTCTTCTATTCTCCTATTTGGGCTGCTGGCAAAGATGCCGGGTAAAGAAAAAGCAGCAGGGAAGGAGAATGGTAGATGCTGACTGGTTTCATTATGTTTGCAGGCACGATCGTTGTATATGTTTTCATGAAGAAGCTTTATCAAAAGCTGAGATGGGCATTTTTAGTACCTGTTGCAACGAGCACTTTCTTAATAGTTTGCTGTCTTTTAGCCGCCAATGAGGGGTATCATGCCTATATGACAGGCGGCAAATGGATTGATCTGTTTCTTGGGCCTGCAGTAGTGGCACTTGCCTACCCGCTTTATGAACAATGGGAGACATTAAAAAAACAATTTACTGCGATCATTGCTGCCGTCTTTACAGGTGCAATGATAGGCATTTTAAGCGGTCTTTATCTCTCTATCTGGTTTAAAATCAATCCGGAATTGATCCGTTCACTCATATCTAAATCTGTTACGAGCCCTGTATCCATGGATATTGCAAGACTGATTCACGGCATTCCTTCACTAGCTGCCGTATATGTTATGGCAGCAGGCATTTCAGGCAGCATATTCGGCCCTTTTCTGCTGAAAACGTGGAAAGTGAGAGACCAGGCTGCAATCGGGGTAGGACTTGGATCTGCTGCTCATGGGATAGGAACAGCAAAATCTCTTGAATATGGGGAAGAGGCAGGAGCAGTCAGCTCTGTTGCCATGACGCTGAGCGCAGTATTTGCTTCGGTATTATGTCCAGTAATTGTGTCTTCCATATTAGGGGGTTGAAAATGAATGGCACAGCTTATTAAACTTTATGATTATATTTCCCGCTATGAAATGGATCCCTACCGGTATCCAGGCCAGTTTATCCGAATGAAAAAACAGCAATGGCGGATTCTTCATGAAGCATGGAAGACCAGCCAATTTGACGTCTTTATGAAAAAATTCGAGGGAAGCGGCACCCCGGAAGAAGGCAGCAAGCCGTCTCTATTTACCAAAATAAAAGGAAAGCTTGTAAAATCTAACGAGGATACCATTTCAATAGAAATCCCTCCGCTTATTGCAGAAGCAGTTAGAGAAGAAGAGTTTGACATGCAGTTTACGACTGAACCCCGGGCTGAAGAGGATTTAAAGCATTTATTTCTTGATAAAATTTTTCAATTTCAGCTAAAGTGGGCGAGCTCAACACTAAGAGATAAATCTCAAATAGACAGGGCTTTATACAGGAACAAAGAATTGAAATTCTTTCTGCAGCGGTTTCCGGATCAGTATTTATTCATGTATAAACCTGTCTTCAAGGTTAAGCAGGCAGTTACGGAACTTGATTTGCTGTTTATTCTTCCTTCAGAAATCCTTTGCATGACCTTGCTGAAAGGAGAAAAGGATTCGGTTTTTATCGGTTCGAATGACCACTTTTGGCAGGAGAAAACAGGCCGTCATGTCAAAAAAGTGCTGAATCCGCAGATCAGTTTGAACAGAGCCGGAACCATTATTTCAAACATGATGCAGTCAAATGGGATTGGACTTCCGGTAAAGAAACTACTGATCTCTCAAAATAGTTATATTGACCATCCTTCTCAAGCTTTTGATTTACAAATTATAGATAAACGCACCTTTGAAAAATGGTTTCAGCAGCTAAGAAGTGCCTCATCACCTGTCAAACATATCCAGCTGAAAGCGGTAAAAGTGCTTTTTGATTATACGGTTTCGGATTCGTATCCAAGATCTGAATGGAACAAGGATTCCGCTGAGCAGTTTGATTTGAAAAACGGTCAAAGCCTGTACACAAAAAAGAACAGTGATAAAAGTGAAGATTGATGATAAAACCAGCCTGAAATTTCATAGACTAATAGCAGATGGAGAAAGCAATGAATGAATGAATTCATTTTCATCATAAATCCCTCCTCTGGAAACGGGAAAGCAAAGCGCGTTTGGAGGAAGCTGAATCACTATTTAGAGGAAAAGGAGATCCCTTTTCGTTCTTATATGACGGAGTACAGCGGACATGCAGAGGTTATAGCCAGGCAAGTGGCGTCGCTCGGAAAAAACGGTTCCGCGGTCATTATTGGAATAGGCGGGATGGCACCATTCATGAAATAATGAATGGCCTGCGGGAGTTCCCAGACATCAGAATTGGATTTATCGCAGCCGGAACTGGCAACGATTTCAGAAGAGGCTTTCAGCTCGCAGCAGATCCTTTGAAAAATTTAAAAAAGATTCTTGCCGAAGCGTCTCACCATCCCGCAAGTTACGATATAGGAGTATTTCAGGCAAATATACAGCAGAGCCGCCTTTTTATTAACAGTCCCGGTGCAGGATTTGATGCATATGCTGCTATACTTGCGAACCAGATAAAAGTCAAAAAATGGCTGAATTCGATAGGGCTTGGCTCAGCCATTTATGCCGCTGCATTGATGATAGCAGTCTGTAAATACAAGCCTGGAAGCATGCATCTGAAAGTGGATGATGAAACGATGTCATTTAACACTGTCTGGTTTGCGACGGTTTCCAATCACCCTTATTACGGGGGAGGTATGAAAATTTCACCAAAGGCAGATCCAAAAAGCGGTGATCTTTCCATTGTTGTTGTCCATGGTCTGTCCCGAATAAAATTATTGGCACTTTTTATAACGGTTTTCTTCGGCAAGCATACTCTATTGAAGGAAGTGAAAGTGTTTACAGGGCAAAAGGTTACATTAATAATGGATCCTTCCGTGCCCGTTCACGCAGATGGAGAAGCTTCAGGAGTTACCCCTCTTGAAATCGGCATGTCTCCCCAAAGGGCAAAAATTTATACATAAACAGATTATAAATGCCTATTTGAGGATAAAATATTCTGCTATAAGCGAATTTATTCCAGGGGGAGGAAAACTAATGCTAACGGTTGAAAGATCTTTTGATGCTTACCTTGATGACTTTCATACGATTACGATCCTGCTTCCTAAAGAAAACATCCATGCGTTTACAAGGATATTCCATCTTGTGAATCAAGAAGGAAAAAGACCTTTAAAAATAAGAGAAATGTTTGAGATTGAAAATTACCATAAATGCATTTGCGATATCGATGGCGATATCAAGCTTGGCGAGATTTATCTGGTTGAAGATGCTTCAGGAGCTGCAGCAGATCTTCAGATTGGTGCTGTCATCCGATCTGCTGAATTTGAAAAGCTATATGAATATACAGGAAGCCTTGGAACGATATTTAAAAGAGAAACCATTGAGTGCAAACTATGGGCTCCGACTGCGACAGAAGTCATTTTAAAACTTGCTTCAAAAGAAAAGAATCTTTCTTTTCCTATGGAGAGGGCAGACCGGGGAGTATGGACAATTGAAATTGAAAAGGAATACGAAGATTTTTATTACACATACCTTGTTTTTGTAAACCGGTCATGGCGTGAAACCGTTGATCCTTATGGAAAAGCCGTCACACTTAATGGAGGTATGGGTGTTCTTCTTGATCCCTCTAAACTGCAGATTGAGAAAACAATTGTGCCGGAAATGAACCAGCCTACTGATGCCGTTATTTATGAACTTCATATTAGGGACTTTTCCATTCACCCAAAGAGCGGCATTGTTCATAAAGGGAAGTACAAAGCATTTACAGAACAAGGGACAAAGACAGAAGAGGGATTTTCAAGCGGCATTACTTATTTAAAGGAGCTTGGCATTACTCACTTGGAACTCCTTCCTTTTAATGATTTTGGAGGCGTAGACGAACGCAATCCTGATAAGCAATACAACTGGGGATACAATCCTGTCCATTTTAATGCGCCTGAAGGAAGCTATTCTCTAAAAGCAGATGATCCAAAAAGCAGGATCCTCGAGTTAAAAGAGGCCATACAGGCTGTACATCAATGCGGACTGAAGGTGATAATGGATGTTGTTTACAATCATGTCTACCTTCATGAAGATTCCCCTTTTGAAAAAATTGTACCAGGTTATTATTTCAGAATGGATGAGTACGGTTATCCATCTAATGGTACAGGGGTAGGAAATGATATTGCTTCAGAAAGAAGAATGGTTAAGAAATTTATTATCGATTCGATAAAGTATTGGCTTCAGGAATATGATGTTGATGGACTTCGCTTTGATTTGATGGGCATTTTGGATGTTGAAACGATGCAGGAGGCCCTAGTCGAGGCGAGAAAAATTAAAAGAGATATCCTGTTCATTGGCGAAGGATGGGATTTATCGACACCGCTTCCAAATGACAGAAAAGCCACCATCTCCAATGCATCAAAAATGAAAGGGATCTCCTTTTTCAATGATCATTTCAGAGATTCTATTAAAGGGAGCAGCTTTCTCCAGTACGATACTGGCTACGCCCTTGACAATCCGCATAAAAAGCATGATGCTTGTTCCGCACTGAAAGGGATTGTCCAGTACAGCGCAGAGTCTCCGGTATTCGTAAAGGATCCGGAGCAATCTGTTAACTATGTGGAATGCCATGACAATTATACTTTTTGGGATAAAATGAATATTAGTATTGCTCATCAATCAAAAGAGCGAAAACGAAAATTTCAGCTTCTTGCTACATCCATGGTGATACTTTCCGAGGGAATCCCTTTTATCCATGCAGGCCAGGAATTTTTCAGAAATAAAAAAGGTGTTGAAAACAGCTATAATTCGAATGATGGCATCAACCAGCTTGACTGGGAGCTTAGAGAAATCTATTCAAAAGAAGTGGAATATGTCAGAAGCCTGATTTCCCTCAGAAAATCACATGGCGCATTCCGCTTGCGTACCGGCGAGGAGGTTCAAAGGCATGTCATTTCGCTTGAAACCTCCAGCAGTACAATTGCTTTTCATTTAAAAGATATAGGTTCATTGGGAGAATGGGAGCAAATTGCAGTGATTCATAAAACAAATGAACAAAATGAAACTCTTCTCCTGCCAATTGAAGGGGTTTGGAATGTGAAATTAGTCCCTTTCGAAGCAGAATCTCCTTCATTAAATGGTAATCAAATCATACTAAATCTTATTGGAACCTATGTTTTGTATCTAAAGTAGGATGTCGGTTTTTCTTGACGAAAATTGTAATATGACGATAAAATTTAAAAGGATGGCTATTATGAACTCATTGTCATTTAGTAGCTGTCTTTTTATTTTGTACCTGAGAATAAGAAAAGCAAAAAAGCTTTTTACAAGAATTCACTGATTGTTTTTACCATTCCTTTTTTGTATGCTATTATAATTTTTCAACGTTTAAGTAAACTGCTAAAAAACTCATTTTGCTTAAATCTGTCATCACAGTATAAAAATATGCAGCAGGTAAGACTTTATAGGATAAAAAAGACAGGCTATAAGAAAGACCTTTTCTTACACCTTGTTATTTTGATACTCAAAATGCTATCTATGGTAAAAGACTTATAAAAGAATCCTGAAGGTTTGAACTGAAATCTTAGCCTGACAGCCTTTTTTAACGTCTTATTTTGACAAAAAATTTTTCGACGAAATGATGGGTTGACATTGAATGTAACTTGGTTGGAACATCTACTTGGTAAAGAGTGGGAAATTTTCCCCGCTGGCGGTGCTACTGGAGAGGCGTACTATGCGGAGCAAGAAGACCAGAAGCTTTTTCTAAAACGGAATAGTTCACCTTTTCTTGCTGTGCTTTCAGCTGAAGGAATCGTTCCAAAACTCATCTGGACAAAACGGATGGAAAACGGGGACGTCATTACCGCTCAGCACTGGATGAACGGGCGAGAATTAAAGCCGAAAGACATGGATAAGGAAAACGTTGCCCAATTAATGAGCAAAATCCATCATTCCCGGGAATTGCTTGATATGCTGAAAAGGCTTGGGAAGCAGCCTCTGACTCCAGATTCCATTTTGGAGGATATTGTAAGAACCATTGAGTTTGAGCAGTATCTCCTTCCGGAGTTCGAGCAAGCGATTGTCATTCTGAAAGAGCAGCTCCCAAATGTTCAATACGAAGAGAAAGTAGTTTGCCATTGTGATGTAAATCATAATAACTGGATATTGTCTGATGTCAATCAGCTCTATCTGGTTGATTGGGATGGGCCAATGATTGCAGATCCGGCAATTGACATTGGCATGCTTTTATATTCGTATATTGAAGAAAAGAAGTGGGAAGAGTGGCTCTCAAGCTATGGTCTTGGAATGACAGAGGGCTTGCAGAAGAGAATGTACTGGTATGTTCTTGCTCAAACCATCGTTTCCATTCTTTTTAATGGATCCAGAAACAATATAAAAGAAACAAACGAAGGATTGGAAAGCCTCAAAGCTCTTTTGAACAGGGCTTTATCTTAAAATCCGGCTTCTGCAAATAGTAAAAAGAGGCCCTTTAAAAAGAAAGAGCCCCATTGCAATTTTTACGAAAAGCTATCAATTTCACTCAGCCATTGTGATAAATTATCTTTTTGTGAAAGGATATGATCGTTCACAACCGGTGCATTTATTCCAGTGTGGCTGTAGCTGTAGATGTTTTGCAGAACAGACTTCAGGTTCTGATCAATATTCGTGTTCACCATTAATGATTTGACCAGCCTTTCCAGCTGCTCGCATTCTGCGACAGTTCCGCAGCAGTCTGCCTGATGTTCTTCCAGTATGTCTTTAAGCAAACTAACCTGATGATTATGATTTAAAGGCATGTGTTTCTCATCCTTTCATTGCACTTATACCATTAAGATGTTCAGAACAGCCTTTTTTATGTAGGCTCTTTTCTTAAAGATGTTTTCGCAAAGATTGGTGCTTTTTGTACAAGCACTTATCACGCATTAAGTCCAGCTTCGGGGCATCTCTTCATAAAATTCTTGCCTTACCGATGGTTTGTTGTACCAAATATAGTATCATTAGCAACAAAGTTTAAGAAAAGAGCCTTTCTTAAACTTAGTCTCAAATAACTGCATTTTTTATGGAATGTTCGATAAACAAAATGTGCTGATTTAAGTGAAAATGCCGGCCGAGAGTTTTATCGGCCGGCATTTTTAGGAGCAGGATTTTATTAAATATTTTATTCATTTTACAGAGGTGTTAATATGCGTGTAAGAAATAAACCATGGGCAAATGACTATATTACCGATCATCCGCATATCGTGATCCAGGAGCCAAAATCCTTCAAAGGGAAATGGAAAGAGGTCTTCGGCAATGATCATCCCATTCATATAGAGGTCGGTACTGGCAAAGGCCAGTTTATCGCTGGCATGGCGAAACAAAATCCGGAAGTAAACTATATCGGCATTGAATTATTTGAGAGTGTCCTTGTAAATGCTCTTCAAAAAGCCGCGGATGATCACATCCCGAATTTAAAGCTTCTTAATGTGGATGCGGCTGATTTAACAGAAATTTTTGATCAGAAAGAAATCAGCAGGGTGTATCTGAACTTCTCCGATCCCTGGCCTAAAAAGCGCCATGAGAAGCGGCGCCTGACCTATAAAACCTTTTTGGCCAAATATGAGGAGATTCTTGTAAAAGGCGGGGAAATTCATTTTAAAACAGATAATCAGGGGCTATTTGAATATTCTCTTAAAAGCCTTGCAGAATACGGCCTAAAGCTGATCTATGTAAGTCTTGATCTTCATAATAGCGACTTTGAAGACAATATTATGACTGAATATGAAGAGAAATTTTCCGGAATGGGCCAAAAAATTTATCGTTTAGAAGCTAAATGTATGAATAAATAAATTTCAGAAAAAGCCCCTTAAGTGCAAGCCGCATAGGGGGTTTTCTCTTTTCAAATGCTGCGGCAGCTTGTATGATGGAGTTGAAGGGAGATTGAAAAAATGGAAACGCTAACAATAGGGGATATAAAGTGTACTTGGCTTGATGGAGGGGTTACTCATTTAGATGGAGGAGCCATGTTTGGAGTTGTGCCAAGGCCGCTTTGGACAAAAAAATATCCTGTTAATGACAATAATCAGATTGAACTCCGCACAGACCCTATCCTCATTCAGAAAGATGGCTTCAACCTGCTGGTAGAATCAGGGATCGGCAACGGGCGCTTAACCGAAAAACAGAGACGAAACTATGGCGTTACAGAGGAATCTAAGCTCGTGGAGTCGCTTAATGAGCTTGGTCTTGTACCCTCTGATATCCATTATGTTCTGATGACTCACTTGCACTTTGACCACGTGACAGGGCTGACAATTGAAAAGGAAGGGAAATTAGAGTCTGTTTTTCCTAAAGCTAAAATCATTACCAGCCAGATCGAATGGGATGAGATGAGAGAACCGAATATCCGTTCCAAAAATACATATTGGAAAGAAAATTGGGAGGCCATTAAAGAACAGGTTATCCCATTTGAAAACGAAACTGAAGTGATAAACGGCATTTCTATGTATCATACAGGAGGCCATAGCGACGGACACAGTATCATCGTTTTAAAGGATAAAGGAGAAACAGCAGTTCATATGGCTGACCTTATGCCGACTCATGCTCACCAGAATGTCCTTTGGCTTCTCGCATTCGACGACTATCCAATGACTTCCATTGAACAAAAACAGAAATGGCAGTCTTTTGCTGCTGAACAAGATGCATGGTTTATTTTTTACCATGATGCCATCTGCAGAGCTCTCAAATGGAACGAAGCGGGTGAAATAACAGAAAAAGTAGATAGACAGAAATAAGCTTTTCATGGAAGAAAAAACGGCATTCCATTTGGGAAGCCGTTTTTTCTCATTTACGCAATTTGATTAATTTCGAGCAATATGCCTGTTTCAGCTTCCACGATAGCTTCGTATTGTTCAAGCTTGTCCTCGACAGTGCGGGTAACCCCTGTCCGGTAGATTTTATGAGTTAAGTCGTTAACTGTATAATCTTCCGGGACTGTATAGATCCAAGAACCGTCAATTGGTCCTTTCTTTTTAAATTCCTTTTTAACGATCTGCAAGGCTTTTTCAGAAGAAAGGTAAGATGATGATTTAAGCTGATTTCTCAGCAGGTACGCTGCTGCAATTCCAATTCCAGCACCAATTATAAAATTCCGCCATTTCATTTTCCTGTATCCTCCTTACTATCTGTTGCTCTTATTTTAAGGCTCTTTTCATAAATTGTTGTTTTTTTAACGAGGTTTTTTATCAATCCATACCACTATCGAGTATCCTTTGTAAAAAATAGCTTTTATAATCGCATAGGCTTGTAACCTGCTTTTTCTCATGCTTTCCTTCAAAGTATACTAAAGGGCTCTCATAATGTTAAGTATGAAGAGCAGCTTCAGTGGAAAGCTATTCAACAATTCTGTAAAATGAAGATGGATTACAATATACATAAAAAATGGGGTATGAAGGATGAATTCAGAAACATTGGAAATGTTCAAGACTCTAACGGAACTTCCTGGCGTTCCCGGCAACGAACATGATGTACGAAAATTCATGCGAAGCGAGCTGGAAAAATATTCATATGAAATAAAGCAGGATCGCCTAGGCGGCATTTTTGGAGTTAAAAAGGGAGAAGAAAAAGGTCCAACTATTATGGTAGCGGGCCATATGGATGAGGTAGGCTTTATGGTAACAAGCATTACCTCTAATGGAATGCTCCGCTTTCAGCCTCTAGGCGGCTGGTGGAGTCAGGTGCTCTTGGCTCAGCGGGTTACGATTTATACAAATAACGGCCCTATCACAGGAGTGATCGGTTCCATTCCTCCTCATTTGTTAAGCGAAGAGCAGCGCAAAAAACCAATGGAAATAAAAAATATGCTTATTGATATCGGAGCAGACAGCAAAGAGGATGCAATCAAAATTGGAATCCGTCCGGGACAGCCAATTGTCCCAATTTGCCCATTTACTCCTATGGCAAATCCAAAGAAAATTCTTGCTAAAGCATGGGATAACCGATATGGATGCGGGCTTGCGATTGAATTGCTTAAAGAACTGAAAGACACTGATTTGCCAAACGTGCTGTATTCAGGCGCGACAGTTCAGGAAGAGGTAGGGCTGCGCGGTGCACAAGCTGCAGCAGCCATGATTAAACCGGATCTGTTTTTTGCGCTTGATGCCAGTCCTGCAAATGACATGACAGGTGATAAAAAAGAATTTGGCCATCTTGGCAATGGAGCGTTACTACGCATCATCGACCGTTCTATGATCACACATCGTGGAATGAGAGAATTTGTTCTGGATTTGGCTGAAACCGAAAATATCCCTTATCAGTATTTTGTTTCTCAAGGAGGTACAGATGCAGGGAGAGTCCACGTTTCAAACGAAGGTGTTCCGTCTGCAGTAATCGGCATTTGCTCACGCTATATTCATACTCATGCATCAATCGTGCATGTAGATGATTATGCTGCCGCTAAGGAACTCTTGGTCAAGCTCGTTAAGGCATGTGACCAGACAACGGTAGACACTATTAAATCAAACGCCTGATTTTCAGGCTAAGCCCCTCATAAGGTATGGTCACTTATGAGGAAACTTTTTTATTTAGGCTCTTTTCTTTAACTTTATTGCTTCTCACTCTAAATTTCTTTTACAAGACCCTTGATATGGGAGGAACTTTAAGAAAGGCTCTTTTCTTAAACTTTGTTGTTTTTTCATCCATTTAAGTGAATATAGAGAGAGAATACAGTTGCAAATTTTAAGAAAAGATGCCACCAAGCGAATCACTATGCGTATTCTAAGACTATCCGAATAGCAACAATCCTTGCGAAAATAGCCCTAGGAAAGGATTTCCCGAAATAAGTTAAATTGCGTGATAAAGGCAGTTTGGAATAGCAGCAATCATTGCGAAAACAGCCTTTATTTTTTTGGAGGTTTACATAATGAAAATAGCCATTGGAACAATGAATCCAGTGAAAATAAATGCGATTAAAAACACTTTTCAAGCTTTTGATGGGGTAACCTTTAAGCCGATTGCTGTTTCTTCAGGAGTTTCCAAACAGCCATTATCTGATGAAGAAACATTGGAGGGAGCTGTCAATCGTGCCAATAATGCTTTGGTTAGAGGTGAAGCAGATGCCGGTATAGGACTTGAAGGCGGAATTGCTGAAACAAAAGAAGGATATTTTCTTTGCAACTGGGGGGCTTTATCAGATGGAAGCGGAAAGCCCATTGTTGCAGGAGGTGCGAGAATTCTTCTTCCTGAAGAAATAGGAAGGGAAGTTAAAGACGGAAGAGAGCTCGGAGATGTGATGGATGAATATACTTCCTTGAACAACGTGAGACAAAACGAAGGGGCAATTGGAATTTTTACTGCAGGCCTTGTGAATCGGACTGATATGTTTATTCATGTTGCTTCATTGATTGCAGGTCAATTGCTGTTTAGGCATCCTGAATGGAAGAGGCACCTACAATAAAAGACACTCTAAACCCATACTTATATCAATGAACTTGGCGAAAACACTTTTTTACAAGGCTCTTTTCTTAAACTTTGTTGCTCATGACCCTATATTTAGTCCTCGAAACCATTGGGATGGCAAAACTTTAAGAAAAGATGCCCCGATGCTAGTCTAAATGCGTGATAAAAGCATGTACGAAAAACAACAATCTCTGCGAAAACAGCCTTTTACAAACAGCAGGGATGGCTAATTTTGCTCCAATATGGGAAAAGATAATGATAACAAATTTTGATTTTCCTGGAAAAAGGAGGGGCTATCCCTGAAATGTAAAAAAAATTTAGTGCTGATCCTGCTGCTCTCGCTTCCTTTAGCTGGATGTACGCTTTCCCAAAATGACATGGCAGAACAAACGAAGAAGAATGTGCAGGAGGTTTTTGCAGCGAAGCCGCCTGAGCCTAACCAAAGAGCAGGCACATTTCGTTTTTATTTGCCAGACACATACAAGATAACCTCGCAAAAGGCAACGAACATCCTGCTTAGAGAAAACAGCCAGACTTACATTCTTTTTATTAATACAAATGAAAACCCCAATAGCAAAGTAGTGTACAATTTCCTTAAAACTCAATACAAGAATCAGGCACTTAATAAAACGTTAACGGATAAAAAACGGTTTGGTTTTGCCATTGCGGATAAATTAAAAAACAACCGCTACGAAATTACGGTTGGGATTGGCGGAGTCAAGTTAACCACTGAAGCGGATTCCTCAAAGATTCCTGACAGTGCCAAAAAGATGATGCAAATTGCAGCTTCGCTCAAAGAGTAATAACGTTATCAAAAGTCAGGCCATCCCCCTAAAAAAGGGGTTTTTTCTTGCAGCTATTAGAATATATTTGCCATGCAAAAAGCGGATCAGCGTGATAGAAGCAAGGTTTAGAGCGGGCAGTAGTCAATCCTTTATGTTCAAATAATTGACGAATGCCCTGAGTGTTATTAATATTATTCATAGTGCAAGAAAGGCTCAAGCCTTAAAGACAATAGATTTTGATAAATAATTCCCTGAAAAATGCTTCAGCGGCTATATAGATGATTTTAAAACAATTGGAGGTTATTTTAATGGAAAAATTACAATCAATCGAGCAATTTGAAGAATTGAAGAATAATGAAAATATCATATTTATGTTTTCTGCTGACTGGTGTCCTGATTGCCGTTTTCTAGATCCTTTTTTACCCGAAATCCAAGCTGAAAACAGCTCTTTCTCTTTTTATTATGTAGACCGTGATAAATTCATTGATTTATGTGGTGACCTTGGCGTTTTCGGTATTCCGAGCTTTGTAGCATTTCATAAAGGCGAAGAAACAGGCCGTTTTGTTAATAAAGACCGGAAAACGAAAGAACAAATTCAATCCTTTATTGATGGACTGAATAAGTAACAGGCACAAGCAAGGAATGGAGGGATATGTTTGAAATCAAGAGAGATGGCTGACAGGATAAGCGAAAAGCTTGCCGATAGGCCGTGGTCCTGTAAATTTGAGAGAGAGAAGGACTCGCTCAGGATTGAAGAGAAAGCAACGGGAAAAGGCGTAACGATTTCGCTTCCTGGCATTATCGCCAAATGGGAAAATCAAAAAGAAAAAGCCATAAATGAAGTTGTTTATTATATTGAGGAAGCATTAACCGCTATGACCGAAAGCCAGGAGCTGAGCGGAAAAGAAAAATCCCTTTATCCTGTTATACGATCTACTTCCTTTCCAACTGAAACAAACGATGGCCATGCATTGCTGTATGATGAGCATACCGCAGAAACAAGGATCTTTTATGCGCTTGACCTCGGGAACTCTTACCGGCTGATTGATCATAAAATGATGGAACGGGAAAACTGGAATCATACAAGAATTAGAGAGACTGCCTTATTTAATTTGCGGTCTTTAAAGACGGAAATCAAGAAAGACCAAGTGGCAGGAAATACGTTTTATTTTCTCCGTGCCAATGACGGATATGATGCAAGCCGCATATTGGATGAATCGGTGATGCAATCGTTTAAAAACCGGATTTCTGGTACAATGGCGATAGCTCTGCCTCATCAGGATGTTGTTATTTTTGCCGATATTCAAAATGATACGGGTTATGATGTTCTAGCCCAGCTTGCTATGAGCTTTTTTGCAAGCGGCAGGGTGCCCATTACTGCCCTATCCTTTTTATATGAAGAGGACAAGCTTGAGCCAATTTTTATACTGGGAAAAAATCGGCCGGTAAATAGCGGAAAGGACGACAAAAAATGAACGTATTCTATAACAAAGAAGGAGTAGGCGATACACTGCTCGTTTATGTGAAAGATATTTCATTGGATCAAAGAACCTTTGAAAGAAAAGGGGATGCTGTAAAAATCTTTGACAAGGAAACGAACGAAATTGCAGGGTATAACCTATTTAATGCTTCTTCCTATTTGACTGTTGAAGGAAAAGGTCAGGTTGAACTGACAGAGGAGTTTGTCGGGAAATTGAATGAAGCCTTTAAGAAAAATGGGCTTGAAGAGGAACTTCAAGCGGACTTAACCCCTAAATTTGTTGTCGGGTATGTCCAGTCCAAGGAAAAGCATCCGAATGCAGATAAGCTGAATATTTGCCAGGTAGATATCGGAGACGGCGTGCTTCAAATCGTGTGCGGTGCTCCAAATGTTGAAGCTGGCCAAAAAGTAGTTGTTGCAAAAATCGGTGCTGTTATGCCAAGCGGTTTGCTCATTAAACCGGCAGAGCTTCGCGGAGTTGCGTCAAGCGGTATGATTTGTTCTGCAAAAGAATTGGACTTGCCTAATGCTCCTCAGGAAAAAGGAATATTGGTTTTGGAAGATAACAGAGAAACGGGATCCTCTTTCTTCTAAACCTTTCATTCTCTCTCTTGCTGTAAAGAAATGTAAGGATCAGTTAAGAGAACGAAATCATTTTCTTACCTGGAATCATGTAATAGAGGCAAAGAAACGCCCGAAAAATGCCGATTCCCCTCGAATTATATGGTAAGATAAAGGTCGCTAGTTTATTTTGCTAGTGGCTTTTTTTCTTATATGGATGTATGGGAAAAACGTGTGAAAACGTTCGTGTATGCAGCTTATTCGGATTTGTGAAAGGCTCTTTTCCAAAACTTTCTTGTTTTTTCATTCATTCAAAACAAAAATACTTCTGCAAATTTAAGAGTGTTCTAAATCCCTGCGAATAGCAAAAATTTTTGCGTAAACAGCCTTATGAAAAGAAGCTAAAGAGAAAAACAACAAAGAGTCTGAAAGAGTGATGTTAATGAGTTGGCTTTCTAAAATTAAGCAATATTTTGTTGGAGAGCAGGACATTGAAAAAGAATATGAAATGAAGCATCAAATTGAGCCTCTTCCAGAGGAAATGAAGGCCAAACCGAAGGGAAATCTGCCATTGCGAAAAGCGCAGCATTCAAAAATGGAAACAAAGATTTCCTATCAATATCCAGCAGGCAATTTTCGGTTTCCAATGATTCCTGATGGAAAAGGGAAGGGAAATCGGCAAAAACCTTCTAGTATGCAAAAAGGACCGGAAAAACCGGTGCCAAAGAGCTCTTTTTCAAAGAAAACAGAGCCTCCTAAAATGCATAAGGCAAAACAGGAGACTCATTCAGAAAGGAAGCCATTCCAGCCTACTGAAATTCCTTCTCCCATTTATGGTTTCAGGCCTAGAGCTGAAATGGAATCTCTTCCCTACCAGTTAAGAGAGAAAAATAGAAACGACCGGTTAGAGGAGGAGGAAATCCTTCGTAAAATATCAAGCCATTCTCTCAGGCTGGCAAAAGAGAAGGCTATGCTGAATCAAGAAAGGCTGCACGGCAAAAAGGAATACAAAAAAGATGATTTCTTTTCTGAAGAAAATTCTAATCTGTATGTGCAGCAGACGAAAAATCAGGAACAAAATGAGGAAAAAGAAAGAAACAGCAGTGCATTTTCCTTACAGTTTGACAAAGAGGCAATAGAAACTAAGATTGAGTCTCAAAAAGAAATAAAACCAGAGCAGGCACCTGTAAGAACAGAGACTCGAGAAACAGATGAAGAGAGAATAGAAGAATTTCAATCATTTGAACAAGAAACAAATAAACCAGATGAATCGAAGCCTTTTATACAGGAAGCATCGTATGAAACCAGTGAAGAGGTATTGGAAACATCTCACCTGACTGCCAGTGAGCAGCCTGATTATGAAGCGATTGATGAGATTGCGGCTGAAGAGGAAGAGATGAAGCCGGTTTTGAAATTGGCAGAAGAGATCATTGATGAAGAAAATAAAGTACAAGATTTATCTGTTTCATCTAGCGGAGCATCTGGCACTGAAAAGCTGACAACGGAATCATCCGCTGTTTTCAGCGGGGAAATAGAAAAAGAAAAGAACAAAGTAATAGAACATCAAAATGGGACGGAGAAAAGACGATTCAGCCAGGCCGCTGTCCCTTATAACGTACTGATGCTTAATCGGGATCAGCCTAAAAAAGGAGATCGAAAGCAAGAAGGAAGCTATACTTTTCCTTCTATCCAGCTATTAAATGTTCCGCCTCAGGCATTTGTTGATGATGCTGCATGGCTTGAAGAACAAAAAGAGCTTCTGGATACGACCTTGAAAAATTTTAATGTAGGAGCATCTGTAGTGAACGTAACACAAGGTCCAGCTGTTACGAGATTTGAAGTTCATCCTGAGCCTGGAGTGAAGGTAAACAAGATTACCAATCTTTCTGATGACATTAAACTGAGCCTCTCAGCAAGAGACATCCGGATTGAAGCGCCAATACCAGGTAAAAACACGATTGGCATTGAAGTGCCGAATCTCCATAGCAAGATAGTTTCACTGCGGGAAATTGCAAGAAGTCCTGAATTCAGAAACAGCACTTCTCCATTAACGGTTTCTCTTGGCCTTGATATTTCAGGCCAGCCAGTTGTGACGGATCTGAATAAAATGCCTCACGGACTGATCGCCGGCGCTACAGGATCAGGTAAGAGCGTCTGCATTAATACAATGCTTGTAAGCCTTCTGTATAAGGCATCTCCGCATGAAGTAAAGCTGCTGCTGATTGATCCGAAAATGGTAGAGCTTGCTCCATATAATAATATTCCTCACTTAGTTAGTCCTGTTGTTACTGATGTAAAAGCAGCTACAGGTGCACTAAAATGGGCTGTTGAGGAAATGGAGCGCAGGTATGAAATGTTCGCACACGCAGGAGTCCGTGATATTGGCCGCTACAATGAAATGGTAAAATTACATCAGCAGGGAGAACATATCCCTTACCTTGTCATTGTAATCGACGAGCTTGCTGATCTGATGATGGTTGCTCCGAACGATGTGGAAGATGCCATATGCCGAATAGCCCAAAAAGCGAGAGCCTGCGGCATTCATTTAATTGTGGCTACACAGCGGCCATCTGTTGATGTTATTACTGGATTGATCAAAGCCAATATTCCAACGAGGATCGCTTTCTCTGTTTCTTCCCAGGTGGATTCCAGAACTATTATTGATGTGAGCGGGGCAGAGAAGCTTCTTGGAAGAGGGGACATGCTGTTCCTTGAAAATGGCAAGTCCAAATCAGTCAGAATACAGGGTAATTTTGTCTCGGATGAAGAAATTGAACGTGTAGTGAACCATGTCAAAAAGCAAATGAAGCCGCAATATTTGTTTCATCAAGAAGAATTCATGAAAAAAAGCTCCCTTCAATCAGAAGGGGACGAGCTCTTTTACGATGCTTGCGAATTTGTTGTCCAGCAAGGCAATGCTTCTACTTCAGGACTGCAAAGGCGTTTCAGAGTAGGGTATAATAGAGCAGCCCGCCTCATTGACTTAATGGAAGAGCAGGGTATTATATCTGAAGCCCGCGGAAGCAAGCCGAGGGACATCCTGATTTCCGATGAAGATCTGACAGAGCTTCAGGAAAGTAGTGTCTTTTAAAAGGAAATGATATGATTGTCTCTAGAAAAGCAATGTAAAGGGAGCTAGAAGGATGAAGGAAATAGAATTAAAGATGCAGGGAAAAATCAGCCGCCTGACGAATCACACCTTTAAATTTGACGAGCGTGTCAAAGAAGGCTGGTTTTCTGCTGTATATTTTTTAAAAACAAAAGAAATTGTCAGTGCCATACGTCCCGAAAATATCGTGACGATGCAGTTTTTTCAAAAAGAACATGCTGTCCTATGCGGAACAGATGAGGTTATTGCTCTACTCAAAACCTTTGCGGAAAAACCTGAGACGCTAGAAATTCACTCCTTAAAAGACGGAGATAAAATCAGTCCCTTCGAAACGGTTTTAACGATAACAGGACCGTATCAATATTTTGGTTATCTTGAAGGTGTAATCGATGGTATTTTGGCAAGACGCACTTCCGTTGCAACCAATGTTTACAATGTTGTGAAAGCTGCTGGAATTTCCGGGATTCAAAAGCCTGTTATCTTTATGGGCGACCGTGATGACCATTTCACACAGCAGGCGGGTGACGGATACGCTGCCTATATCGGCGGCTCTTCAGCACAGGCTACACATGCTATGAGTGAATGGTGGGGCAAGCAGGGTATGGGAACTATGCCTCATGCTCTTATCCAGATGTTTGATGGAGACATAGTGGAAACGTCTAAGGCGTATGCCAAGACTTTCCCTGAAGACGATTTGATTGTGCTGGTTGATTACAACAATGATTGCATTACAGATGCCCTCAAAGTTGCCAGAGAATTTGGTTCAGAGCTTAAGGGAGTAAGGGTCGATACATCCAGAACAATGATTGATCAATACTTTGTCAGAAATCCGGATGTACTTGGCACATTTGACCCAAGAGGAGTTAACGGCCATTTGATTTTTGCTCTCCGTGAAGCTCTTGACAGGGAAGGGTATGGGCATGTGAAAATTGTGGTGAGCGGCGGGTTCAATGAAAAACGGATCAAGGAATTTGAAGAACAGCAGGTTCCAGTTGATATTTATGGAGTGGGCAGCAGCCTTTTAAAGATTACCATTGGATTTACAGGCGATAATGTGATGCTTAATGGAAAACCCCAAGCGAAAGCAGGACGGAAATTCAGGCCGAATCCAAGAATGGAAAAAGTCGTGGATTAACGGGAATAAAACCGCCTTTTAAGATAGGCTGTTTTCGCAGAGATTGTTTCAATTGGTACTATCTTAGAACACATATTAAGACTAATTTCGTGGCATCTTTTATTAAAATTCACATGGTAAATTGGTCCGTAATCATCTAATATAGATGAGAAAGCAACAAAGTTTAAGAAAAGACCCTTAAGAAAAGAGATATAGTAAAAAAACTGATTTAGGAATTTAGTCCGATATTCCTTCATTTCTTTCTTTATTAAACTAAAAGAGCTGCTTTAATGCTTGCTCTAAGGCGTTATGAAAGTGAATAAATGGAAAAATCGAGAGTGATCTGGAAGTTGTATCCATTTTCAGCTGTAAACTTATTGTGTTGTAATACATACGAAGCTTCTTTAAACGGACAACTACTGAGTTGCAATTCTAGATGAACGTCATATACTGTCAATCAGATAGACGTTGTTGGAGGTACTGCTTATGACTGTTTATCATTTTGTTGGAATAAAAGGAACGGGTATGAGTGCCCTTGCTCAAATTCTATTTGACATGGGTTACGAAGTGCAGGGTTCCGATATTGATAAAACCATTTTTACCCAAAAAGCTCTTGAAGATAAAGGTATTCCAATCTTCTCTTTTAATAAGGAAAACATTAAACCAGGATTAACGATTATTGCGGGTAATGCTTATCCGGACAATCATGAAGAAATCGCAGAAGCCTTAAGGCTTGAATTGCCGGTTATCCGGTACCATCACTTTCTGGGTCAGCTTATGGAGAAGTTCACAAGCGTCGGAATAACAGGTGTTCATGGTAAAACATCTACTACTGGTCTGCTTTCTCATGTGATGCAAGGAGCACAGCCTACCTCATTTCTGATCGGGGATGGAACAGGCAAAGGAATTCAAGACAGCCGATATTTTGCTTTTGAAGCTTGCGAATATAGACGCCACTTTTTATCCTATCATCCGGATTATGCGATTATGACGAATATTGATTTTGACCATCCGGATTATTACTCAAGTATTGAAGATGTATTTGATGCCTTCCAGCAGATGGCACTTCAAGTGAAAAAAGGAATCATTGCATGCGGCGATGATGAACATTTGCAGCATATCCAAGCGAAAGTTCCGGTCGTTTATTATGGATTTGGCGAACAAAATGATTTCCAGGCAAGAAATATTGTCAAAGGAACAGAAGGAACAAGCTTTGACGTTTATGTCCGCAATACGTTTTATGCATCCTTTAAAATACCTACTTATGGAGATCACAGCGTTCTGAATGCACTATCCGTTATTGCGATCTGCCATTATGAAGAAATTGATGCAGAAATTATTCAGGAGAGACTTCAGACCTTTGGCGGTGTTAAGCGCCGATTTAATGAAAAAAGAGTCGGTTCACAAGTTTTGATAGACGACTACGCTCATCATCCGACTGAAATTACAGCAACAATCGATGCTGCGAGACAGAAATATCCTGATCGTGATATTGTAGCGGTATTTCAGCCGCATACCTTTACGAGAACTCAATCGTTCCTTGATGAATTTGCAGAAAGTCTTAACAAAGCTGACTACGTTTACCTTTGCGATATATTCGGATCAGCAAGAGAGAATTCCGGCAAGCTTTCCATCAATGACCTGAAAGGAAAAATTGATCAGGCCAATTTGATTGATGAAGATGAAACAGAAATTCTAAGAAAACACGAAAACGCCGTCCTTGTCTTCATGGGAGCCGGAGACATCCAAAAATATCAAAGAGCCTATGAAGAAGTATTAACTTAATATAGAAAAGCGGAGCCGACTGTTCAGCCCCGACAAGCACTGGAGGGAAATCGCTTAAAGTCCGGTTTTGACTTTAAGGGATTTTTCGAAGTGACCTCGAGGGGCTAGGAGGCGGAGCTGGACAAAGAGAAGCGGAAGCGTCTCGTTCAGCTCTGCAAATCAAATCAAAAAGCAAAAAAAACCGCTAGCCAATACTGGCTAGCGGTTTTTGCAATTCTTATTTCAAATTTTCCGGATTCAAGCCTTCAAGTTCCGGAATAACGAAACGGCCGTCTTTTCGGATAAGGACATCATCAAAATAAATTTCTCCTCCGCCGTATTCTGGTCGCTGAATCATAACCATATCCCAATGAATGTTGGAATGATTGCCATTGAATGCATCATCATAACACTGACCTGGAGTAAAGTGAAAGCTGCCGTCGATTTTTTCATCAAACAGAATATCCTGCATCGGGTGCTGAATGTATGGATTAACGCCAATTGCGAACTCTCCTACATATCTCGCCCCTTCGTCTGTATCGAAAATTTTATTAATCCGTTCGCTGTCATTGGCAGATGCTTCTGCAATTTTCCCATCTTTAAACGTCAGCTGCACATTTTCAAAAGTAAAGCCGTTATATGGTGAAGGGGTATTGTAAGAAATCGTTCCGTTTACAGAGTCACGAACTGGCGCTGAATATACTTCTCCATCAGGAATGTTTAAGTGCCCTGCACATTTAACGGCCGGAATATCCTTTATGGAGAAAGAAAGGTCAGTACCAGGGCCTGTAAGCCGGACCTTATTTGTCTTATTCATTAAAGCAGCGAGCGCATCCATTGCCTTATCCATTTTTCCATAGTCAAGGTTGCAAACATCAAAGTAGAAGTCTTCAAACGCTTCCGTGCTCATCTTTGCTAGCTGAGCCATGGAAGATGTAGGGTATCTCAGAACAACCCATCTGGTTTTTGGCACGCGGATTTCACGGTGTACTTTTTGGCTGACTGTTTTGCCCATTATTTTCATTTTATCATCTGGAACATCTGCCTGTTCATTGATGTTATCTCCAGACCGCAATCCTATGTATGCATCCATTTTGCCCATCACATTGGCTTCAAATTCAGCCATCATGCTGTAATGCTCTTCTTGCGCTCCCATTAACAAGGCACGGTCCACCTGGTGATCTTTAATAGAAACAAATGGATAGGCGCCTGCTGCATAAGCTTCTTTAACGAGTGCTGTAACAAGTTCCCGCTGCAATCCAAAGTTCTCAATCAGTACCTTTTCGCCTTTTTGCAATTTTAAAGAATAATTGATCATATTTTTTGCGAGTTTTTCAATCCGAGGATCTTTCATTTTTATTGCCCCCTTTATCCTTTTGTACCTCTCTATTGTACCCTAATATCACGAAAGTTCGGAATTATTTTGAAGAAAAAAACAATAGTGAAACCGCTTCATAATGAAAGGAGAGAAACCTTTCAGGCATCTCTCCTCAAACTGTTCACTTTAAAAAATGGTCGGAAATCTATCTTTTTCATAAATTCTGCTGAAAACTTGAAAATGAAACATAAATTGATCAAAGAGAGTGTTCTCGTTAAAAGAATAATGCGATAAAAAAGACTCGAGAAGCTCTGGGTCGGCATGATCAAGCTTTCCTGAAAGCCATAGAGGATAGCGGATTTTTTTATACAGGGCAGAATGCCCGTTTAAGTCAAATAGGTCCTCTACTTGCTGTTCGGTCATTAGGGGAAACAGCTCCTTATAAATGAAATTTAACGAAATCAGTTTATTCTTCCGGAGACAAACCCGCCTTGGCCATTAATCTATTTTTATAAAAAAATAGAGATATTCCTTTAAGGCATTAGAATGAAGACTGTTTAGTTTAATTGGCTGCTATTCGAAAAAGGCAGGATTTGAAATGTTTTTTGTCATGTTGGAAATATCGTGTTTCCTATGACAAGAGAGTTAAAAATAGCGCAAGGATTTAGATTATTCCACTATGAAAAAAAGGCTAAGGCTAAGAAACCAATTTGTTCACCCTGTTTAGAGACTGCTCCTATAATATATCGAAAGGGTTAACAGGGAGGATTGCTAGATAAATGGACTGGTTTCCAAACGATATAGGGGACTTTTATCCAATCCTAATAAAACAGTAAGGAGCATGGAATATGAGTAATGAACAGAACTCCGATTTTTCTGCATGGCTTAAGAAGCTGGGTCTCCAGCTTGAAGAAATGGGTAATGTGACGAACTCCGAATTTTCTGCATGGTTTAAGAAGCTGGGTCTCCAGCCTGAAGAAATGGGTAATGTGACGAACTCCGAATTTTCTGCATGGTTTAAGAAGCTGGGACTCCAGCTTGAAGAAATGGGTAAGGAACAGAACTCCTATTTTAATGATTGGCTTAAGAAATTGGGTCTCCAGCTTGAAACAATGAGTATGGAACAGGACCCCGCAGAATTTTATGCATGGCTTAAGAAGACGGGTTTCCAGCTTGAAGGGCAGATGAATCAGTTCATACAGGATGCCCTTAATAACGAAGAAATCATAAAGGCAGCGAACATAGGCGGACAGGTTCTTGCCCGTTTGGTTGCTGGACTTCAGGATTTTATAGAGGATGCGTCCATTCCAATGAATTTTCCTACTAAAAATGATGTTTCCCGTGTAGGAAAACTGGTTGTTCAGTCAGAGGATAAACTGGATCTGATAGAAGAAGAAGTTTTTGAAATTTTATCAATGCTGAAGGGGAAATCTGTACCAGAAGGGATCAGCCAGTCTCTCCAAAACAGAAGAAAAAAAGTATTCAAGGAGAAGGCTGCAAGCAGTTCAAGTTCTGCGAAAAGTGTTTTAATAAAAAGTCTGCTTGACTCTGCAACTGGGTTGGTGACAAAAAAAACAGATGATCCTGCAAATGGGCTGGGGACAAAAAGTGCAGATGATCCTGCAAATGGGCTGGGGACAAAAAGTACAGATGATTTTTTCACTGAATTTATAACTAAAAGATTGATGGAAAAATGGAGTGCAAAAGCATGAATGGAGACAATGGGGAAAGAAAAGCCGCTTCATATGATCCCGAAATGGAATTAAAGAGATGGGCGAATTTTTTAACTGTCCGGATAAGTCCTGAACCTGATCTATATCCAACTCCAAGGGAAGTTATCTGGAAAAAGAATAAAGCAACTGTATGGCATTACAAGCCAGAGGAAAAAAAATATGAGGTTCCTTTATTTCTCGTTTATTCACCCGTAACCCAGCCCTTTATTTTGGATATGGGAAAAGGAAACAGCATGATCGAGGCATTCATCAAGAATGGATTTGATGTCTACCTTCTTGATTTCGGCAGTCCAGGTTATGAAGACAAAGACATGACAGCAGACGACATGATTACACAATATGTTCAAAGGGGTATCCAAAGGGCCCTTAGACACTCAGGTGCTGATGAAATAACCGTTATCGGGTATTGTCTCGGGGGTACAATTGCAGCGATGTATGCCACTATTGCAGAAGAGCCAATCAAAAATTTAATTTTGAGTGTTGCTGCAATAGATACCAGTGTAGTTCCCTTTTTTGATCAATGGGCTAATGTTGCGCGCAGAGGAGAAGTTTCGTTCGACCGCTTATTTGACGCTTTTGGCTTAGTGACTGCCAAAGCAATGGAGGCCGGCATGAGGCTTGTGACATACCCTATTTATTTCACCCCTTATCTATCCCTTTTAAACAAAGCTTATGATGATGAGTATATTGACAAATGGAAAAGGCTCAATAAATGGACGAATAGTCATGTTCCATTTTCTGGAGCAGCAATGAAACAGCTCTCGAATGACTTGGGAAGAGACAATAAACTTATTGATGGCGGATTGGTCATTGATGGAAAAAAAGCAGAATTAAAAAACATAAAAGCGAATCTTCTCGTGGTCTCCACTGATCTCGACAAGCTTGTTTTAAAAGAAAATAGCGCAAGGGTGGTTGAACTTGTTTCAAGCGAGGATAAAACCTTTATTATTGAAAACGGGGGACATACAACCAATGCTTACGATGGAGAACTGCCCGCCTTTTTAGCCGATTGGCTTCCGGAACGTTCCCGGCCATTAATATAAAACCTTTTCATCCCTGCTTAGAAATGCAGGGATTTTTTTGGGGGTTTTTCGTATAAAAAATACAGTAAAAATTTTTCAACAAAAAAGGGTTTTTTTCTCGCTTGTAGAATTGCCTAATAAGAGAATATGATAATGTTTATAATGTTTAGTGAAGGGTATAACACAATTAGATCGTAGAGGAGGTGCCCATCGTGGAAATACTTTTATACTTAAGTGTTGCCATAATTGCTGTAGCTTTTGCTGTTCTTGTTTATTTTTTAGTAAAAACGCTGAAATCATTGCAGTCAACACTTGATAATGTCGCAGGTACTTTAACAGGGCTTGAAACCCAAATGCAGGGAATTACCACTGAGACCACAGTACTCCTACATAAAACGAATGCACTGGCAGATGATATTCAAGACAAATCAGTTCGTCTGAATACCGTTGTTCAAGCTGTTCAAGATGTGGGGGCCTCAGTGCAGCAGCTTAACCGCTCAGTAAAAAATGTATCAGCATCTGTTTCAAATGGCATTGAAAATAATTCAGAAAAAATTTCAGCAGCAATTCAGTGGGGAAACACGGCAATGGATTTATGGAGCAAATGGAAATCACGAAAAAACGGTACGAATACTGAAGGCGCTTCAGTAAGAGCCGCTGTACCGATGAAAACCAATACCACAACACCTCAGAACAATTAATAATAAAGGCTCTTTTCTTAAACTTTGTTGCTTTTTCAACGAAATAAATGAATCCAGCCAAGAATACAACTACGAATTTTAAGAAAAGATGCCACGAAGATTCTCTTTATTCGTGTCCTAACCATATAAGAATTGGAACAATCTTTAACAGCCATATTTTAAGATAACAATTAAGGGAGGAATAGAAAATGAGCAAAGAAATCAATGAAATTAACACAAAGGACTTTATCATTGGCACACTAATCGGAGGAATTATTGGTGCTACAACAGCCCTTTTTCTTGCTCCGAAATCAGGACGAGAGCTTAGAGGGGATATTAGCACTCAGGCAAGTACTGTTGCTGAAAAAACGAATAAATTAACAAGCGGCGCACTTGAAAAAGGCGGCGAATGGGCAAACATTGCCAAAGACAGAACTTCTTCTTTAACTCAAACTGTAACAGAACAGTCCAGCCAGCTGATGAACAAAGTTCGCGACATCAGAAAATCCAATAATGATTCTGACTCAGTAAATGATGAAATATCTGCTGTAGATGAATTGGCTGAAGAAGCACGCAATTCAGAGAACAGCAGCCTTCAATCCCAAGAAGAAGTGATCAGCAGCCAAGCTGATCAAACTTCAGAAGAAAAAAAGGAAACAGTTCCTGAATCTGCAAATCAATCTTGAAAGTAAGGAATCGGCAGAAATCCTGCCGATTCTTTTACTATAAGGCTTTTTTTCTTAAACTTTGTTGTTTTTCAACAAAATAAATGAATTCCAAACAAGTATTCCGATTATTTTTAAGAAAAGATGCCACGAAGCTTATCTTCATGTGTATTCTAAATCCATACGAATAGCAACAATCTTGCGAAAACAGACTAATATAAACTTGTAAATGAGGTGTTAGCAGATGGCAGCACAAAATATAAAAACCATTGAACAATTTGAGAATCTAGCTCAGACAGAAGGCCGTTTTCTTTTTATCAAGAACAGTCTGACCTGCCCAATCTCTAGAGCAGCTTTTAATGAGTTTGAAAAGTTTGTCAGTGCAAATGAAGATGTGCCGGCTTATTTTCTGCATGTTCAAGAATCCAGAGAGCTTTCGAATCATATTGCCCAAACTTATGGAATTAAGCATGAGACTCCGCAGGCACTCTTGTTTGAAGGAAATCGTGTAGTATGGGATACCTCTCATTGGAATATTACGGCAACATCTATCAAAAAAGCAGTACTTGCATAGTTGGGCAAACAAAAAACAGCGGAATCTCCGCTGTTTTTCTGCTTCGTTCGCTTTGAAAGAAAGCTAAGTCCATTCTATAGCAAGGCGGTCTCCCTCAACAAGCGGGGTATCAAATCCGGCTGGAACGCCATTTTTCAAAATTGTAAACCTTGTTTTGTTGCTGTCCGGAATTTGCAGATCAGATTTTACAAATACATCCTGAAAGATAAAGCCTGAATGTTGTTTTTTTGCAATGTGTAAAACATCTCCTTCAAAAACCCTATCCTCTATCTTAAGAAGTGTTTCATTCCTATAGACTTCTGCCGCTGTTTTTTGCATTGTTATTGGTTTTTCATTAAAGTAAACAGTCATTGAATGAACGAGCTTTAACCCGGCTGACTCGGCAATTTCTTCGAGCTTTGGTGACTGAGGAGGAGAAACGGTTATTTGATCGCCGTTTTCTATTTTTGCTTCTTTGGCAGACTGGATACCGTTTTTAAAAAGCTTGCCTGAAAAAGAATCTGCATTTAATTTTTTTCCATCAAGCATAATTGAAAAGGGATGGATTTTTGTTAAGCATTCTTCTTTTGAAAGGGAACGAAATAATGATTCTATGGTGTCAGGAAACTGGTAAATTAATTTATCCCGGTCTTTCAATAAATATTCAGCACTTGCAGCTTTCCCGTTAATCAGAATCTCGGGAGAAATTTCGATTTGAGTCCCATTGATGAAATATTTCCGGGTGGTTTCTGCGTCAAGGAGATCCTTTGACATAAATAACAGGTTCACTTCCGTTAAGACCTTTCTCTACAGTCAGATGGTCACCATGGGCAATCTTATCCACTAGCGTACAAGGAGTGCCATTTTTAAATAAAACAGGAGGTTTTCCATGTCCCCCTGGAATGGAGACCGTATGTCCGTTGACTTCAATAATAGCGGCAAGCCCTGGTTTGCCGTACATCTTACTGATTGGAAGACCGGCAGCCAGCAGACAATCAGAAACAGCCAATTTTTTCATTTGAAACATCCTGACAGCACGGTCATTTACATAAGCATGTATGTATTGGATGGGGGACTGTTTCGAAGCAATGGCTATTCCAATAGGGGTTACAAGCTCTGGGCCACCCGAAATATGCTCGCTTAGTTTTAGTTTGGCTATTGCGTCAATGCCTCTGATAGCTGCACGATTCTCCGGAAGCTCCAATTTTTTTGCAAGTATTCCCGAAAGGCCCGGAGTAAGACTTCCTCCACCGACCAGCATGACAGCCTTTGGAGAGCGGTTATTGTTTAGGAACAGAATCTCTTTCGCAATAGCATCAGCAAGCCGTTCTATGGCCGGCAGGATCTTTTCCACAGCTTCCTCTGAAGAAAGCTCCATTTCAAATCCAAGAATATCTGTGATTGTGATAGAAGTTTCAGTTAAGAAATCCCGCTTTGCTTTTTCTGCCGCAGGAAAATCCAGAAGAAATTCATCCGAAACAGCCTCGGTTATTTCATCACCAGCTACAGGCACCATACCGTAGGCAGTAATTGTACCAGCATCTGTAACAGCAATATCAGAAGTGCCTGCGCCAATATCAACAAGTGCCACGTTGAGCCTTCTCATCGACTGTGGGATCAGAATATTAATTGCGGCGATTGGTTCAAGAGTCAGGGCTTCCATTTCTAAATCTGCACGGGCAAGGGCAGCGAGAAGGGACTCAACGACAACCTTTGGCAAAAAGGTTGCAATGATCTCAACAGACGCTTTTTCGCCTTGCTGATCCATTAAGTTGCCTATCTCCTGATCATCCAAACGATAACAAATAACGGAATATCCAACACAATCATATCTGTTCAGCATGCTTTCTTTCTGCATTTGGGCCAGCTGTTCCTGAGCCTTTTGGACAGCCATCAGCTCCAAGTGAAGAATATCTTCCGTTTGCATGATTGGTTTGCCCTCTATATCCAATTGAATGGATGCTCTTTCCGTTTTTAATGCCCGGCCTGCTGCAGCAACACAAACCTTCTTCAGTGGACCGTAAATTTTTTCCATTTCTTCTTTTATAGACTGAATAACATTTGCAACTTCAACGTCATGTATTTGCCCATCAAGCATGGCACGTTCTGCATGCTCTTCTATCACCATATCCAGCACTTCATAGCCCTCATCATGTTCCTTTAGCATGAGGCCCACTACGGTGCGCGTGCCTATATCAAGTGCAAAAGTGACTTGATTTTTTTCCAAAATAAAAACACCTTCTTCAAAAAATAGTCATAAAATACTTTACCGCTTAAAAGCGTTTAAATATTAAAGATTTTTATCGTGACATTCTGTGAAAGTTTGTTATAATAATCACTAATTACTAAAAAAAATGTAACACATTTAGATAGCTTAATAAACGAAAACCTTGGTTTGGCGGGCTATCCCTACCAGATAAATCATTTTTTAATCATATAAAAGGAAAGGATGAATGAAATGAGCCAAACAGAATTAGAGATCTTAAGACAAAAAGTGGATGAGTTGAACCTGCAAATTCTGGAATTAATCAATGAGCGGGGAAGAATCGTTCAAGAAATTGGAAAGGCAAAGGAAAGCCAGGGGGTTAATCGTTTTGATCCTGTCCGCGAACGTAAAATGCTTGATGTGATCAATGAAGCAAATAACGGACCATTTGAACAATCGACTATTCAGCATATCTTCAAGGAAATTTTCAAAGCAGGATTGGAATTGCAAGAAGACGATCACAGTAAAGCCTTGCTCGTTTCACGCAAAAAGAAACCAGAAGATACAGTTGTAAATGTAAAAGGAGAATTGATCGGAAACGGAAGCCAGGCATTCATCGTTGGTCCATGTGCCGTTGAAAGCTATGAACAAACGGCGAAAGTAGCTGAAGCAGCTAAAAAACAAGGTATCCGCCTGCTTCGCGGAGGCGCTTTTAAACCAAGAACAAGCCCTTATGACTTCCAGGGACTGGGTCTTGAAGGACTAAAAATCTTGAAAAAGGTTGCTGACGAATATGATATGGCAGTCATCAGTGAAATTGTGAATCCTGCTGATATCGAAACAGCTGTTCAGTACATCGACGTTATTCAAATTGGTGCACGCAACATGCAAAACTTTGAACTTCTAAAAGCTGCCGGTGCAGTCAAAAAACCGGTATTGCTGAAACGCGGTCTTGCAGCAACACTTCAGGAATTCATGAATGCGGCAGAATACATTATCGCACAGGGCAATGACCAAATTATTCTTTGCGAACGCGGTATTCGCACATATGAAAAAGCAACACGAAACACGCTCGATATTTCAGCAGTGCCGATCCTGAAACAGGAAACTCACTTGCCTGTATTTGTGGATGTAACACACTCTACTGGACGCCGCGACCTGCTTCTTCCTACTGCAAAAGCTGCGCTTGCAATCGGAGCAGACGGAGTTATGGCAGAAGTTCACCCGGATCCGGCTGTTGCCTTATCTGACTCTGCACAGCAAATGAACATTGACCAATTTAACGATTGGATTAATGCTCTTCGTCCGCTAGCTGCTTTAAAAGCATAATGGATTAACTCTCAGGCTGGCTCATTAGGTCGTTTAATGATCTTTTGGGCCATTTTTTTGTTATGTAAAAAGAATTATCTCCTCCTAATCACACCCACCAACCAATCCAAGCTCATTTATTCATATCAAAAGACCACAAGTGACATACTAAGGAAGATCATCCTTTAATGAAGACTAAAATTGAAAACGCTTCAATAAACTTATGAAAATCCCATGAGGGCATTTAAATCGCTTACATGGACATTTTGTGAAAAAACCTATGAAAACATAGGGTAAATCAAGGTATATCCATTGCGGACGCTTTCATTGTATCGTATGATATTTTACATGAAGTGCGAAATTAAGACATTTTACTATTAAATCCAGTGCATGATAATAATACATATAAAACAGGCATTGCAGGAAAGTTTAAAGGAGTGTTACGAATGAGTACGATTACGATATATGATGTAGCAAGAGAGGCAAATGTATCTATGGCAACTGTATCCCGGGTTGTCAATGGAAACCCGAATGTAAAGCCAACTACCCGTAAAAAGGTGCTTGAAGCAATTGAGAGGCTCGGGTATCGGCCAAACGCTGTTGCGAGGGGACTTGCGAGCAAAAAAACGACTACTGTCGGAGTCATTATTCCCGATATTTCAAGTACGTTTTATTCTGAATTGGCACGGGGAATTGAAGATATCGCCACAATGTACAAATATAATATTATCCTGAGCAATTCAGATCAAAATCAAGATAAAGAACTTCATCTTCTGAATACAATGCTTGGAAAACAGGTTGATGGTCTATTATTTATGAGTGGAAACATTACAAAGGAACTTGTGGAAGAATTTAAGCGTTCTCCTGTTCCGATTGTTCTCGCTGCTTCTCTAGACATGGAAGAAGAAACGGCTTCTGTAAACATCAACTATGAGCAGGGCGCATTTGATGCAGTAACGATGTTTGCAGAAAAAGGCCATAAACGGATCGCATATGTGAGCGGTCCTATGGAAGAACCAATTAATAAGTATAAAAAGCTTGAAGGCTACAAGCGCGCTCTTGAGCAAGCAGGTCTTGAATGGAACGAGGACTTGATTTTTGAAGGTGACTATACCTATGATTCAGGAATAGAAGCCTTTGAAAAACTGGAGGAGCTTCAAGATAGGCCAACTGCAGTCTTTGTAGGAACGGATGAAATGGCTCTTGGCGTTATTCATGCAGCCCAGGATAAAGGCTACCAGATTCCAAACGACCTTGAAGTGATCGGCTTTGATAATACCAGACTTGCTACAATGGTTCGCCCTCTGTTAACAACTGTGGTTCAGCCCACATATGATATCGGGGCTGTTGCCATGAGGTTATTAACAAAATTGATGAACAAAGAAAAAGTAGAAGATTTAACGGTTGAATTGCCTCATCGCATTGAGGTACGCCAGTCAACAAAATAATGAAACAGAGGTGAACCTGTAAAGACTGGTTCACCTTTTTTCATTCATCGAAAACTAAAAAAGAGAATTTCCAGCTAATGATTCCACTGGGTTAGTTGTATCAGTTGCTCCGGCTATTTGCAGAATTCTGTCCGATAAACTGCAGCGCTCTTTCAACCGTTTGCGTATTTTTTTCTTCAATTTCCTGTTTTCGCGGGATAGGTTTGTACATGTTTTTTGGATCCTCAAAGCTTTGCGGCAGAGTAACAGGAGATTTTTTTTGCCATTTTTGGAGCCAATCCTCAGGAACTGCTGACGGTATGCTCAATTCATTCATTACAAGCCAAATGAAGGACCATGCTCTTGGTACTACTCTCCAAATATCATATCCCCCTCCGCCGACAGCGATCCATCTGCCATCACAATATTGGTGAGCCAATTCATGGGCAAGCTTTGGTATTTCTTTGTAAATATCGATGGTCGCTGAAAGATGGGTCAGAGGATCATAATAATGAGCATCAACGCCATTTTGTGTGAAGATGACGTCCGGTTTAAAATATTCGACTACATCCTTGAATGCCGAACGGTAAGCATTCAGCCACGATTCATCCTCAGTAAAGGCATCCAGCGGAATGTTAAAGGAAAATCCGTACCCTGTACCCTGGCCTCTCTCCGATACATTTCCGGTGCCGGGAAATAAGTACCTGCCGGTTTCATGAATGGAAAGTGTGCATATATCAGAATCATCATAAAAGGTCCATTGTACTCCGTCTCCATGATGAGCGTCAGTATCTACATAAAGAACTCTTGCCTGGTATTTTTTCTGAATATATCTCATCGCGACAGAACTGTCATTGTAAACACAAAATCCGGAAGCTTTCCCTCTGAAGCCATGGTGAAGACCGCCTGCAAGATTGACAGCATGCTTGCCCTTACCAGACATGACGTAATCTACTGCCTCGAGGGTTCCTCCGACAAGCAAAGAGCTCGCCTCATGCATTCCCTCGAAGATCGGGGTGTCTTCTGTCCCTATTCCATAATTACCAGCTTCCTCATTCGGAAGCTCTCCTTTTCCAGCTTTTTTTACTGCATTGATAAATCCCTTATCATGAACTAGAGATAATTCTTCCTCTGTTGCTTCTCTTGGTGCTAAAAGATCTGTTTTGCTGATGGCATTCATGCTGCTGAGTAAATCCAGCGTCAGTTCCACTCGTACCTGATTGAAAGGATGATCCTGACTGAACTTGTATTTCTGAAAAAGCGGTGAATAAACAAAAGCGTTTCCAGTCATGTATTGATCCCCGGTACGTTTGGCCACAATACCGTATACCCTTCATTCACCAAATCGGATATAACTCCTGATGGGTTCATTGTCTGGACCCTGAAAACAAGAATCTTGGATTGTTTGTCTGCATCAGGATATACAAGGACACTTGAAATATTCACTTTTCGCTTTTGAAAAACACTGGACACTTCAGACAGCATTCCTGATACATTAGGAACTTTAACTTCAATTTGGGAACCTGGCTGATTGGCACCTGTAAGCTTTACGAATGTATGAAGCAGATCAGATTCAGTAACGATACCTACCAATTTGCCATGCTTTAGAATCGGAAGACAGCTAATTTGATGTTCTGTCAGAATAGAAGAAATCTCTTCTGCAAAATCAAAAGGATGACCTGTAATGACATCTTTCCTCATGATGTCTTTTAAAGGCCTTTTTAACTCTTCCATATGATCCTTAAGCTGAAAAATGGAAGGACTGGCATCCTTAATATCCCTGTCGGATACAATCCCTGCTAAAAAACCTTCCTTCGTAAGGATCGGTATATGGCGAATGCGCTGTTTTTTGAGCAGATCAATCGCATCCTCCACTGTATTTTCAGGGGAGAGTGTTCTAACGTTTTTAGCCATAATTTGTTCGACGATCATTATCCTTACCCCCTTGCAGCATTAAATGCTTGCGTTAATACATAAATCGATTTTTGAAACGGAGCCTGTCAAATGCTTGAATGGAATCCCGGTTCACTCTGCTGCCGATTTTCGCCATCAGGCAATTGGCTGGATGGGAGCTAATCTCCGGGTCATCAGTTGCAAACCATTCAAGCCCGCCGGCCTTCATCATCTTTTCCATCACTTTGCGGTATTCCCAGACATTCAGACCTGACCCCTTCAGGTCCCAATGCCAGTAATATTCCGTCGTAATGATGATGTAATCATTCATTGCATCATCCATCATGGAAACTTTTAAAAGTGATTTGCCGACCGAGCATCCCCTAAAATCCGCAATCACTTCAATTGCACCAAGCTCAATCAGATTCTCCATGCTGCCTTCTGACCAGCGCTCAAGCGGATCAGGATACAAGTAGGTCACATAACCTACTATCGTATCCTGATGCCGGGCAATGAGAATTCGTCCCTCTTCAAGTGCTGCAATCTCGATAAGCGCTTTTCTTTGCTGCTGTGGAGGACGGAAAGCAACCAGACCATCATGAAATTCGTACTCAGCAAGCTTTTTGGAGGACACAGGGCCTTCGATTATTAAATTGGCGCGCGGAGTTTTCAATTCTATTGCATGATAAGTTTTATGATGTTTCATTCATTCACCGCCTTAATCCTAGTAAAACTTAACTATTATTATACTATAAAGCCTAAAGCGTTTTCATTTAGATTCATAAGTCTCTTCTTTTGGCTCTGTTAAATTTGACTGTTGATTTCCGCTACAGGCGCTCATCTTAAGCGGGGGGTTCCGGGAGCCTCCCCGGCGCTTCTTTTGCCTGAGGGGTCTCCGCTTTAACTAAGCCTTTCTTTTAATACTTGTTTCCGTCATTAATTTTTAAAAATTGAGATAAGTTTGAATCTATACTATAATTAACATGTACATTCTACATAAAGGGGGAACATGAAAATGAAGTTGGAAGCGTTACCTGCTGAAAAAGGAAACCATAATTTAGCTGACTATACAAATGAATATCAGGATTTTAATTGGAAAGAAGCGGAGAACGAATTTTCATGGCCTGAAACAGGCAGGTTAAATGCAGCTTATGAAGCGATTGACAAACATGCAGAATCTTTTCGGAAAAACAAGATTGCCCTTTATTACAGGGATACCGCACGTGAAGAAAAGTATACATTTAAAGAAATGAAAGCTCTTTCGAATAAAGCCGGAAATGTTTTGAAACAGCATGCCGAAGTTGAAAAAGGAGACAGGGTATTTGTTTTTATGCCTAGAACTCCTGAATTGTATTTTGCTGTTTTAGGAGCAATTAAAATTGGAGCGGTTGTTGGTCCTCTATTTGAAGCATTTATGGAAGGCGCTGTAAGTGACAGGCTGGAGGACAGCGGAGCAAAAGTTATTATTACGACTCCTGAGCTTGCAGAACGTGTTCCAGTAGATTCCCTTCCAGATTTAAAGCATGTTATTTTAGTAGGTTCTGATATAAAAGAAGAAGGACCTTATATAGATTTTCACTCAAGAATGAAAGAAGCAAGCAAAGAGCTGGAAATTGAATGGCTCGAAAGAACAGATGGCCTGCTTCTTCATTACACATCTGGTTCAACCGGAAAGCCGAAAGGCGTTTTGCACGTCCACAATGCGATCCTTCAGCAATATCAGACAGCTAAATGGGTACTGGATCTGAAGGAAGACGATGTATATTGGTGCACGGCAGATCCGGGATGGGTCACAGGTACGGTTTACGGTATTTTCGGGCCGTGGCTTCATGGTGTTTCGAATGTAATTGTTGGAGGAAGATTCAGTCCTGAAACGTGGTATCAGACACTCGAAGATTACGGGGTTACCGTTTGGTACAGTGCTCCGACGGCATTCAGAATGCTGATGGGTGCAGGAGATGAACTTGTAAAGAAATATGATCTTAGCGAGCTCCGTCATATATTAAGTGTAGGTGAGCCTCTTAATCCAGAAGTAGTCCGCTGGGGAGTAAAGGTTTTCCATAAAAGGATTCACGATACATGGTGGATGACAGAAACCGGCTCTCAAGTGATTTGTAACTACCCAAGTATGGAAATTAAGCCAGGCTCAATGGGGAAACCAATTCCAGGTGTCAAAGCGGCGATTGTAGATGATCAAGGTAATGAACTGCCGCCTTATCAGATGGGGAACCTAGCCATTAAAAAGGGCTGGCCATCCATGATGCACACGATTTGGAATAATAAAGAAAAATATGAGTCCTATTTTATACCTGGAGACTGGTACGTGTCTGGAGATTCTGCTTATATGGACGAAGACGGGTATTTTTGGTTCCAGGGAAGAATTGATGATGTCATCATGACCTCCGGTGAACGGGTAGGTCCTTTTGAAGTAGAAAGCAAGCTGATCGAGCATCCTGCGGTAGCAGAAGCAGGTGTAATCGGCAAACCTGATCCGGTTCGCGGAGAAGTGATTAAAGCTTTTATTGCGCTTAGGGAAGGATACGCGCCATCAGAAGAATTAACAGAAGAAATCCGCCAATTTGTGAAAAAAGGATTAGCGGCGCACTCTGCACCGAGAGAAATTGAATACAAAGATAAACTTCCGAAAACGCGCAGCGGTAAAATTATGCGACGTGTCCTAAAGGCTTGGGAGCTGGATCTTCCGGAAGGCGATCTCTCTACAATGGAAGATTAATAAAGGCTCTTTTCTTATACTTTGTTGTTTTTCAACTATATTTGAGAACTCAAGACAAATATACAGCTGCGAATTTTAAGAAAAGATACCGTGAAGCCTATCTTTAAGTGTGTTAGAAACACAAACGGACAGAAACAATCTTTGCAAAAAGAGTTTTATTAGAATAAAGAAAAGGCCTGCACTTAAATCCATTTGTGCAGGCCTTTTCTTTTAGATTGAAACAGCAATATTACAGGAAACTAATAATTAAATGTTAAGAGAAGCCAAAGGTTTTTTTACATATACCATCATTTCTTTAACTACAGCCCATTTGGTTTCACTGGCATATACCTTTTTGCCCATGCAAAAAAAACCTCCGAGTGTCTCATTTATAGTTTAGAGAGCATTGTGGTTCTTTCTTTATGGATCTTATCAAACCTCTTTTAAATACTCACCTCTGTTAAGGCTATTTCATACAAGCACCTTCTTAAATGTTAAGTTCTTATAGCTTAATAGATTTGAAGTGAAATGAATTGTTTTGAATGAAAATGATTGTTTTTGGAATTTTATGATTGATTTTTGTAAGGGCTTTCGTTAATATAAGATTACAAGCAATGAAAAGCTAGAGGTGGTCAAAATGCTTACTCCGGAAAGACATTCACGGATCCTTAAATTACTTTCCAAAAAGGAAGTAGTGCCTCTTCAGGAGCTCGTTGATGCAACTGATGCATCAGAATCAACAATCAGACGGGATTTAAGTCAGCTTCAAAAGGAAAAGAAACTGAGGAGGGTTCATGGAGGAGCGGAACTCATTCAGCAAAAAGGCGAAGAGCCAAGTGTTGCTCAAAAATCTTCCAAGTATACAGAAGAAAAAGCCAAAATCGCCAAGTATGCAGCAAGCCTTGTAAAAAGTGATGACCGAATCTTTCTTGACGCAGGAACAACAACGCTGCAGATGATTAAGCACTTATCAGGAAAAAATATCGTTGTCGTGACAAATGGTATTACACATCTTGAGGAGCTTTTAAAATATGAAATTCCTGTTTATTTAACAGGAGGCTATGTGAAGTATAAGACTAGGGCTCTTATTGGAGCAAAGGCAATGGAAAGTTTAAGCGCTTACAGATTTGATAAGTGTTTTATGGGGGTCAATGGCATTCATTTGGACTCCGGGTATACAACCCCAGATCCTGAAGAAGCAGCTATTAAAAAAATAGCCATATCCCTCTCAGAGGAAGCTTATATACTAGCAGATCACACAAAGCTCGAAGAAGTAGCGTTTTCAAAAATTGCAGACCTTCATGAAGCTGCTATATTAACAGAGTGTATTGAAAGCGATTTACTGAAGGAATATAGAGAAAAAACTGACGTAAAGGTTGTGGGATGACACCATGATATATACTTGTACACTCAATCCATCCATTGACTATATTGTAAAAACAAACGATTTCAAAATCGGGGGTCTGAACAGAGCTGAACAGACCCAGTTCTTCCCGGGAGGAAAAGGGATTAACGTTTCACGTGTGTTAAAAAGACTTGATGCACAAAGTATCGCTTTAGGTTTTGCAGGGGGATTTACGGGGGATTTTGTGAAAGATTTTTTGACTGGAGAATCGATTGAGCATGACTTTCTCGAGGTTCAGGATCTAACGAGAATCAATGTGAAATTAAAGGCCTCAGAAGAGACAGAAATTAATGGCCAAGGTCCTGAAATTACAGAGGAAAACCAGTCAGCGCTGCTTCAGAAGATCAATGGGCTGCAATCAGGAGATATGCTTGTGATAGCAGGAAGCATTCCTTCTTCAATGTCCTCTGACTTTTACACAAAAATCACCAGGTTATGTAAAGAAACAGGCATTCATACTGTTATCGATACGTCAGGCCCAGCACTTAGAGAAACATTTTCGGACAGACCTTTCTTAATAAAACCTAATCACCATGAACTGGGCGAACTTTTTGATACAGACATCAAAGATGCCGATGAAGTTGTTTTTTATGCGAAAAAACTTCTTGAAGAAGGCGTTCAAAACGTAATTGTATCTATGGCTGGTGAAGGAGCTATTTTTCTAAACGATGAGTACACCCTGTTTGCAGACGTTCCTAAGGGAAAGGTGAAAAACTCTGTAGGAGCCGGTGATTCGGTTGTGGCTGGTTTTATTGCATCCTATATAAAAGAAAGAGATATAGAAGATGCATTCCGCACTGGAGTAGCCGCAGGAAGCGCCACAGCTTTTTCGGATGATCTATGCACAAAGGAAGAAGTAGAAAAACTAAAACAATTCGTAAGGATTAAAAAAACGGGTTGAGGGGGATTTCGTAATGAGAATTACAGAACTGCTGACACGTAACACAATTGTGTTAAACCTTAAAGCAAATTCAAAAGAATCAGCAATTGATGAACTGGTCAATAAGCTTGATGAGGCCGGTAAATTAGCAGATAAAGCAGAATACAAGAAAGCTATATTGGCTCGCGAAGCGCAGAGTACAACCGGGATCGGGGAAGGAATTGCGATTCCTCACGCCAAAACGGCTGCTGTCAAAGCGCCGGCAATTGCATTTGGCCGTTCATCAGAAGGGATTGACTATGATTCTCTTGATGGTCAGCCAAGCCGCTTATTTTTCATGATTGCAGCAACAGAAGGGGCAAATAATACTCATCTTGAAACACTTTCTAAGTTATCCTCATTGCTGATGGATCCTGAATTTCGAAGGAAACTGGATCTGGCTGCTTCAGAGGATGAAATCATTGAAGCAATCAATGCACAGGAAGCAGCTTCCAATGTACAAGAAGCCCAAGAGGCTGCAATGCCCTCAGGATCATCAACTGGAAGAGTTCTTGCTGTAACAGCATGTCCGACCGGCATTGCCCACACTTATATGGCAGCAGATGCTCTGAAAGCAAAAGCGAAAGATATGGGCGTTGACATCAAAGTTGAAACGAATGGTTCAAGCGGAGTGAAAAATGAACTGACAGCAAGTGAAATTGAAAGCGCTGCAGCGATTATTGTTGCAGCTGATAAAAAGGTTGAAATGGAGCGTTTTAAAGGAAAGCATGTGATTGAAGTAGCTGTAGCGCAGGCAATTCGGAAACCGCAGGAGCTGATCGATAAAGCGCTTAAACAGGATGCGAAAATCTATCAGGGCGGAGGCGGCAGCGACGAAGAAAGCGGGCAGCGTGAAAAAGGACAGCGAACAGGATTTTATAAACATTTGATGAACGGTGTTTCAAACATGCTTCCATTTGTTGTTGGGGGCGGGATCCTGATTGCGATTTCTTTCTTCTGGGGAATTCATTCGGCAGAACAAAACGATCCTACATTCAACGCTTTTGCTAAAGCGCTGAAGGACATTGGCGGCGGGAATGCATTTATGCTCATGATTCCGGTTCTTGCAGGTTTTATTGCGATGAGTATTGCTGACAGGCCTGGATTTGCTCCTGGTATGGTCGGAGGGTTAATTGCTGTTAACGGAAATGCAGGGTTCCTTGGCGGATTAATTGCAGGTTTTCTGGCAGGTTATGTTGCACAGGGTGTAAAAAAAGGATTCAGGCGTTTGCCGCAATCTATTGAAGGCATTAAGCCGGTGCTTTTGTACCCGCTATTTGGAATTTTAATCACAGGCCTTATCATGATGTTTGTAGTCAATCCGCCGGTAGCCTTTATTATGAATAGTTTGACTGACTGGCTGAAGGGTCTTGGTACTGGAAACTTGCTTCTTCTTGGCCTCTTGCTTGGAGGCATGATGGCTGTCGATATGGGCGGACCAATTAACAAAGCGGCTTATACCTTTGGGATTGCTATGATCGGAGCAAGCAACTACGCCCCAATTACAGCTATTATGGCTGGCGGTATGGTTCCTCCAATTGGTATGGCATTAGCTACAACATTCTTTAAAAGAAAGTTTACGAAACAGGAAAGAGAAGCGGGAAAAACAGCTTATGTACTTGGTGCCTCATTTATAACAGAAGGAGCTATCCCATTCGCTGCTGCAGATCCAGGGAGAGTCATTCCTGCATCTGTTATAGGTGCCGCAATTGCAGGGGCGCTTTCAATGGCATTTCACATCTCCCTTCCTGCACCACATGGCGGTGTGTTTGTATTCTGGCTGTTGAAATGGAATGCACTTCTTTATATCTTAGCAATCTTAATTGGAGCAGCAGTTACGGCTCTCATCGTAGGATTTTGGAAAAAAGATGTTAAAGCATAAAAATGAAAAGCACCCAGGCGGGTGCTTTTGTCATTTCTATATCGCAGGATAAATTCACGGTAAAAAATAGGTGCTTTTGCATTAAAAATCACATATGAGTGGGGGACTGATGGTCATTTGGTATGTTGTAATCTTTTTTCTCATCATCTGTGCAAAGCGTTTTTGTGCGCTTACAGTATCGAATGGCATTAATCTCTCCGCCAATCAAAATAACAAAGCCCGTCAAATACAGCCAGGTAAGCAGCACGATAACTCCTCCGAGACTTCCGTAAGTAGCTTGGTAATTGGCAAAACTTGAGACATATAAGGCGAAAGCAAATGAAAGCAGCTGCCATAAAATAGTGCCAACAATTGCCCCTGGATAAATATCCTTGATCGATAGGTTGATATCCGGCGAAAAATAATAAAGTACACCCAGAACAACGGCTATCAGAACAAAGGAAATGGCATATCTGATTAAGGTAAATAAACCGTCAGTCATGGCTGTTTCCGGAAATACCGATTTAATAGAGTTAAGAATAACATCACCGAAAATTGGAAGAACAAGTGTCATTGCAATTCCAATGACGAGAGCAAATGTCAGCAGGATAGCCATCAGCCGGACCTTCCAGAAAGGTCTCTTTTCTTCAACGGTATGCGCAACATTTAAGGATCGAATAACAGCATTTGTGGCGTTTGAAGCTGACCATATTGTGGCAAGAATACCAAAGGACAAGAGGCCGCCATTCGGTTTGCTGAGCAGCGAATTGATCTGTTCTGTCAGCAATTTGCCTGAATCGCCAGGAGCCATTTGTTCTACAAATGTAGCTACGCTATTTGGGGCAATTGAAAAATAAGGAAGCAAGGTTAAAAGAAAAATTAAGAGCGGGAAAAGTGATAATAAAAAATAATAGGCTAGTACTGCTGCCAAATCTCCTAAATCGTGCTTTTGAATACGCTGAATAAGTTCTTTGATGGTTTTCATTCACAACCCTCCAGTAATGAAACTTTGCAGAAGCAGCGGTGAATCTCCAATTCTTAAAGCACTTAAGCCTATATTCACAGTTATTAAGAGTGCTAAAACAACATGGAACAGCACATGGCGCATGCTTCCTATGTATGATACCCATCAAGCTATGCAAGCAAAACCTTTACCTCATTATGATGAACAAGGGGTCCTCAAATTTCCGCTGAATGTTATTGAATCATTCCTTGCGAAAACAGCTTTAGTAAAAGGTTCATAGCAAAAAAAAGAAAAACTGGTCATCTAACAGTTACCTGCTATCCGTATTTCCATACAATATGGTGATAACAATGAGAGGAGGATGGAAAATGGGCGATGGAGGCGGATATGGCAGCGGTTTTGCTCTTGTCGTTGTTCTTTTCATTTTGTTAATCATTATCGGCGCATCTTTTATGGGCGGATATGGTTACTAATAAATGAGATAAATAAACATGAGGAAGCTCTTTCTGACGAAAGGGCTTTTTTTCGTTTTTTTAGACTATTTGAAGGTGGCTGGTTGTATTTTCGGTTATTCCGCTCTTAGAATGTTTTAGGGACTCATATGTTAAACACGCTCTTAAAAAGCAGTCAGCGCTCATAAGATCAAATATCCGCTCTTAAAATGCTGTCAGCGCTCATAAGATCAAATATCGCTCTTAAAATGCTGTCAGCGCTAATAAGAGTTCGTATATCCGCTCATAACCCCTTTTTTTTGCCAAAGAACACCTTTATCCCACTTATAATCGCTATTTTTTCATCTTCAAACACTAAATTCTGGCATTACGTAATAATTCCACCAGCATTCCTCTCCATTCCTAATGAAAACTGAAAGCAAGATCCTTATCCTTACCCTAATAAACCGGCAGAACCTACTGGCCAACCGGCGCTGTACCTATCGCAGCCTGTCCTTGGTTATCTCCTGAAGAGGATTCAGGCGGTGTATACAAGCTCCCTGCTGTGAAGGAGGAAGGCTCCGATTCATTTCCCTCAGCATCAACAGCTGTGACGTAATAGATGGCTCTTGCCGTTCCGACTGAAAGAGAAGGCTGTTCATCTGCAGGAAGACTGCCTATTTTGACAAAATGGCCGCTTCCGTTAGGATCAGAATAAACTCTGTACCCGATAAGGTCTGATTCTTTTCCAGTGCTCCATATTAGGGAGGCACCGCTAAAGCGAATCCCGGTCACAGGAGAAGGAACTTTGCCATCGTCTAAAATGGTTCCGCCTTCTGACACGATAAGCCGGCTCCACTCCGGGTTATTCGGAAAAAGTGTTTCCAGGTCACTGGCAGATTTAATGCCGTACCGCTCTAATAATGATTCTTTTACCATCACTCCTTCTCTTAAAAATTCAGAAGGCAAGTTTGAAGAGGCCGGAAAAGCCTTGCCGTTAACTGTGAAGTAGCGTCCTTTTATCAGACTGTCATCTGGTTTGACAGGAACATGCTGAGAATCGAACAAGTCTGTTTTTTCAAGGCCTGCCTCTCTGCAAAGGTTCGAGGAAAGCTCTCCTGAAATGGAGCAAAATGTACGGGACACAATCCCTTTTGGCATTTTAAAGGATTTTTTCGCTGCACCGATTTCAGGTTCTGCTTTATAGGCAGCGTTCATCAGTTTTGCCCAGATACCAAGGCTTTTCTGACTATATGTTTCCCTGGGAAGGGGTTTCGGTGAATCGTACCCAATCCATGTTCCGAAAGTTACAGCGGGATTTGATGCAACAAACCAGGCATCATCATAATTCTGGGCTGTACCAGTTTTTCCGGCCCAGTCAGATTTTAAGGAAAGTTTATTTAAAAGAGATCTGGCTGTTCCTTCTTTAATCACATCCCTCATCATATCAAGTGTTAAATAAGCGGTTTGAGGGGTGAAAACACGGATTTCCTTTTTTTGATGCTGATAAATTGGTGTTCCGTCGGCACTTTCAATCTTTTCAATCAAGTAAGCATCTTTAAAGCTGCCGCCATTCGCAAAAGTAGTGTATGCGTTAACATTTTCTTCTACTGTAATCCCTGCATGCATCGCTCCAATTGAGAGTGAATCATTTTCTTTATCTTCAGCAGTTAAAGAAGTGATTCCCATTTTCTCAAGAAAAGTGACGGGTTTCGATGCCTTAATTTCTTTATAAGTATTTACGGCTGCCATGTTATAGGATTTTGCTAGTGCTTTTCTTGCACTGACTAGTCCGTGAATAGCTTTGTCATAATTGTTTGGATTATATCCTTTAGTCGGAAAATCAGGAATAACAGTTCCCGGCTGAATAACGCCTTCTTCAATAGCAGGCCCGTAGACGAGAAGAGGTTTCATCGTTGAACCGATTGATCTGAGGGAAGAGGTAGCATGGTTCAGCTGCTCCCGCTCATGATCTCGGCCTCCAACGAAGCTGAGAATTTTTCCTGTTGAATTTTCAATCATCATGGCTCCCACTTCAACTGGTTCCATAACCCTTATTTTCTTGCCTGTGTCCGGGTCCCGTTTCCAAGCCGGAAGGGAACGGCCATAATTATGATAGTCTTTTGCTGCCTGCTGCATGTTTTCAAAGATGTCTTTATGGATCGTTGTATAAATTCTATATCCATTTTGTTTTAGTTGTTTATCTGCGAGAGCTTTGTATTCTGCCAGCTGCTCCTTATGTTTATATAAATCTGAAAGGCTGTAGCCGCTTTCTTTTGCAATGTTTTCTAACAGAATCATTTTAGCGCGCTTTTCAATTTCAGAAGTAAGCCAAGGGTATTTTTCTGAAGCTGTTTCTCTTTTTTTCAGCAGGTGGCTTTTTACATCAAAAGCAAGACTTTTATTGAGCTCTTGTTCTGTAATGAAGCCTTGCTGGTACATTCTTCTAAGTACAGTTTTCATGCGGCTGATACCAGGGGATAGATCCTGTTTAATTTCTCCTTTATTCGTAAAAGGAGTGTATCCGAAAGGGCTTTGAGGCAGCCCTGCAATGAAGGCGGCTTCAGGCAGAGACAGGTTTTTCGCATTCATTCCGAATATACCCTGGGCTGCTGTTTGAACACCGGCTATATTTCTCCCCGAACGATCTCTGCCCATGTCAGCAATATTTAAGTAAGCTTCCAGAATTTCTTTTTTATCGAAAAACTTTTCCAGTCGTAAGGCGAGAAGAAGTTCTTTTGCTTTTCGATCGAAGGAAACCTCGTTAGTGAGAATCTGATTTTTGATCAGCTGCTGAGTTAAAGTGCTTCCGCCGCTTTTTACAGGAGAATTGGTAACCTCCTGAAAAATAGCGCGCATGACTGCTTTCGGCACAATACCGTTATGCTGATAGAAATATTGGTCCTCTGTTGCTATAACGGCATTTATTAAAACGGGAGAAATGTGATAGAGCTTCACTTCTTTCCGTTCAAGATCACTATTCAGTTTTCCCATGTAGGATGTATCATCAAAAAAGATTTCTGATGTTTCTTCATAATTGTAAATGTCTTTTTTCATTTCAGCATAGCCCCTTATGCGCTCATTCTTAACCAAAGAGGCAAAATAGCCAGCTCCCATTCCTCCAGCAAAGGAGAAGCCAACAAGAGCCATAACGACAAAAATAAGGAAAACGTTCCAAATAACCCCGTATGAAATGCGAAGGATCTTCTGTGTATTTTCCTTTGGTATGACCTTATTCATCCATTTATCCCATAGCCCCATAGCATCCATCTCCCTAGAAAAACTAATTATTATAGCATAAATCGACTGAATATTTACTTGTTTTCAAAAATTCATTCTTTTGCTAATTTGACAAAAGAAAATATATATGATAAAAATTCAATATCTGAATATACAGCGTTGAATGGAACAAGTAGCGGCATTTCCCTGTTTTAGAGAGCTGATGGATGGTGCAAATCAGTACAAAAATGACCCGCGAATTACACCCAGGAGCTTCTTTTGCAAAGGTTTTAGACCCTAGTGAAAGACGGTAGAACCGTTAACACATTAAGCGAAGAATAGTGAGCCTTGATGGGCTTTTATTCTTTAGTAGGGTGGTACCGCGAATATTTTCGTCCCTTCATTTTATATGAAGGGGCGTTTTTATTTTTAATCAAAACGTGAGGGAGTATGAAAAAAATGAATAATTTATTGCATGACTTGCAGTTCAGGGGACTTGTAAATCAAATTACGGATGAAGAAGGGCTTATCAATCTTTTAAATAAAGAAAGCATTAAATTGTATGGAGGGTTCGATCCCACGGCAGACAGCCTTCATATCGGGCATATGCTTCCTATTTTAACGCTGAAACGATTCCAGGAAGCTGGCCATTCTCCAATTGCTTTAGTTGGAGGAGGGACGGGACTGATCGGTGACCCGAGCGGAAAAAAAGCTGAGAGAACGTTGAACACTGAAGATATTGTTGTGGAATGGTCTAATCGCATTAAAAGCCAGCTATCCCGTTTTCTTGACTTTGAAGCAAAAGAAAATCCCGCTATTGTTGCGAACAATTATGATTGGATCGGACCTTTGGATGTAATCGGCTTTTTAAGGGATGTTGGTAAAAACTTCGGCATAAATTATATGCTGGCTAAAGACTCTGTTCAGTCAAGAATAGAATCGGGCATCTCCTTTACGGAATTCAGCTACATGATTCTTCAGTCTTATGATTTTCTGAAGCTGTACCAAACTGAAAACTGCAAACTCCAAATTGGAGGAAGCGACCAATGGGGGAACATCACTGCTGGCCTGGAGCTGATCCGGAAAACGGAAGAGGAGGCCAAAGCATTTGGATTAACGATTCCTCTAGTGACAAAAGCTGATGGTACAAAGTTTGGTAAAACGGAAGGCGGAGCTGTTTGGCTTGATAAAGAAAAAACCTCTCCATATGAGTTTTACCAATTCTGGATTAATACCGATGACAGAGATGTTGTGAAATACCTGAAATTCTTTACATTCCTTTCCCATGAAGAGATCAATCAGCTTGAGAAGGAAGTTCAGGAAGCGCCGGAAAAACGCACAGCGCATAAGATGCTTGCTGAAGAAGTGACCCGGATGGTTCATGGTGAAGAGGCATTGCAGCAGGCAATTAAAATTTCAGCGGCATTATTTAGCGGAGATTTAAAAAAATTGACTGGTTCTGAGATTAAGCAAGGGTTTAAAGATGTTCCTACTATTGAACTTTCTTCAGATGATAAAAACCTGGTTGATTTGCTCGTTGAAGCAAAAATCTCTCCATCCAAGCGCCAGGCTCGTGAAGATATAACAAATGGTGCAATCTACGTGAATGGGGAAAGAAGACAGGAAACGGACACGATGATAACAGCAGAGGACAGGATTGATGGAGAATTCACCATCATCAGACGCGGAAAGAAAAAATACACGATGATTCAATACAGCTAATGAGGAAGAGGGACTGCAATTTATGCAGTCCCTCTTTTATAAAGGCTCTTTTCTTGGCTCTATAATATTTGTTGGGGTTGAGAAACAATTTCAACATAAAACACGCAGCCACCAATATCTTAATAAATGATTTCAGAAAAGCACCTAAAAAATTTAGTAACTTTCGCAAGAAGTTATTCAATTATGTTTTTCGCTGCTTGGTACATTTTCTCTACGTGTTCGTCGACTTCATCCCGTGACATGCGTAAGCGATTCACAGAACTACCATATCCGATTTCCATTTTACCCTCTTCTAATCCTTTGAAAATGCCATCTGCGAAAGCATCTAATGGTTCTCCAGTCATATGCAATCCTGCTGCTCCGCCTAAATCTGTATTCACAGCCGGAGGAGCAACTTCAATGACTTCTACAGACGTATCAGAAAGTTGGTGTCTGAGACTCATTGTAAAGGAATGAAGCGCTGCTTTCGTTGCTGAATATATAGGAGCAATCACAAATGGAGTAAAAGCTAACCCAGATGTCACGTTAATAATAGTTGCCTCTTCTTTTGCCGCAAAAAATGGAGCGAATAACATAGATAGCTGCAACGGTGCTTCTAGATTGGTTGTGATTTCTTTACTGAAATAACTCCAATCCCAATCGTTCTTCGAGTCCGCTTTTAACACGTTAAAACGTTGCTGGATCCCTGCATTGTTAATTAACACATTCACATCCGGATAGTTGGATGTTACCCAATCAAACAATGCTACACGCTCTGATTCAATAGCCAAATCACTTACACGAGTAATCAGTCTCGGGAATTTTTCTTTCGCGTTTTGGAGTACCTTTTCACGTCGTCCACACACAATGACTTTATTTCCAGCCTTTATAAAGCGTTCCGCGAAAGCCAATCCTATTCCAGCACTTCCGAACTTCATTTGGAGACCTCCAAATTTAATTGTCGACAGGACTATCATACGACTTAAACTGCGGTTTAAGTCAACAAAAAAATCCAAAAAAATTTTTTCAAAAGAAACTTTTCTTAGAATACATAACAAATATTGTGAAAAGGTGTACTTAAAGTAAACCAAATTCTTAGGAGAGTTTATAGATAAAGATTGATTGGAACTGGAAAGAAGCTGACGAATTAGAGTTATTGAGAAAATGGAATGATGCAAAAAACTAGATGTTTTCTCAATGGCAAAAGGACCAACAAGACCTAAAAAAAGGTAAAAATTCGTTATTGTAATAACGGAGTGCTTTAACAAAATAAAATATGCATGTTTTTATGCATTACTTGCGTATTGTTCTATATTGCGGAAATAAAATAAAAAACCCTAGAGCCATTGAAATATCAAGGTTTCTAGGGTTTTTACAATTGCTATTTAATAAGCAAATTAATTAACGTGAGTAGAACTCTACGATAAGAGATTCGTTGATTTCAGCTGGCAATTCAGAACGCTCAGGAAGACGAGTGTAAGTTCCTTCAAGTTTATCAGCATCGAAAGTAAGGTATTCAGGTACGAAGTTGCTTACTTCTACAGCTTCCTTAACGATGTCAAGGTTGCGTGATTTTTCACGAAGTGAAATTGTTTGACCAGTTTTTACTTGGAAAGATGGGATATCTACGCGCTGTCCATCAACAAGAATGTGGCCGTGGTTTACCAATTGGCGAGCTTGGCGGCGTGTACGTGCCAAACCTAAACGATAAACAACGTTGTCAAGGCGAGACTCAAGAAGAGCCATGAAGATTTCACCAAGGATGCCAGGCATTTTGCCTGCTTTAACGAATGTATTACGGAATTGACGTTCGTTCATTCCGTACATGTGACGAAGTTTTTGTTTTTCTTGCAATTGTAAACCATATTCGGAAAGTTTTTTACGCTGTCCTGGACCATGTTGTCCTGGAGCGTAAGGGCGTTTTTCCAATTCTTTACCTGTTCCAGTAAGCGAGATTCCCAAACGACGGGATAATTTCCAGCTTGGACCTGTATAACGAGCCATGAATGACTCCTCCTCTTTGTTTTTATTTGGCATAAAATAAAAACAGAACTGACCCTTGCAAGCACGGTCATTTTGTTTTCATGCATCATCGCTCCAGCAGCTGGGAGTTACGCGATGCACCTCATACAGTGAAGTACGGGAACAAAATGATTCCATTGCTGCAGACTCAATAGGCTGCGCTATTTTACACAAATTCCATTATATGATTATAAGAATTGAAAGTCAAGGGAAGTTTTTATTTCATATGCATGCTGAATCTATTTACAAGCAAGCAATTATGCTATAATAACGTTATGAGCATATCTTCATATTTTTGCATTTAACTAACTGTGGGTGAGATCATTAAAATGGAAGACATAAAATACATACTTCCCAGAATAAATAGTTTGTTTTTTGAGTGTTTAACCCGTGGAAGCGAAAATACTTTATATAAAGCTGCCAGCCGAATGATTGAAATATTGAAGAAAGAATTGAACGCACCGGAAGTCTCGCTTTTTATTTGGAAATCTGATAACGTTTTCCTCCCCTATTTTACTGCAAATTCTTCACACTTTAACCCATTGGATCTTTCAGAAAATGAAATCTCTGAACTGCTCATGTGTCCTGTAAGCCTTAAGGAAGACGGCTCGCTTGCTGCTCTTTTAGACGAGGAAGCAGCTCCTATTGCGATCCTTCGGATCACAGGACTTGCCGGTTTATCTGAGTCCTTTTTTGCCAAACTGGCAGAGTCTTGTTCACGCTTTTTAAATCACTATAAAAAAACGGAAAAACTGATTGTTAACGAGCGGAAATTTGAGCAATTATATAAGCTTACTGAAAAGTTTCATTCTACAATGAACAAAGATGAAGTGCTTGGTGAATTAATGTCAACTCTTCAAAAAATGTACGAAAACTCTCTTTTTTATTTGTTTCTTTCACACGATAACCATAAGGGAAACCTGCCTGTAAAGGATCTTTACTTCGATGAAAATGGCACGAATGATACAGCGATGGAAGCTTATTTAACAGGTATGGTAAAAGAAGTGAAAAGTAAAGAGTATGAACAGTCCATTTATTATATTCCTTTAAAAGGACAGCAGGGAATATACGGAGTACTGGAAGTATTGGGGAACTCATCCAATTTCATGGAGCAGAGCGAAGTGAAATTTTTAACGATGCTTGCAAGTGCTGCTGGTAACGCAATGGAAAATGCTCAGCTTTATGAACAATCAAAAAAATTGGTTGAAGATCTCCAGCTGATCAATGAGACAACACATCAGCTTAATAAGAATCTCCGTTTGACAGATACGATGGAGTACATGTCAGAAAGGATTATCAAATCCTTTTCTGCACAGGAAGTGGGTTTCTTCTATTGTGAGACAGCCGGAGCAGTACAGCCTCTTCCCGGAAGCACCTCGTTTTTTAACAAGGAAGAATCGTTTGTTTATCTTGATTTTGTAAAGACCCGCATTGAACAGGAAAAAGACGGTGTGTTCATCGGTTCATTAAGTGCTTATTTGCAGAAAACAGAGTACGAATGTCTAATGGGAGTTCCAATGATGGAAACAGATGGAGTAAGAGGGTACGCCATCATTTTACATAATACCCCATACCATTTTACCTTTGAGATGTTTAAATTACTGCAGTCGCTTATTCATCACTCTAGTCTTGCAATGGCAAATTCACTGCTTCGAGAAGAACTGGAAATGCTTGTTAAAACAGACCATCTGACAAAGCTTTATTCCAGAAAATTTTTAAATGAATGCATTCAGCGTTCGATGCAGATGGACACACAGGGCACGTTTATCTTAATCGATATCGATAATTTTAAGCAGGTTAATGACACCTTCGGCCACCAGGTGGGCGACGAAGTAATCATTCAGGTAGCAAACCTGATGAAATTAAATATACGGGAACAGGATGTAGGCTGCAGATGGGGCGGAGAAGAGCTCGCCATCTATTTGCCAAAGGTTGATCTTGAATCAGGTGTTTCGATTGCAGAGCGGCTTGTCAGTAAGGTCGCACAATCAACGGTTCCTCCCATCACCATTTCCTGCGGAGTAGCCCACTGGACAGCTGAAACAGATGATTCGGAGAAAAGATTATTCAGAAGGGCAGACAGGGCTCTATACAGTGCAAAAAGCCTCGGCAAAAACAGAGTGATTTTTCAAGATAAGGCAAGAATAGCAGAATGAGATTAACCCCCATTTCCATTGATGGGGGTTTTTTGCAAGTTTTAAACAATCAATATAAAAATAAAAAAGCCAAATCAATAGTTGATTTGGCCTGATCCATTATGAAAGATTTTACAAAAACGAAACTAGCGCCTCTGTGAAAAGCTCAAGATATTTTTCATCGATTTCATCAAATCTGTTTTTGGATGGGCTGTCGATATCAAGCACTCCCAATAGCTCTCCTTTTTTTACTAAAGGGATCACGATTTCAGAATTTGAAGCTGCATCACAGGCGATGTGCCCAGGAAAAGCATGAACATCTGCTATGCGCTGGGTTGTCAGTGTTTCGGCTGCTGTCCCGCAAACACCTTTGCCTATTTTAATTCTTACACAAGCTGGCAGACCTTGGAAGGGCCCAAGAACAAGCTGATCTTCATTAGCAAGATAAAATCCGACCCAATTGATATCATCAAGAAATTGGTTAAGCAATGCGGATGCATTGGAGAGGTTTGCGATAGTATCACTTTCCCCTTCAAGCAAAGCTTTTAACTGCTTAATCACAAGATCATAATTTTTTTCTTTATTTTCATTATAGGTTTCGACATGAAACATTTGCTTTCCCCACCTTTTGTTTAAAATCTGCAAAAAAACAGTCTCGGCTTCAAACTTTGTCGATAAGTAATTAAAGGTACGGCATCCCGGTTCATTGAATGATAGGAGTAGGCTAACTTTCTGCCCATTTATAAAATAACAATGTATTTCAATTGATTTTGCTCGGCAGAATGATAAAAAGGGGTGATCTCATGCTGCAAACCGCTTCTCTAAATGCGAAAGAACGAATTATTGAAGCAGCCGTTTCCCTGTTTAATACGAAAGGATTTGCCGGTACTTCCGTTAGATCCATTGCTCAAAAAGCAAATGTAAATGTTGCTCACATTTCCTATTACTTTAATGGAAAGAGCGGTCTTTTGGAATATTTAGTTGCCTGGTTTTATGAAGGATACTTAAAAGTAATGGAAAGAACATGCCTTTCCCAAGACGGCCTGAACGCCAGACAATCTCTTTCTAGGCTGATTCTGGATATTTTAAACTATCAGCAGGAGCAGCGTCAACTTGCAAGGTTTGTATATCGCGAAGTAACCCTTGATTCTGTTTTAATACGCGAGGTTATGACAACCTATCTGACAAAAGAGAAATTTTATTTGTCTTCTCTTTTAGAGGAAGGAATGAAAAAAGGAAGCTTCCGGAAAATTCCCGTCGCCCATTTCATCATTCAGTTGAAAAGCCTATTAACGATGCCTTATCTTCATCCTCAATATATGACAGAGGTTCTTTACCTCCAGCCCCATGAATCCTACTTTGTTAAACAGTATTATCATGAAATGGAAATCTGGCTTGATTTCATGCTGAAAGAAAATGGACCCGCATTATCGTATGTTTAATAACCTTTGATAGACATCATAAGCTGCACCTACTTCTTTTGCAGTGTGCGCATCTGAACCATATACAAGCGAAATGCCTAATGATAAGGCCATTTCTGCAAACGGGAGGGGCGGATAAGTCTCTCCGCAGTTTGGCTTTCGAAGTCCTGCTGTATTAAAATCAATCTGATATTCCTGTGCTTTTAAAAGTGCAAACAGTTTAATTAAAGCAGCTTGCTCATCAAAGGCCGATGGATGCACTTTTTGAAATTTCCTTGCAAGGGTAATGTGCCCGATACGCTTTGGTTTATATGGCCCAAGATCCGCAGCAACTGACTTTTCCAGCGTCCTGTAATATAGTTCATACACATTCTCAGCAGATCCGCATCTCTTTATTAGCTCTCCGAAAACCTCTTCACTGTAATCCATGCACCAGTAATCATTTTCGGTTTTTAAAAAATGAACGGATAAAAGGGTATCATCAATATATGGCCCTGCTGCTTCAAGAACTTTTTTCGTTCCCTCTTCAAATCCCTCAATATAATCCACTTCAAGTCCTGCCAAAATGCTGATATGTTTTGAATAGGCCTCTTTAACTGTGTTTATGGCTTGAAAGTAGTCCGCAAGTTCGGAGGCTTTCATACTGCTGTCTTCTTCAGGGGCCGGGTCCTTAAAACCAGAAGGCAGCGGCGCATGTTCAGTAAATGTTATTTCAGTAAACCCATTTTGAATGGCTTTTTCAGTATATTCATGCAAAAAATCCTTTGAACCGTGAGGGCAAAAAGGACTATGTATATGCCCATCTTTTTTTTTCAAGGCGTTTCCCTCCCAAAAGACGAAATTTGACGACGAAAAGTGCAAAAAAATTTAAAATATTGGTCAAAAAATGTCGTTAACATGGTATCATAAAAACATTGAAATAACCATTTCTTATGCATGTTTATATACATAGTTAAAGAGATAGAACATTATTGCACGCAAATCTCCTAAAAAGGGGATTTTTCCTATACAGCAAGGGGGCTCATTATGGAAGTTGTTATCGGCGTGTTGCTGGTTCTTCTCCTTTTATTTGGTATTGGCTACTTCATCAGAAAAAACGTCTATCGTGAAGTAGACAGACTGGAAGCGAGAAAAATCGAGATCATGAATCGGTCTCTTGTAGATGAAATGTCAAAAGTAAAAAATTTGAAAATGACCGGTCAGGCTGAGGAATTGTTTGAGCGGTGGCGGAATGAATGGGATGAAATTATTACTACCCAGCTGCCGGAAGTGGAAGAATTGCTGTTCGACGCAGAGGACCATGCTGATAAATACCGTTTTAAAAAATCCAGGCAGGTTCTTGAGCATATAGAAAATATGCTGGATGCAGCAGACCAAAACATTGAACAAATTATTGAAGAAATTTATGAACTCGTATCCAGCGAAGAAAAGAATACGACAGAGATTGACGACTTAAGGGAACAGTTTAAAAAAGCTAAGAAAACACTCCTAGCCTACAGCCATACATTTGGCAAGGCCCATCCTGCTCTTGAAGCTGAGCTGCTTGCAATCTATGAAGGAATGAAAGAGTTTGATGCTGAAACGGACTCAGGGAACTATTTGGCAGCCAGAGAAATTTTAATGAAAAATTCTGAGGAATTAACTATTCTTCAAATGAAAATCAATCAAATACCTTCTCTTTTATCAGAGTGCGTGACAAGCATACCCCTTCAGCTTGCCGAGCTTCTGGAGGGCTACAAAGAAATGGAAGAACAGGGATATTTCCTGGGCCATATTCATGCAGAAGCGGAAGCCGAAAAGATAGCTGTTAAATTGGAAGAATACAAAGAAAGAATTGAACAAACCGATATTGAAGGCATACAAGAAGCGCTTCACGATATCAATGAATCGATCGAAACGATGTATGATCTCTTGGAAAAAGAAGTGAGAGCTCATCATTACATACAAACGGAATCAGCAAAAGCTGAAGCAGAATTGTTTGAGCTTGATAGGCAGAAGCTTCAAACAAGTGAAGAAACGGATCTTGTAAAGCAAAGCTACCATTTAACAGAACAGGATTTTGAGAAGCAGCGGCACATTACAAAGCAGCTGAGCATGCTCCGCAAACGATATGACCATGTGAAAATGAATCTTACAAAGGACCAAATTGCTTACAGCATCCTTAAGGAAGAATTAACGGAGCTTGAAAAGCAGATTCTTATTGTTAAAAAAGAACATGAAGCCTACCGTGAAATGCTTCTCGCCCTGAGAAAAGAAGAATTGCAGGCAAGACAGCAGCTTTCAGAACTGAAGGTCATGCTGACAGAAGCTATTAGAATGATTCAAAAAAGCAATGTACCAGGGCTGCCGGAAGCTTATAAGCATCTTTTAGAAGAAGCCAATGTTTCCGTTAAAAAGGTTGCAGTAAAATTAGAAGAAATCCCTCTCGATATGGTCGCTGTCAATATTCTTCTTGAAGATTCTGCAGACATAGTGAAGAAGCTTTCACTGCAGACAGCAGATATTGTAGAGCATGTCTTTTTTATTGAGAAAATTATTCAGTACGGCAACAGATACAGAAGCAAGAATTCAGGACTTGCTGTTCAGCTCAAAGAAGCAGAAGATCTTTTCAGAAATTTTCAGTATGATGCTTCGCTTGAAAAAGCAGCAGCTGCTATTGAGTCCATTGAACCCGGTGTGATGAAAAGGCTGGAGAACAGCATAGAAGAAGATTTAGAGAAAATTAAATAGGCCCCACAATCTTTGCGAAAACAGCCATTAAATAAAAAGAAAAAGCATCCGGTTCCGGATGCTTTTTCTCTTAGCAGTTTTTCTAAATCTATTCCCTGGCTTCCTTTAACTTAGATGCAGCGGTTCCCTTTTTGCGGAATATGGAAACAGAGTAGCCGATTATGGCCCCTGCAGCTGCCGGGAGAACCCAGCCGATTCCCATTTCGTAAAGAGGGAGATGCAGAGATAAAAAGGAATCCAATGAAGGAAGCGTCAATTTTGCCGCTTTAAATCCATCAATAATGCTGACGATGCCAGTAAGAAGAAAACTCCCTGCATACACCTCTGGTCTCCTGTCAAAGAGAGAATCAATAAAGGTTAAGATAATGAGCACGATGGCCAGAGGATAGATAGCTGTCAGGATTGGAACCGAAAAATTGATCAGCTGAGTTAAGCCGAAGTTGCTGATAGCTATTGAAAACAAAGTAATGATTCCAATGACCATTTTGTAAGGCATGTTCGGCAAAAGTTTAGAAAAATATTGTCCGCACGATGAAAGGAGCCCAACACTTGTGGTCAGGCATGCAAAGATAATTGCAAGACTTAGTACCAAGCTGCCGAATGGCCCAAACAGATAGTCTGTTGCCGCAGACAGAAGGGCGCCTCCGTTTGAAAACGTTCCAATTGCATCTGTACTTGAAGCACCAAGAAACGCAAGGCCAATGTATACGAGCGCAAGTCCTGCCGCGGCAATAAGTCCTGCCTGTATGCATACTTTAGCCACCGTTTGCTCATCTTTTATTCCTTGGTCTTTAACGGCATTTACTACGACAATTCCAAATACTAGTGCAGCAAGTGTGTCCATTGTTAAATATCCATCAAGAAATCCTTTAAAGAAAGGCCCTGAAGAATAAGCTTTGGAAGCCGCATGAAATGAGCCCATTGGTGTAATAAAGGCTTTTGCGATCAGGATGGCAAGTACAAGGATCAGTGCAGGGGTCAGCACCTTCCCGATCCTGTCAACAAGCTTGCCGGGATTTAAAGAAAGCCAGTAAGTAATCCCGAAAAAAAGAATGGTGTAAAAAAATAAGGAAAAACCATTATCTGCAATGCTTTTTGGCAAAAATGGCATTATTCCTATTTCAAATGATACGGTGCCTGTTCGAGGAATTCCAAATAATGGTCCAATCGCCAAGTAAAGCACAGCAGTAAAAATAATACCGAATAGAGGATGTAAACGGCTTGCCAGTGTTTCCAGGTTGCTTCCTGAAAACCCTATGGCAACGACGCCCAAAAGCGGCAAACCAACTCCTGTAATTAGAAACCCTGCAATTGCAATCCACACGTTTCCGCCTGCAGCCTGTCCTAATGCAGGGGGGAATATGAGATTTCCTGCTCCTAAAAAGAGCGCAAACAGCATAAGTCCAACTACAAATGTTTTTTTAGCCGATAATCCTTTTCTCATAAGTAATCCTCCTATAATTCTGTCGAATCCGTCTAACATAGTAACATACAAAGTGCAGGAATTGTCGAACACTTCAAATATTTCAATGTTTATTATATTCCGATAAATAAAATACTTCAAAATATGTACCTTATATTTTCATTTTCTCATTAGTGTGTTATTATATTTTGTCATTAAAAATTGTTTTATAAGGACTTTCTTTTCTTAAACTTTGTTGTTCATGACCCTAAATTACGGTTAACAAACCATCGGCAAGGCAATATTCCTTAAGAAAAGATGCCCTAAAGCTTGGCTGAATGCGTGATAAGAGCTTGTGCGAAAAGCAACAATCCTTGTGAAAACAGCCTTCTTAGACTATGAAGTTCTTTAGTAAGGAAAGCGTCTGAAAAGATTATTATCATTGCCCTAACAAATAATGAAATAAATTGTTTGGAAATATCGCACCTTTTTGGGGAATTTTCCCAAAAAGTTTTTTATATGAATTTTTGTTTTAAAAAGGAGCCTTTATATGCTGTATATGGATAATAGTGCTACAACAAAACCTTTTCCTGAAGTTCTTGATACTTACAGGCAAGTGTCCGAAACCTTTTTTGGAAATCCATCGTCTCTGCATAAGCTGGGCGGGCAGGCTGAACATTTAATACAGCAGGCTAGAAAGCAGGTTTCAAATATTCTTGATACTAAAGAAGAGGAAATCATTTTTACATCTGGCGGAACGGAAGGAAATAACATGGCCATAAAAGGAATTGCGCTTGCGCATATGAATCGAGGCCGCCATATTATTATCAGCTCTATTGAACATCCTTCAGTAATAGAAGCGTGCAAACAGCTGGAAAAGTTTTTTCATTTTGAAATTACAATGCTTCCTGTCAATCAGGCTGGTTTTGTTCAGATAGACGATCTAAAACAGAGTTTGCGTGATGATACAATTCTCGTTTCGATCATGCATGTAAATAACGAATTGGGAACGATTCAGCCTGTTGAAGAAATCGGAAGACTTCTTTCTGACCGGCCCAATACTTTTTTTCATATTGATCATGTACAGGGAGCGGCTAAAGTGCCGCTCAATATAAAGATGAGCCAAGCCGATCTTTGTACGATGTCTGCTCACAAATTTCATGGTTTAAAGGGAACGGGTATCCTTTTTGTTAAAAAAGGAGTTGAGCTTCTGCCGCTTCATAGCGGCGGCTCACAGGAAAGAGGGTACCGTTCAGGGACGGAGAACACCGCAGGAATTGTTGCTGCGGCAAAAGCGCTTCGAATGGCAAGCGAAAAGTACAAAGAGAAGAAGAGAATGCTTGAAGAAACAAAAAGCAGTCTTATGAATGCTTTGGAGAAACTGGATGGCATTGTTCTCAATACTATTTCAACCGGGACAGCACCCCATATCGTAAATTTCTCAGTACCGGGAATTAAACCTGAGGTTCTCGTTCATCAGCTCGAGGAGAAAGACATTTATCTTTCTACAACCTCTGCTTGTTCCTCCAGACAAAATGCCGTCAGCCAAACTTTACTGGCTGCTGGAAAAGGAGAAGAAATTGCCCGCAGCGTTCTACGCATCAGTCTCTCATTTGAACATAGCCCTGAAATTGTGCCATATTTAGTAAAGACAATCGAGCAGTCGATTCAACATTTAAAGAAAGTAACGAGGTAGAAACCTATGCAATATGACCACATTCTTGTCAGATTTGGAGAAATCTCCACTAAAGGCCGAAACAGAAAACAGTTCGTTGATCGCCTGAAAAAAAACATTCAGCAGGTTTTGGAAGAATTTGAAGCTTTAACTTATTCTTCTACGAGAGACCGTATTTACATTCAGCTAAATGGGGAAGCATTTGAACCAATAGGCACAAAATTAAAACGTGTCTTTGGTATTCAATCCTTCAGCCTTGCTGTCCGGTGCAAAAGCGATCTGGATGTAATAAAAGAGTCAGCTCTTAAAACGATCCAGGAATATGCAGCTGAAGGAAATACGTTTAAAGTGAGCGCAAGAAGAGCGGATAAAAATTTCCCTGTTCCGGCAGATCAGCTTAATAGAGAAGTCGGCGCACATATTCTGAAAAATACAGAGGGCATTACGGTGAATGTTCGTCAGCCCGACTACGATGTAAGGATCGAAGTCAGGGAAGAAGCAGCCTTTATTACGACGAAGGATGAACTTGGAGCAGGCGGCTTGCCTGCAGGAGCGAGCGGGAAAGCGATGCTGATGCTATCAGGAGGCTTTGACAGTCCTGTAGCCGGTTATCTTGCTCTTAAAAGAGGAGCAGAAATAGAAGCAGTTCATTTTTTCAGCCCTCCTTATACAAGCGAAAGAGCAAAACAAAAAGTGCTTGATCTTGCAAAACAGCTGACCCCCTATTGCGGACAAATGCTTGTGCATATTGTCCCTTTTACGAAGATTCAAGAACTTATTCATAAGCAGGTACCTGAAAATTACAGTATGACTTCAACAAGAAGAATGATGCTGAAAATTACCGATCAGATAAGAGAGAAAAGAAATGGCCTTGCCATTGTAACGGGTGAAAGCCTTGGACAGGTTGCCAGCCAGACGCTTCAAAGCATGCAGGCGATCAATGAGGTCACACAGACACCTGTCCTAAGACCATTGATTACAACGGACAAATTGGAAATTATGGAGATGGCAAGGCAAATTGATACCCATGATATTTCCATCAGGCCATATGAAGATTGCTGCACCATTTTTACGCCTGCTGCACCTAAAACAAAGCCAAAGCTTGAAAAGGTTGAGCGGTTCGAAAGCTTTGTCGATTTTGACACCCTTATTACTGAAGCGGTGAACAGCATGGAGACAATTAAAATTACGAATAAAGACACTTTTGAAGATCCGATGATTTCAAGTTTGTTCTGATTTCCCTTCTTTCAAAAATTACCAAAGAATAGTTGTATGATGCCATGTGTTTCTACACATTCTATATTCACAAGGAGGTGAGAACACATGGCACAACAAAACAGCGGTTCTAGAAACCAACTATTAGTACCAGGAGCATCCCAAGCGATCGATCAAATGAAATACGAAATCGCTACTGAGTTTGGTGTAAATCTTGGAGCTGAAACTGCAGCTCGCGCTAATGGATCTGTTGGTGGAGAAATCACTAAACGTTTGGTATCAATGGCTCAACAACAAATCGGCGGTTCAATGGGTCAACAACAAAGCGGTTCTTACCAACAGTAATAACTGAATACAATGGCTACAGAAGCAGGGGGACCTCCCCCTGTTTTTCTATTGTCAAAAAAAGGATCAGACCTTTATAGGCAAAACCTCCTTTTAATATTTCAATAATTTTAAAATATTATGTATAATGAGGTTGTATATAAGGAGGGAAATGCTGATGAACCGAGAAGATTTGGTGGCTGCAGATACATATAATTTGGTAGAAGAAGTAGAGAAATTTGCACAAGACCCTCATCGAATAGCTTTGCTGTGGGAAAATGAAGAGGGAGAGAAGGACCAGATTTCCTATAAAGAATTGATGGAAAAAGCAAACAGAATTGGAAGCGCTCTCCTGGAAGGCGGATTGATGCAAGGGGATAAAGTGCTGATCATGATTCCGAGAGTTATAGGCGCCTATGCTGTTTACCTGGGAGCGTTAAAAGCAGGACTAACTGTCATTCCCAGCTCAGAAATGCTTAGAACAAAAGATATTGAATACCGTGTCACACATGGAGAAGTAAAGGGTGTTATCTGCTATGGGCAGTTTACTGAGCAATTTGAGGGAGTTACCTCTTTTTCAGGACTGAAGGCGTGGACCCTTGGAGAAGGAAAAGAAGGATGGCGTTCAATAGAAGAGGATATGGATAGACAGACTGGACATCTTGAAATGGCTCCGACAAAACGGGACAGCATGGCGTTTTTATCTTATACATCCGGCACAACCGGAAATCCAAAAGGAGCTGTCCATACACACGGCTGGGCATTTGCCCATTTAAGGACAGCAGCACCTTTTTGGCTCGGCATTAATGAAGGAGACCTTGTATGGGCAACTGCAGGACCGGGATGGCAAAAGTGGATCTGGAGTCCGTTTTTGTCCGTCCTCGGAAGCGGTGCCACCGGTCTTGTTTACCAAGGAAAGTTTGAGCCTGGCAAATACCTTCAGCTTTTGCAGGATTATCAAGTTAATGTGCTTTGCTGCACGCCGACAGAATATCGCATAATGGCAAAAGCAGATGACCTTTCAGCCTATAATCTGTCTGCTCTTCATAGTGCGGTGTCGGCAGGTGAACCGCTAAACAGGGAAGTCATTGAAGTATTTCAGCGCCATTTTGCTGTTCAAGTAAGAGATGGCTATGGTCAAACAGAAAATACACTGCTTGTCGGAGTATTAAAAGGGATGGAGATCAAACCAGGCTCAATGGGAAAACCGACTCCAGGAAACATCGTTGAAATTATCGATGAGTACGGAAAGCCTTGCCAGGCAGGCGAAGTCGGAGATATAGCCGTTCATAAAGATACTCCAGCCCTTTTTAAAGAGTATTACAAAGACCCTGAAAGAACGTCTATGCAGTACCGTGGTGATTATTATCTCACCGGGGACAGAGCAAGAAAAGATGAAGACGGTTATTTCTGGTTCGAAGGAAGAAGCGATGATATTATTATTAGCTCAGGTTATACTATTGGACCATTCGAAGTAGAGGATGCATTAGTGAAACATCCCCTTGTGAGGGAGTGTGCAGTCGTAGCAAGTCCGGATGAATTCAGAGGCAATATAGTAAAAGCCTTCGTTATTTTAAAAGAAGGCAGCTATGATGAAGAGCAGGTTATTTTAGATTTGCAGGAGCATGTAAAAAATACCACCGCCCCTTATAAATATCCTAGGAAAATTGAATTTGTAAAGGATCTGCCAAAAACCGCTTCCGGAAAAATACGGCGCATTGAATTGCGTCAGCTTGAAGCTGAAAGAGCTAAAGCTTAAAAGAAGCTGCCTGGTTTCCGTATGGAACCAGGTTTTTTTATATGGCTGTTTTCGCAGAGATTGTTGCTGTTCGTAAATGCTTTTATCCCGCATTTTAACTTGCTTTGGGGCATCTTTTCTTAAAGTTTCTGCCAAATCAAGGGTCCTCCAGCTGAATTAGAAGCAAAAAAGTTTAAGAAAAGAGCGCCTTTTAAATTTCAATTTTACAATCATAACAAATGTGAAATATAGAAAACTGGACAAATGTTAGCATGTTAACATAAAATGGGGGATTGAGTACATTGGGTACCATCTGGTATGGCGGAACAATCTACACAATGGAAAAAGAGCATGAAACGATAGAAGCTGTATTTACAGAAAAAGACCGCATTATTGAAATAGGCTCAAAAGAAGCACTGCTGAATAAATATGAAGGCCGTATTGCTGAATATAATGATTTGAATCGTGCGGTCATGCTCCCGGGTTTTACAGACAGCCACATTCACTTGATCGGTCATGGCGAAAAGCTGATGAGACTCGATTTCTCTGGAATGCATTCCCAAGGGGACATCATTAATGCCCTCCAAAAAGAAGTCCGGCAGGCTAACCATGGAGAATGGATTATCGGAGAAGGATGGAATGAAAATCAGCTTGCTGAAGGACAGATGTTTGACCGTCATTTGCTGGATGACTTATTTCCCGGCTGCCCGATCATCCTAAAAAGAATATGCAGGCATGCGAACCTGGCGAGCTCTGCAGCACTTGAGGCTGCAGGAATCACAAAGGATATGCCTGACCCGGCGGGCGGAATTATCGGCAGAGATGAAAATGGGGAATTGACAGGATTTCTTATGGATCTCGCAATGGACCTTCTCTACACAGCAGCACCTGGCGTGACTGAGGGTTATATGGAAAAAGCTTTGAACCTTGCTGTATCTGATTGCTATCGATATGGTATTACAGGTGTCCATACAGAAGATTTATCCTATTACGGCAGTCTTGAAAAAACGTTGGCTGTTTTCAAGAAAGTCATTGAAGAGAAAAAAAGAAGGCTGAAAGTACATATGCTTGTCCACCATACAGTGGCCGAGGAACTTGAAGCAATGAATCCAGTGTTTTCTTCTTATTTGGAAACAGGCGCCGTTAAAATTTTCTCAGATGGAGCCCTTGGAGGGAGGACAGCTCTGTTAAGCGAGCCTTATACAGACGATCCTGTTCAATCAGGAGTGGCAGTCCATACTCCTGAAGAGCTTACAGCTCTTGTGAAGATGGCGAGGAAATTAAAAAGGGAAGTGGCCGTTCATGCTATTGGAGATCTGGCATTTGAACGGACAATGGATGCGATCGAAGCAGATCCTCCCTTAGAGGTACAGAGGGACAGGATCATTCACGCTCAAATACTCAGAACGGATTTGATAAAAAGAGCGAAAAAGCTTCCGATTATTCTTGATATCCAGCCAGGCTTTACAGCAAGTGATTTTCCATGGGTCATCGAAAGACTCGGAGAAGACAGGATGACCTCAAGTTTCGCATGGAAGACCCTTTTAGAAGAAGGGATTATTTGTGCAGGAGGATCAGATGCACCAATAGAACCGCTGAATCCGTTTCTCGGCATTCACGCTGCTGTGACGAGGAAAAGCATCCATACACCTGAACAAGAAGGCTACTACATGCAGGAAGCTCTTTCCGCATTTGAAGCAATCCAGCTTTACACAATAGGAAGTGCCAGGGCGGTTCATAAGGAAGCTTCCAGAGGGTTGATTAAAGAGGACTATGAAGCTGATTTTACGATCATCGACCGCGATCCATTTCGCATTTCCTCTGATGAACTTAAGAAAACAATGGTTGTCATGACAGTCATCGACGGCCAGATTGTCTTCCAGCTGTAAAAGGAAAAAGCACGCAATCGCGTGCTTTTCGGCTTTTTAGGAATGGCGGTTTTGGTTAAGACGGAAACCTTAGCTATTGAATTGTAATCGGATGCTTGCTGAAGAATTCTTTTCTGAATGCATCAGAAAAAATCAGATCCTGAATTTTCTTTTGATTAGAATTCAGCAGTGTCTCCATACTGTCTTTATTGGAAAGCTGGTCATGATCTTTGTAGCCAGTCAGTTTTTCTTTGAACAGTTGCTCCAGATCATCTCTCGGAGTTTCAAAATGCTTACCGCCCACATTCAATTCAATTTTTTTTGCATTAGGTACTAAAAGAGCAAGATAAATCGCATTGTATAAAAAGATCTTTTCAATGGCAGTTTTATCTCCAAACCAGAATTGATTAATTTCTTTTTCGCTTAAATCCCGCTTGTTCTTTCCGTACCAAACTTTAAGGCTGCTGTCAGACAAGTCTATTTTTTGAACAGTTTCCCCTCCTGCAAGGTTTCGGAGAAGTTCACTCATCGTCGAATTGTCGCCGACTTTGCTTCCTGTAAACTGTTTAAGCGCGATTAAATCCACTTGCTGAATCGATTTTATTTTGGCTGTAGCTTCTGCACAGCCGGCTGTGAATACGGCTAAAACGAGCAGCATCATCCAGGCTGCTTTCATTTTATACTTCATACTAAAACCCCAGTTTCTTATTTTCCTTGTTATGCCCATTATATAAAAAGCCCAATTGAAATGCCAATTGGGCTAAACGGTTGTCTCTAATTCTTGAAAAGTCTTCACATTTTGCTCACAAAAATGTGCGTTTTACCTTTTTCCCAGAATAAATTATTTTTAAGTTTTACAGATATTTTAGAACGGTATTACTGAGCGTAATATCAATTTATTATAAGCTGTACTTCCTGTCGGAGCACCAATAATCACCATCACCGCGGAATGTCTCAAAGTAAAGGTCATCGATATAAACATCCATTACAAGTGTATTAATGATGTCTGAACGGATGCTGCATTCATTCAAGGATTTAAAGTGCTCTGTATCATCTACTTTTACATCAATAACAGGGTAACGCCTCACTTCGATCTGCTCTTCTATCATTGCCTGAATCATCTGATCTGTTTCCTGCAAGTTAAAATCACAATACATGCTGACTGTTCATATTGTTGCATGCCGCATAGAGACAATTATCCAAGAACTGATTTTTTCTTACTGCCTGAAGAAATGTCCCGTCTCCTCCAATGCTTACAATAAAGCTTGCATCATGAATGCTGTTCACAATATGAAATCCATTTTTTTCGGTAAGGGTAATAAGGTTGTCCACCTTGGCGTTCAACTCATCATTATTACGGTAAAAAAAGTAAACATTTCGGCGATTTGCCATGCGAATACCTTCCTGAAGCTGGAAAACTCCTCCACTTTATATTATATTGTGATAAAATACTTTATGATGACAAGTTTACCACTATTGTCCTTTTCCATGTTGCAAAATTTACTTTTCTTATTCCTGCTGTTCGTACTGAAAAATGGTGGGAAAGGCATATCCTCCGGCTTTTAACTGAAGGCTGTTTTAAAGAGATTGTTGCTATTCGTAATATCTTAGAACACGTATTAAGACTAGCTTCTTGGAATCTTTTCTTAAAATTTATAACGGTATAATGGTCAGCAATCATCTAATATAGATGAGAAAGCAACAAGTTTAAGAAAAGAGCCTAACTGAAAAACGCCTAGAAAAAGCCTTTGGTCATGAAAAGAGAATGCAAAATGGTTAATTGGCCAAGCAACACACCCATAAGGAGGAAACAATTCATGAACGGCAAGCGCTGGGCCGCAATTATTATAGCGGTCGTTGTATTTGGTTTTTCAGTTGTTTTAAGCTTCACCACCATGTTCTTTACACAATCTGCAAATCTTCAGCAGGCATTTTCAATGAATAAGGAATTTTCAGAGGATGTCATCACTCCTGGATCGTCTGACAGCAAAATTGCAGTTCTTGAAGTGGATGGCACCATTCAGGATACAGGACAGGCTTCATCAGTGTTTCAAGGATCCGGTTATAACCATAAGCAGTTCCTCGATATGATTAAGGAAGCCCAAGATGATAATAAGATCAAAGGAATTATTCTGCGCGTGAACTCCCCAGGCGGCGGAGTTGTAGAAAGTGCTGAGATACATAAAAAACTAATGGATTTAAAGAAGAAAACGAAAAAGCCTATTTATGTCTCTATGGAAACGATCGCTGCTTCCGGCGGCTATTATATTTCTACAGCAGGTGACAAAATATATGCTGCACCAGATACATTGACAGGTTCGCTTGGAGTGATCATGCAGGGCGTTAACTATGGAGCTCTTGCAAAGCAATTTGGAATAAAATTCGATACAATCAAAAGCGGCCCCTACAAAGATATCATGTCGCCAAATCGGGATATGACACCTGCAGAACGCAAAATCCTCCAGGGAATGGTTAACAATGCCTATAAAGGGTTTGTTGGAGTTATTTCAGAAGGACGCCATATGTCAGAGGCTGAGGTTCGAAAAATTGCAGATGGAAGAATTTACGATGGGCGTCAGGCTAAGCAAATTGGACTCGTTGATGAATTGGGCTATTACGATGATGCAGTAGCGGGAATGAGAAAACAGCTCGGAGTGAATGCTGAGGTTGTGAAATATAAAACAGGCGGCGGAATCAGTTCATTGCTGAATATGAGCACACAAAAGATATTCAGTGAGGATTTTAAAGCGTTCGGTATGTACCAGCTTTTCTCAAAACCGAATGCTGCCCGATTAATGTACATGTATTCTGAATAAAGGAGGGCTTATAATGGATACAACCTATGATAGCCGAATGGACCATCATTTGCCTTCTGAAAGTGCAGAACGTTTTGAAATGCATTACAGCGGGTTTTGGATCCGGTTTTGGGCTTATTTAATAGATGTTATCATCATTGGCAGTGTGGTCAGGATTATCGTAAATCCTTTGTTTGTTCTAATGAAGATTCCAACAAACGATAAGTTTATCTTTTCACCCATCTCGATACTGGATGCTTTGATCTTCTTTTTATATTTTGTGCTGCTGACGAAATATTTTCAGCAGACTCTAGGAAAAATGATTTTCGGGATAAAAGTTATTTCTTTAAACAGCGAAGGACTTACATGGAGCAAAGTGCTTTTTAGGGAGCTTGTAGGCCGCTACATTTCTAAGACGATTTTTATCTTATATCTTGTTACGGCATTTACCCCTAAGAAACAGGGAGTTCACGATCTTTTTGCAGACACTTCAGTTATACACGAAAATACATTTAAAAAAGTGAAATAAAGCAGCCTGCCGCCTTCATGCGGCAGGTTTATTTTTTTTTCTATAGGCGATAATGGGAGATTGAAAGGAAGTGGGCAATTCATGACTTGGCTGATTAGCATCAGCTGCTTTCTCATTCTGTTATTTATTATTATTTTATTCACGAAGGTCACCATTACAGTATTCTTTAAACATTCAGATAAAAAGGATGAACAGCTGAAGGTGAAAATAAGAGCCTGGTACGGACTGCTTCGCTATACAATTGATATACCTGTGCTTAAATTCAATACATCCCAGGCAAGCATTGACATGGAGAAGGAAAAAAAGGCAGGAAAAGAGAACAAAGAAGGTTCTGAAAGCAAAGAGAAGGTAACTCCAGATGATGCTATTAAAGGAATAAAAGATATTAAAGAACTAACAAGGCATATCGTAGACCTTCATCAAATCGTTCGCAAATTTTTAAAGCATGTGAAGATAACCAAATTTGAGTGGGTTTCAGAGATAGGAACAGGAGATGCTGCAGGAAGCGGGATAGCCGCAGGACTTGGATGGTCATTAAAATATTCCATGTTTGCCGTTATCGATAAATACTTTACCGTCAAGCATGAACCCGTTTTTCATATAACGCCAAACTTTCATAGAATGTGTGCAAACACCATGCTTAATGGTATATTCCATTTTCGTATCGGGCATGCTATTTTGGCAGGAGTTCGTTTCGTTAAATACTGGAAAGGCAGCAGGCCGAAGTTTTTCAATAAGCCGCTTAGCAGCCTTTTTGGTGATAATAAGAATAAATCGGCTTAAGAGGAGGCTTTACTAATGAGTGATCATCCAATTCAGGGTTTAATGAAAACAGCGATGGAAAATTTGAAGGAAATGATAGACGTAAACACCATTATAGGTGATCCAGTTGAGACACCTGATGGCAGCGTTATCCTAACCGTTTCTAAAGTCGGATTTGGTTTTGCGGCAGGCGGAAGTGAATTTGGAGGAAGCTCCCAAGATGATCAGCACGACCATCATCAGGGGCCTTCAAGTTCTGGAGGATCAGGTTCCGGAAGAAAAATACCATTTGGCGGCGGAAGCGGCGGCGGTGTTTCCATTACGCCAATAGCTTTTCTGATTGTAGGTGCAAATGGTGTGAAAATGCTTCACTTAGACGAGAGCACACATCTATATGAACGTATTCTTGAATCAGCACCTCAGGCAATCGAAAAAATACAGCATATGTTCAAAAGAGACCGAAATGAAAAAAGAGATGATGGCAACCATCATATTCCTAAGCAGGAACTTGATTTTTAATTACAGTTCCCCCTTGTTAACCGGAACGCTATGCTCCGGTTTTTTTATCGTTTAGGATTTTTTATTACACTTGAGAATTTGAAGAAGGAAAGCAGCGAGCTAGCCTTGATGATGCTCTAACAACGTGCAGCCCATTATCAAAATGCACCAGTAGTCCAAGATTCATTTTTAGATAGAATAAAATATTTCGCTTACCCCATCCTTATCCTTTGCAAAAACCATGGGTAAAAGCTTATATTTACATGGTACATAACTTTTCTTATAGGGGAGGAATTCAAATGGCTGCTGTTACATTTAAAGGTAATCCGGTAACACTACCGGGAAACGAAGTTAAGGCAGGAGATCAGGCACCTGACTTCAAAGTGCTGGCAAATGACCTTTCAGAGGTTACACTTGCAGACTCGAAAGGAAAAGTTCGTATCATCTCTGTCGTACCATCCATTGACACAGGTGTTTGCGATGCGCAAACAAGACGCTTTAATGAAGAGGCTTCTAAACTTGAAAATGTTACGGTATTAACGATTTCAAATGATCTTCCATTCGCTCAAAAACGCTGGTGTGCTGCAAACGGTCTTGAAAATGCAGCTGTTTTATCCGATCACCGCGATCTTTCATTTGGAGAGGCATACGGAGTAACAATGAAAGAGCTTCGTTTGCTAGCACGCTCCGTTTTCGTAGTAGATTCAAATGATCAGGTAACCTATGCAGAGTACGTAAGTGAAGGAACTGATCACCCAAATTATGAAGCAGCTCTTGAAGCAGCAAAAAAAGCACAATAATGATCGGGCCCCCCTTTTAGCCTTTCGGCTAAAGGGGTTTTTTCTTGGATTTTGAAGGTTTTTATTGTCAGTCATGTTATTAAACTTGCTTTCAGCCCTAAATTCTTACTAAAATGAGATAAGTGTTTTAGCTTTATAGGAGGTACATAAATGGAAACCATTTCTAAGATAGAAAAACTCTTTGCCCTTTTCAATGAATCAGCCGAAACGCTGGCAAAAGAGCTCGATGACCCGTACATTGAAGGGGTTGCAGAAACAGGAGAAAATCTGTTTCACCAAACCGTACTGCAGGAAGACCTGAGTGACATCGCTAAGAAAAAATTAAGCAATCTTTATGATAGGGCTAATTTATCTTCCTATACAAAAGAAGAAATCCGAAAGGCCTATCAGCTTGCTATTTTGAAGGGTCTTAAAGAAGGAGCTCATCCTAACCACCAAATGACACCAGATACGGTCGGACTTTTTATGGGCTACCTAGTAAATAAATTTTTGAAATCAAAAGAGACTGTTTCCCTTCTGGATCATGCAGCAGGAACAGGAAATCTTCTAACAGCTGTACTGAATACCTTGGAACAAAAAAAGGTAGAGAGCTTTGGAATTGATGTAGATGAATTATTAATCAGACTGGCCTACTCTAATGCAAATCTTCAGGAACATCCTGTAAGCTTTTTTAATCAGGACAGCTTGCAGCCGCTATTTGTTGCCCCAGTTGATGCCGTTATTTGTGATTTGCCTGTTGGTTATTATCCGGATGATATCGTTTCAGAGGAATATAAACTAAAGGCTGACGAGGGCCATTCCTATTCTCACCATTTGCTTATCGAGCAAGGAGTAAAGTATGCAAAGCCTGGTGCCTACTTGTTCTTTATTATTCCAAATCAGCTGTTTGATTCAAAGGAAGCACCAAAGCTTAATCAATTCTTAAAAGAAGAAGTGATTATTCAGGGCTTGCTGCAGCTTCCTTTAAGTATGTTCAAAAGTGAACAGCATGCAAAAAGTATTTTTATCCTGCAGAAAAAAGGAGAGGGAGCCGTTATGCCAAAACAGGCTTTGCTTGCTGAGCTTCCGAAATTCTCCAATCGAACAGCTATGCAATCGATTATGAAGCAGCTGGATGAATGGTTTACAATAAATAAATAGCGCTATTTTCTTATACAAAATAGCCATAATAAAATGGTAAAAGGTGACTTCATAAATAAAAAAGGAAGGCACCTTTTTTTAGGCGGCTGTTTTCGCAAAGATTGTTGCTATTTGTATAAGTTCTGAAAACGCATAAAGATTAGCTTCGGGGCATCTTTTCTTAAAGTTCCTGCCAAATTAAGGGTCCTGCAGCTGAAATATAGAGTGAGAAGCAGCAAAGTTTAAGAAAAGAGCCTTTTAGGATGAAAAACGTTTCCCGTAAGTCTTGTTAAATTCCTGTTACAGCACAAAAGAGAGCCAAATTGCTGCTAACTTTACAGTATCTGTTTTGTGATCGCCATATCAAATATGTAAAATGATAACCATAAAATTTAAAGGGAATTTTATGTACATTAAATTTTAAGAAAAATTCATATAAGAAAGGAGATGAAAGAATGACCATTAAAGCTTTAGAAGAAATTTACCCGCTTGGTGATCAGGCCATACTAATTGAATTTGGCAAAGAAATAGACAATACAGTCAGGAAGAGAATTCTCAGTTTTACAAAACAGCTTGAGCAGTCTTCTTTGCCTTGGATGATTGAATACATTCCTGCATTTACAACCGTTACTATTATTTACGATCCTGCTCTTTTGGACAATGCTTCCTCGCCTTATCATGTGGCAAAAAGGGAAATTTGCCATATGCTAAGGGATTCTAAAGGTTTTAATGAAGAAGCTTTCAGGACAATTTCCATACCTGTCTGCTATGAAGATGAATTCGGCCCAGACCTTGTACATGTTGCAGAAGTTAACAAGCTATCCAAGGAAGAAGTCATTGCTATACATTCAGCGAATGAATACACCGTGTATATGATTGGGTTTGCACCGGGATTTCCTTATCTTGGCGGCATGCCTGAGACGATTGCCTGTCCGAGAAAAGAAAACCCGAGAGGCAAAATTCCTGCTGGCTCTGTCGGCATTGCAGGCGGACAAACAGGCGTTTACCCAATTGAAACGCCTGGAGGATGGCAAATTATTGGACAAACACCGCTTGCTCTTTTTACTCCGGAAAAAGAGGAGCCAAGCTTACTGAAAGCTGGTGACAGAGTTGCTTTTACTCCTGTTTCCAAAGCTGAATTTTATCGATTGAGGGAAGGAGGGGAAGCATGAGCATCAAAATCCTGCAGCCGGGTTTGCATACAACGATTCAGGACAGCGGAAGATACGGTTTTCAAAAAGAGGGTGTTATTGTAAGCGGTGCTATGGACCGATACTCCTATCGTTATGCCAACATGCTTGTTGGCAATCGTGATGGAGCTGCAGCACTGGAAATGACCCTGCTAGGACCGACCATGGAGTTTCAGAAGGATTGCCTCATTTCTCTTACGGGCGGAAACCTGTCGCCAAAGATTAATAAAACCCGTGTATCCATGTGGAAACCAATATACATAAAAGAAGGCAGCATACTTGAATTCGGAGCTCCTGTTAAAGGATGCAGAGCCTATATGGCCATTGCTGGAGGTTATCAAGTAAAAGAGATTCTTGGCAGTTTTTCTACCTATACAAAAGCTGGACTAGGGGGATTTCAAGGAAGACTCATTAGAGAAAATGATCTGCTGGAATATTCAGACATTCCTGAAGAGCTGTCAGCCTTTACGGAAGAAATAAAAGGATCTGGGAAGGAAGCTTTTAAGGAAGCATCATGGTTTGTAGAACCTCCATTTAAAGAAAAAACAGAAAGCAGCCAGTTTGTCAGAATAACGGAGGGCAGAGAATATTCGTGGTTTGAAGAAGAAAGCCAGAATGAATTTTGGAAAAGCGAGTACAAGCTTTCAAGCCAGTCTGACCGAATGGGCTACAGAATCGAAGGTCCTGCGCTTACAACAATGGAAAAAAAAGAATTATTATCAGAAGCTGTGACGTTTGGAACCATACAGGTACCATCAAATGGCCAGCCGATTATCTTAATGGCAGACCATCAAACGACAGGAGGCTACCCAAAGCTCGGCCATGTGATTACAGTCGATTTGCCGATTCTTGCTCAACTGAAGCCGGGTGAAAAGATCCAGTTTAAGAAGGCAACGATTGAAGAAGCGCAAAAGCTGCTTTTAGAAAAAGAGAAAGTAATCAAAATGGTGAAGTACTGGCTACAGAAAAAAATCTCGGGAGGAGCCTGAAATGAAGGTTGACTTGAATTGTGACTTAGGGGAAAGTTTTGGCGCTTACCACCTGGGAAATGATGAAGAAATACTGCAGTTTGTTACTTCAGCTAATATTGCGTGCGGCTTCCACGCCGGTGATCCGAAAACGATGAAAAAAACTGTTGAACTTGCCCTGCAAAAAGAGGTGGCAATAGGTGCCCATCCAGGTCTGCCTGATTTGCTTGGATTCGGAAGAAGGAACATGAACATTACACCGCAGGAAGCTTACGAAATGGTAATTTATCAAATCGGAGCACTCTATGGGTTTGTGAAGGCTGCAGGAGGGAGAATGCAGCATGTTAAGCCTCACGGAGCGCTTTACAACATGGCAGCTGTTAACCCTGAACTTTCAAAAGCGATCGCTGAAGCGATTTATGACCTCGATCCTGAGATCATTTTATTTGGATTGTCCGGAAGTGAATTGATTAAGCAAGGAGAAGCAATCGGTATTCGAACAGCAAATGAAGTATTCGCAGACAGAACCTACCAGGAAAATGGGACCTTAACAGCTCGCAGCAAGAAAGGCGCTCTCATAACAGAGGATGAGAAGGCCATAGAGCAGGCAGTGCGCATGATAACGGAAAAAAAGGTCCATACTCTTCAAGAGAATGAGATCAGCATAAAGGCTGATACCATCTGTATTCACGGGGACGGTTCACATGCCCTATCATTTGCTAAATCCATTCAAGAGGCATTAAAGAAAGCGGATATAACCATTAAAGCCTTTACAGAAAAGGGAGGTTGTTTATGAAAGAAAATAGGGTTAGCCTGCTTCTTGGTGCTGCGTTTCTAATGGCAACTTCGGCAATAGGGCCGGGTTTCCTGACACAAAACCCAGTATTTACTGAAAAATTAGCTGCTAGCTTTGGATTTGTTATTTTAATATCCATCATCCTTGATATTGGCGTGCAAATGAACGTATGGCACATTATTGCTGTGGCTGAAAAACGTGCACAGGATATTGCGAATATGGTAGTTCCCGGTTTGAGGGATTTATTTCCATACTCATTGTCATTGGCGGGATAGTGTTCAATATTTGGGAATATTGGAGGGGCAGGCCTTGGATTTATGTAACAAGCGTAAGTGTATGTTAAAATGATTTTAGATTGCCAGTTTCATCTGGCGGGATCTAATTTATAATAGTCAAGGAGCAGATAAAAATGGAAAAAGTATTCGTATTTGGCCATAAAAACCCTGACACTGACACAATTTGTTCTGCGATTGCCTATGCTGAATTGAAAAACAGACTGGGTGTAGAAGCAGAGCCTGTCAGACTGGGTGAAGTAAATGGAGAAACTCAATACGCTTTGGATACATTCAATACTGAGGCGCCAAGATTTGTAGAAACGGTTGCAGAAGCAAGCGGCGTCATTCTTGTAGATCACAATGAAGCACAGCAAAGTGCTGACGATATCCGTGAGGCGCGCGTACTTGAAGTGATCGATCATCACCGCATTGCCAATTTTGAAACAAGTGACCCGCTCTATTATCGTGCAGAGCCAGTTGGATGCACAGCAACGATTTTACATAAGCTTTATAAAGAAAAAGGCGTTGAAATCCGCAAGGAAATTGCTGGCTTGATGCTTTCTGCCATCATTTCTGATTCTCTTCTATTCAAATCTCCAACTTGCACAGAAGAGGATGTAGCTGCTGCTCATGCTCTTGCTGAAATTGCTGGTGTAGACCCAGAAAGCTATGGCCTTGAAATGCTGAAGGCTGGCGCAGACCTTAGAGATAAATCAGTAGCACAGCTGATTTCACTCGATGCAAAAGAATTCCAAATGGGCGAAAGCAAAGTCGAAGTAGCCCAAGTAAACGCTGTTGATCCAACAGATGTTCTTAAATTGAAAGAAGAAATTGAGCTCGAAATGGGCAAGGCTATTACGGCTAAAAATCTTGATCTCTTCCTATTTATTGTGACAGACATTTTAAAAAATGATTCCATCGCCATTGCACTTGGCAGAGACATCAATGCTGTTGAACAAGCATTCAACGTCGTATTGGAACAAAACAGCGCTGTATTAGCAGGCGTAGTTTCCAGAAAAAAACAAATTGTTCCTGTCTTAACAGAGACACTTAGCAAAATTTCCCGATAAGGTAAAAAAGGCACTGATTCGATGAGAATGGGTGCCTTTTTTTTGATTTCATAAAATAACCTCTGCAGTTTCCTATCCAGAAGGGAAAATAATTAGTTTTTTATCCGATGAATAGGAGATTGGCAATTTTAAGAGCTGACACTGGGATTTAAAAAGCGGACATGGGGATTTAAAAAGCGGACATGATTTAAGAGCGGACACGAGGATTTAAGAGCGGACACGAAGATTTAAGAGCGGTCACTGGGATTTAAGAGCGGACACGGGGATTTAAGAGCGAGCACGGGGATTTATGAGCGGACACGGGGATTTATAAGTGCACTGGGATTTAAGAGCGAATATCAGAATGTAAGTGCGGACCTTAGATTTGTTCGGTGTTAGTTAATGTTTAATTTTCCTGTCTGTGCTTGTCGAGGCTAAACAGGCGCTACTATAAACTTTTCAGAAAAAAATGAATTTTGATTGTAACCGATTGCAGGATTTGAAAGCTCTTGAAATGTCCTTACGGCAATGTTTAAGCTCCTCTTCATAACCCTGCCAATGTTGTTGGTATTAAAGCATTCCAGGAAGTGCTACCAAATGTGCCTACTATAGCTGTTTTTGGATACAGCATTTCACCAAACAATGCCTGAACAATCATTCTTATACAGCTTGCCTTATGAATACTATGAGAAATTCGGAATCCGCAAATATGGCTTCCACGGTACATCTCATAAGTATGCTTCCGAGCGTGCTGCAGAGCTTCTTGGACGTCCAATCGAGCATTTAAGACTTATTTCATGTCATCTTGGCAATGGTGCAAGCATCGATGCTATTGAAGGCGGAAAATCCATTGATACATCTATGGGCTTTAATCCTCTAGCAGGTGTCGCAATGGGGACCCGTTCAGGAAATATTGATCCTGCCCTTATTCCTTTTATTATGGAAAAAACAGGATCAAATGCAGAGGAAGTTCTTGAAATCCTGAACAAAAAAAGCGGTCTGCTTGGTATTTCAGGTCTTTCAAGTGATCTTCGCGATATTACATCTGCAACTCATGAAGGAAATTCCCGAGCGACAACTGCACTTGAAGTGTTTGCCAGCCGGATTCATAAATACATCGGTTCTTATGCAGTAAGAATGAGCGGTGTAGATGCCATTATCTTTACTGCAGGAATCGGTGAAAACTCAAGTGATGTCCGTGCACGTGTGTTAAAAGGTCTGGAATTCATGGGTGTATACTGGCATCCGGCACTGAATGAACTTCATGGAGAAGAACGCCCGTTAAGCTACCCGCATTCTCTTGTAAGAGTTTTTGTCATCCCTACAAATGAAGAAGTCATGATTGCACGTGATGTGGTCAGACTTGCTGTCTTAGAACACGCATAAAAAAGATTTTCTTCATGGCATCTTTTCTTAAAAGCCACAGATGGTTTCCGCTAAATTGAAAAGAAAACAAAGTTTAAGAAAAGAGCCATAATAAATAGTTAGTCCTAAAAAACAGCCAAGCTAGCCGGCTGTTTTTTTTGCTATAATGATGACAGAACTTTATTCTCCCGCTTCCTTGCAGTGATCGAAAAATAGATGGTAATTTCAATTCAGGCAGGTGATCATGAATGTTAAATTCAAGAGAAAAACGGCTGTTAAATGAAATACATCTTTGGGAAAAGCATCTTCGTAAAGACATGAGGCCGGAACTGCAGCGTACATATGATGAATGGGTAAAAGAAATACTTGCCAGGCTGCCGGAGGAAAGAAAAAATATATTTTTCAGCAAAGTGGATGATCTGCTTTTCCATTTCTATTCCCTTATACAGAATTCATCGCTTTTACACGATTCAGGAAAAAAGATTATCAATATTGCCCAAAATTTCGATAACAGTATTCAATCCATAAATGACTGCAAAAGACTAAGTGCCGATCAGCAGCATTTTATTGCCAATACACAGCTTGCCAAGCACCGTCTATATTCTTTTTTGCAAGGAGGTCTGACTGGTGCAGGGGGGCTTTTATTATTTGGGGTTGATTTGCCTGCACTTTCGATTATCCAGATGAAAGCTGTTCAAGTAGCGGCGATGAGCTATGGATACGAAACAAACTCTCCTTATGAAATGATGAACTCTCTGAAGGTTTACCATGCTGCAATCCTGCCGAAGCATTTAAGGTGGAAGGCGTGGGTGGGGCTGATGGATGAACTAGACTCAATGCCTGATTTCCCTTTTTTATATGAAGGCGACGAACAGCTCGCTGACGAATCTCTTATTCATCAAGCAGCTTCCCAAATAGGAAAGTTTTTCATCGTATCTGCAGCTAGAAGAAAGGTATTTCAGGGAATCCCGCTTATTGGGATAGCTGCCTGCGCAGGAGCTAATTACCGGTTTACGAAACAAGTAACGGATTTTGCCCAGAATTACTATGCCTGCCGAAGATTAAAGGAAAGAGAAGGAGAATAAAATGAGCGTGGAAGAACACAAAACAAAAGCCCCTGCTTCTGTTGCCTGCAGTATTATTACAGTGAGTGATACGAGAACAGAAGAAACAGATAAAAGCGGCGCTTTAATCAGGGATCTTCTGATAACAAAAGGCCATGAAGTAACAGATTATCAAATTATAAAAGATGAGCAAACGCTGATTAAAAATGCTGTTTTGTACGCATGTGAGAACAGCAAAATCAAAGCGGTTATCGTAAATGGCGGAACTGGCATTGCAACGAGGGATGTGACAATTGAGGCGGTACATCCTCTCCTGGATAAGGAAATGCCTGGATTTGGAGAAATTTTTCGAAGTTTGAGCTATTTCGAGGATATCGGCTCTTCTGCCATATTAAGCCGCGCCCTTGCTGGAACAGCTTCCAACACAGCTGTTTTTGTCATTCCAGGTTCAAGCGGAGCCGTAAAGCTTGCAATGGAAAAACTGATTCTTCCAGAACTCGGGCATATTATCAGGGAAATCCAAAAAGACTTATAAAATCGATTTCAGAGTGTAAAAGGAAAGAACGTTGAATGGTTCTTTCCTTTTACACTTTTTTATTTTGTTAAGGATATTAACAGTGTAATCCTGCAGGTGATCATTTCTGATTGTATAAAAAAGTAATATAGTCCGTCTGCACTCCTGCAAATCCATGCTGTCTGATCATGGAAGCGAGATTGCCTCTGTGATAAGTTCCGTGATTGACGACATGCTGTATACATTGTGACAGCGGGGTTTCGAGTCTTCCAAAAGAAGGATGATCACAAATTATTAGCCGTTCTAAATCATTCTGCTGAAGAAAAAACTGTTTGCTCGTATTTACTAACACCGAATACGCTTTTGCCAGTTCCTCCAAACTTGAGTTTCCAAGTTTATTTTTATGCACTGTGATATTTTCAAGAATTTCTTTAAAAGGTTTTTGCTTCATAACATCCAGCCACATAGTATCAGCAGCAATCATATGAAGAAACGTTTCCTGTATAGAAGAAAATACACTCTGAACCTTTTTAGCCCAAAGCTCATCAGGCAGTCCTCTAATATGATCAATAACTTTTCTGTTCGCCCATTCGTGATAATCGTAAAGCAAAAGGGCATGATGCTGATCGTTTCCTCGTGCTTTTACAGTCATTTGAATCCTCCTTTTAAAAAGTAGTCTATTGGATAAATTAATTATACAAAATATACCATTCTAAGTACTGGTTCGATTGTCCTGTATTTATTTAGGGAGATAGAATTTTGATAGATTTATTTTATGAAAGAATTCAAATTAAGAATATTTATGGGTTGAAAAAATGATCAAAAGTTGGTAAAGTGGCATATACAATGTATTATTATTAATTCAAAAGTATTTTTATACAGAAATTATACAGTGGGAGGAATTCGTGTTGGCTCAAAAAGTGGTTCTCGCATATTCTGGAGGTCTTGATACCTCTGTAGCAATTAAATGGCTTCAAGAAAAAGGTTATTCTGTCATCGCATGCTGTCTGGATGTTGGTGAAGGAAAGGATCTTAACTTTATACAGAGCAAAGCGCTTGAGGTTGGGGCTGAAAATTCCTACGTAATTGATGCGAAAGAGGAGTTTGCTGAAGAATTTGCTCTCATAGCATTGCAGGCACACGCTTTGTACGAAGGGAAGTACCCGCTTGTCTCAGCTTTATCAAGACCGTTGATAGCAAAAAAGCTTGTTGAGATTGCAGAGCAAGAAGGAGCGGATGCCGTAGCACATGGCTGCACGGGAAAGGGAAATGATCAAGTGCGTTTTGAAGTTTCTATTAAAGCCCTGAATCCTGATCTTGAGGTGTTAGCGCCAGTCAGAGAATGGAGCTGGTCACGCGAGGAAGAAATTCAATATGCCCAATATCACAATATCCCAATTCCAATAAAACTGGATAGCCCATTTTCTATCGATCAAAATTTATGGGGCAGAAGCAACGAGTGCGGAGTGCTGGAAGATCCTTGGGCAGCACCTCCTGAAGAAGCATATGACTTAACCAGCCCGATTGAAGCAACACCAGATCAGCCGGAAACAATTGAAATTACATTTGAAAAAGGGGTTCCGACTGCGCTTAATCATCAGAATCTTCCTCTATCAGAGCTCATTCTCAAGCTGAACCATATCGCAGGAAAGCATGGCGTCGGCAGAATTGACCATGTGGAGAACCGCCTGATTGGGATTAAATCACGTGAAGTATATGAATGTCCTGGCGCCATTACATTGCTGAAGGCTCACAAAGAGCTGGAAGATTTGACTTTAGTTAAAGAACTGGCCCACTTTAAGCCGGTAGTTGAACAAAAAATGACGGAATTGATTTATAACGGCTTATGGTTCTCACCTCTTAAGCCGGCATTGGAAGCATTCTTAAAAGAAACACAGCAAACAGTAACAGGTGTGGTGCGAGTTAAGCTGTTTAAAGGCCATGCCATCGTTGAGGGAAGAAAATCAGAATACTCTCTTTACGATGAAAAACTTGCTACTTATACGTCAGAAGATGCATTTGATCATCAGGCAGCAGTCGGTTTCATTTCTTTATATGGTCTTCCTACTAAGGTTTCAAGCATAGTGAAAAACAAGAAGGTGAAAGCATGAAAAAGCTTTGGGGAGGCCGCTTTCAAAAATCACCCGAAAAGTGGGTGGATGAATTCGGAGCATCCATTGAATTTGATCAAGAGCTCGTTGAAGAAGATATAGAAGGTTCACTTGCCCATGTTAAAATGCTCTCTAAATGCGGGATTATAGAACAAAATGAGGCTGAAGCCATTGAAGGCGGACTTCATGCCCTGCTGAAAAAAGCCAAAAACGGCGAGCTTTCCTTTTCCAGTGAATATGAAGATATCCATTTAAATCTGGAAAAGCTCCTGATTGATGAAATCGGACCAACAGGAGGGAAGCTTCATACGGGACGAAGCAGGAACGATCAAGTGGCGACAGATATGCATCTCTACTTGCGGAAGCATACAAAGCTTATTATTAAAGAAATACAAGAGCTGCAGCACATTTTGATAAAAAAAGCGGAAAAAAACGTAGAAACCATTTTACCTGGTTATACACATTTGCAGAGAGCTCAGCCAATTTCATTTGCCCACCATTTGCTGGCTTACTTTTGGATGCTTCAGAGGGATAAGGAACGTATGGAGGAATCCCTGAAGAGAATCGGACTTTCACCGCTCGGGTGCGGGGCGCTTGCTGGAACGACCTTTCCGATTGACCGGGAATACAGTGCAGAGCTGCTGGGATTTGACGGGATATATGAAAACAGCCTTGACGGTGTGAGCGACCGGGATTTTATTCTCGAATTTTTAGCGAATTCCTCTATAATGATGATGCATCTTTCCAGATTTTGCGAAGAAATCATTCTTTGGTGTTCAGAGGAATTCAAATTTGTGGAGCTGGATGACACGTATGCGACAGGAAGCAGCATGATGCCGCAGAAGAAAAATCCGGACATGGCCGAGCTGATCAGAGGAAAGACAGGAAGAACCTATGGAAGCCTAATGTCGCTTCTCACGATCATGAAAGGCATGCCGCTTGCTTATAACAAAGATCTTCAGGAGGACAAAGAAGGCATGTTTGATACAGTGCAAACGGTTCATGGCAGTCTGAAGATCTTTGCTGGCATGATTGATACGATGACTGTGAATGAAGAAAAAATGCATCAGTCCACTAAAGAGGATTTTTCCAACGCAACGGAGCTTGCCGATTATCTTGCAAAAAGGGGCATGCCATTTCGTGAGGCACACGAGGTAGTTGGAAAACTTGTTTATCAATGCATTGAAAAAAAGGTATATTTAAAGGATCTTTCCTTAGAGGAATATCAAAATGCCTCTCTTCTGTTTGAAGAAAATCTTTACGATGAATTGGATCCTCACCAAGCGGTAGCAAGAAGAATAAGTGAAGGCGGCACGGGATTTGCTAAAGTAAAAGAAGCGATTGTGAAGGCAAAAAAACTGGTGGATGAAAAGGAAGTATTGGATTTAAAAACACTATAACGTAAATAGATCTCTACCTTTTTGCAAATGCTACTTAGTGATGTAAATAGTTTGCAAAAGGAGTGAAAACTTGGTGAAAAGAGATCCGAATAACACATCTATATCCTTTGAAACAGAAGGCGAGAGAGAAACTTCTGATCAAATCAAAAATGCATACGAGAGCGGTGTGATTGAACAGCCGTTTGATGAAAATTTCACACAGGATCAGGCAGAAAAAGCAGACGAAGTTTAAACAAGGCTGTTTTCGCAAAGATTGTTGCTATTCGTAAGTATTAAAGAAAACGCATTAAGATTAGCTTTGGGGCATCATTTCTTAAAATTCCTGCCAAATCAAGAATCCTGCAGCTGAAATTTAGAGTGAGAAGCAGCAAAGTTTAAGAAAAGAGCCTTAAACAAAGACTTTTTAGGCAAAGTCTGTATTTTATCGTATGAACCTAAACTAAAAGGATAGAACCCGGGTGAATCCCGATTTCTATCCTTTTTTTAATAGGCTGTTTTCGCAGAGATTGCTGCAATTCGTAAAAGCTGATATCACGCATTTAGTCTAGCTTCGGGGCATCATTTCTTAAAATTCTTGCCTAATAGATATGGTTTGTTGGACTAAATATAGGTCATGAGCAACAAAGTTTAAGAAAAGAGTTTTTAACATCGCTTATTTCTTTTTGGAATAGTCAGGGTCACTCCTTTAGAGATGCTCTTTATTAGTCATCATAAATCCGCCGGTATTTCCAGAAAACATATCGAAAAATCCGTGTGCAGGCGACTTGGCGTAGCGGGTAATATCAAAAGATGCAATAGCCCCCGATATATACTGGACAAATACAAGGCTTGCGAATAAACACATTGAAGCAATTGGAAAACCAGTGCCCTGAGTGCTGGCAGATGCCCAAACACCTTTATTTGTAGTAAAGTATAAATAGAGAATAACGCCTTTGCCAAGAAGCAAAAAGGGCAAAAAGTATTTGGCTGCTCTTTTCACCGCATCGCCGTCAATAAAAAGTTTCCTGCGTTTACAGGAAAAGAAAATTGAATGATAAAATATTCGTACCATTTTGTTTTACTTCCTTAGGTCCGCTTTCAAGTCCGAATTTTTCAATAGCGCCCGAACGGCTTTTTTCAATGGAGTCATTTATAGAGGATTCTTCCTTTTTTCTCCGTTGTAAGCTGTATTTTAAGGGACGGCAATCTTTATAAAGGGCTGCTTTCGCAGAGATTGTTGTTTTTCGTACATGATTTGATCACGCATAAGGATTAGCTTCATGGCATCTTTTCTTAAAATTTTTGCCATACTAATGGTTTCGAGTACTAAATGAGAAAAGAGTCTTAAGAAATGAGCCTTAAAAAGAAATTATTTCAGGAGGCACAACAGTTTGAGGCATGCTCTTTTAACCGCAGGAACAAAAGGATTGGGAAGAAAAGTTGCTGAATCATTTCTTGAGAACGGCTATTCAGTAACTCTCAGCTACCTCAGTGACGAAAAAGCTGTGGAAGAGATGAAACATACATATCATGATCTGGCTGAAAGACTGCAATTTGTCAGGGCAGATGTGACAAATAAAAAAGATTTAACAAATCTTGCTGAACAGGCCTTCAGCAACTTCGGAAGAATCGATTGTCTGATAAATAATGCAGGTCCATATATTTTTGAAAGAAAAAAACTGGCAGATACAAGTGAAGAAGAGTGGAATCAAATGATTGACGGCAATTTAAGCGCTGTTTTTTATTTGCTGAAAAAGGTTATACCGATAATGAGAAAACAAAAATATGGGAGAATCATTACCTATGGATTTCAGGAAGCGGAAAACGCTTCAGGATGGCTGAACAGAGGGGCATTTTCAGCAGCGAAAGTAGGGCTGGTTTCTTTAACTAAAACCATTGCGATTGAAGAAGCGGAAAATGGCATTACAGCCAATATGATCTGTCCTGGAAATATTGCAGGTGAAATGAAGGAAGCCACTATTGAAGAATCCAGAAAACTCGGAAAAGACAATACTCCTATTGGACGCTCAGGTACTGGAGAAGACATAGCCAGGTTCATTTCCTTTCTCTGTGATGAAAATGCCGATATGGTCACGGGAACAGTAACAGATATTACTGGAGGGGCTAATATCATTCATCGATTTCGCCAGTAGCATTCAGCTAATAACCCATCTTAAACGGTTTTTTTGAATAAGACCATCACTTTGAAGCGGCAAAAGATTACTATCTTTTCTCAATGCTTCCATTTTGTCCAATACAGCTTCTTATGCGGTTTCATATACTATAACAAAATACTAACTGTAAGTCGTGTGCGCAACAAAAAAGGTACAAAACAACTGGAGGAAGCATTGTGAAAATTGGAATACCTGCTGAAGTGAAAAATAATGAGAATAGAGTTGCCATCACACCTGCAGGGGTAAATCATCTTGTTGCAGCGGGCCATGAAGTGCTAATCGAGTCAAAAGCAGGAGAAGGTTCCGGTTTTACGGACGATCAGTATATAGAAGCGGGAGCAAGTATTGCTGAAACAGCTGAGGAAGCATGGAGTGCAGAAATGGTAATGAAAGTGAAAGAGCCTCTGCCGTCAGAATACGGGTATTTCAGAGAAGGACTGATCTTGTTTACTTACCTTCATCTTGCGCCGGAGCCTGAGCTTACAGAAGCCCTCGTCAATTCAAAGGTGATAGCCATTGCATACGAAACGGTACAGCTTCCAAATGGTTCTCTTCCGCTGCTCACTCCGATGAGCGAGGTTGCGGGAAGAATGGCTTCTCAAATCGGAGCACAATTTCTTGAAAAACCGAAAGGAGGCAAAGGAATCCTTTTATCGGGGGTTCCTGGTGTCCGAAGAGGCAAGGTAACCGTGATCGGAGGTGGGGTTGCTGGGACGAATGCAGCAAAAATTGCTATAGGTCTTGGAGCAGAAGTTTCCATACTTGATGTAAATCCTGAAAGACTTCGTCAGCTTGATGATATTTTCGGAAACGAAATCACGACTCTCATGTCCAATCCTCATAATATTGCCGAATCTGTAAAAGAGTCAGATCTAGTCATTGGAGCGGTATTAATTCCAGGAGCGAAAGCACCAAAGCTTGTAACTGAGGAAATGGTCAAATCCATGCTTCCTGGCTCTGTAATTGTGGATATTGCTATTGACCAGGGCGGGATATTCGAAACCACAGACAAAGTCACAACACATGATAACCCTATTTATGAAAAATTTGATGTCCTGCACTATGCTGTAGCCAACATGCCTGGTGCTGTGCCAAGAACCTCTACCTTTGCGCTTACAAACGTAACAGTACCTTATGCCTTGCAGATCGCAAACAAAGGTGTTCTGAAAGCATGCAGCGAGAATGAGGCATTGCTGAAAGGAATAAACACAATCAAAGGATTTGTTGCATACAAAGCAGTTGCAGAAGCCCATGGTAAATCCAATGCAGATCCGAAAACGTTTCTTGATGAACTATAATGATCTTAGCTGTCATTTTATATGGCAGCTATTTTTTTGGATAATCTCATTTTGATGCCTTACTGAACCATTTCCTGAAAGTTCGGACGGGAGCATTCCTTCTGCTGTTTTTAAAGGGCGGATGCGTCCTCATATGGAAGTTTCTCTTGATAAGCAAAAGTTTAGCATTGCACTGTCCAGGGTATTTTTTTAAAGCAGATTTTTTTAATTGACTGACATTTTATACTATAGTGAACATGAATACAAATTTACTAGGCGGGGTGAAAGCATGAAAGTATCATTTCATGGACATTCAGTTGTTGGAATCGAAACAAACGGCAAGAAAATTTTAATCGATCCTTTTATTACAGGAAATGAACTTTGTGACTTAAATGCTGATGACGTTAAAGTGAATGCTATTTTGCTGACTCACGGACATGGCGATCATGTTGGAGATACAGTGGAAATAGCGAAAAGAAACGATGCTCTTGTCATTGCCCCTTTTGAACTGGCTACATACCTGGGATGGAAGGGTGTAAAAGCCCATCCGATGGCAATTGGGGGGGCCCATGAGTTTGATTTTGGAAAAGTGAAATTGACTCAGGCTTTTCACGGCTCAAGTTACGAAGAGGAAAATCATACGCTTGTTTATACAGGAATGCCTGCAGGAATTCTTTTTACAGCTGAAGGGAAAACCGTCTACCATGCAGGGGACACTGGTTTGTTTTCTGATATGAAAATGATCGGGGAACGCAACAATATTGATCTTGCCTTCCTTCCGATTGGAGACAATTTTACAATGGGGCCTGAGGATGCTGCGACAGCTGCTGAATGGCTTCAGGCAAAAACAGTTGTTCCTGTGCATTTCAATACGAATCCATTCATTAAACAAGATCCGGAGAAATTTGTTTCACTTCTGCAAAAAGCAAACGGAAAGATTATGCAAGCTGGAGACAGTGTGGAACTATAAAACATAACAAAAGGCTGTTTTCGCAAAGATTGTTTCTTTTCGTACAAGCTCTTATACCGTATTCAGCCTAGCTTCGGGGTATCCTTTCTTAAAGAATATTGCCTTATCGATGGTTTGTTGAAAACAATATTGGGTCATGAGCAACAAAGTTTAAGAAAAGAGCCTAACAAAAAGAGAAAAAGGCTGCAAATTCATTGAGATTTGCAGCCTTTTTCTGTTCTTTTGCGAGGGTAAATTGCTATGAACGGATTCTCAATCTATAATAAAAATGGATAACGTTGAAGTAGGTGAAGAGCTTGGCGACAAAACACGAACAAATTATTAAATACATTGATTCTCTGCCTGTTGGAGAAAAGATTTCTGTCCGGCAGATTGCCAAGGCTATGAAGGTCAGTGAAGGAACGGCATACAGAGCCATTAAAGATTCGGAGAACAAAGGATATGTCAGCACCATTGAACGGGTCGGCACAATCAGAATTGAACGGAAGAAAAAAGAGAATTTTGAGAAGCTGACTTTTGCAGAAGTGGTCAATATTGTAGAGGGACAGGTCCTTGGCGGCAGGAGAGGCCTGCATAAAACATTGAATAAGTTTGTCATCGGGGCCATGAAGCTTGAAGCCATGATGCGCTATACGGGTGCGGATAACCTTTTAATCGTGGGGAATAGAACAGCAGCCCATAGTTATGCGATTGAAGCGGGTGCAGCTGTCCTGATTACCGGCGGATTTGATACAGATGAAGATGTGAAAAAACTGGCTGATGAGATGGAGCTTCCTATTATATCCACGAGTTATGATACCTTTACGGTGGCTACGATGATTAATAGGGCCATTTATGATCAGCTGATAAAAAAAGAGATCGTAGTAGTAGAGGACATTTTAACGCCTCTTGAAAAAACGATTTTTCTTAAACCAGGTGATCCTGTTGAACAATGGTACGAATTGAACGTTGAAACAGGGCACGGGCGTTTTCCTGTTGTTGATCAGAATGGAAAAGTTCAGGGGATGATCACTTCAAAAGATATTATGGGCGCAGAAAGATCCGCTATTATTGAGAAAGTAATGACCCGAAACCCCATTACTGTCGCAGGTAAAACCTCTGTAGCCTCTGCTGCACAAATGATGGTTTGGGAAGGTATAGAGGTTCTTCCTGTTGTTGACGCTCATAATCATCTTGAAGGGATGATCAGCAGGCAGGATGTTTTAAGGGCTTTACAGGTTATTCAAAGACAGCCCCAAATCGGGGAAAAGATAGATGATATCGTGACCAATCAATTTATGAGTTCTGGTGAAGAAAGCAAAAACACAAGCCTTTATAAATGCGAAGTGACACCCAGGATGACCAATCACCTTGGAACCATTTCCTACGGTGTATTTACAACCCTTATTATTGAAGCAGCCAACAGGTACTTGAGGATGCAAAAAAAGGGAGATCTTGTGGTTGAAAACCTCACTATCTTTTTTATAAAGCCTGTGCAAATTGAAAGTGTGATTGAAATTGTTCCCCGTCTTCTTGAAGTGGGAAGGAAATTTGGGAAAATTGAAGTAGAAGTGCTGAATGAAGGAACCGTTGTGGGAAAAGCTCTGATGATGGTCCAAATTATAGAAAGAAGCTAAAAACGGGAAGGGCGGCCTTCCCGTTTCAGCTTCTTATCCATTCTATTTAACCGTTAAAACAATCACATAAGTCCGATATTGCCTAGGAGTGAGAATCTGCGTGAAACTGTCTTGATTCATTAACGGCAAGCGGCAAGTAGTGCTTATAAGCCCTGTAGCCTGCCCAGACGCTTGCGGCTCCAACAGCCATGAAGATAACACCGATGATGAGGGAAGTTGAGGAGCGGAACATAAATACCTGGTTCAATCCGAAGAAGAATACAAACGATCCTAAGGCAATACTTGATTTGGCTGAAACCCAGCTTTTCTCCATTGGCTTTTTTGAACGGTAGTATTTTACTTTATAAAACACGTAAAAACTGAAGGAGAAAACAACGAATATAACGAAAATAGGCATAGAAGACCTCCGTCTTGTTCGAATCTGATACTATTTTAACCAGAAATTGAAGAAAAGACCAGATGGTTTTCCCATCCATTTGGACTCAAATGGTTTTAAACTGGCTTTGCGCTTCATGCATGTTTAAAAGCACATCATAAATTTTTTAATACATAAAGGAGTTCATAATGAAAAACCAAATCCTTTCTACTATCAAACAAGCAGAAAAAATTATCATTCACAGACATGTCAGGCCAGATCCTGATGCAATGGGATCCCAATGCGGACTTGCTGAAATTATTAAGGCTTCGTTTCCGGACAAAACCGTCTATGTAGTCGGAGAAAGCGAGCCATCTCTGGAATTCCTTTATTTAATGGACCAGATTGCAGACAAAGAGTTTCATGACGCCCTTGTGATCGTTTGTGATACAGCCAACCAGGAAAGAATTTCTGATCAGCGCTATAAAAGCGGGAAAAGCCTTATTAAAATTGACCACCATCCAAATGAGGATGCTTATGGGGATCTTCTTTGGGTTGACACATCCGCAAGTTCAGTCAGCGAAATGATTTATGAATTTTACTTATCAGGCAAGGACGAGGGTCTCGTAATGACGGAAAAAGCGGCTGAATTAATTTATGCAGGCATTGTAGGAGACACTGGCCGTTTTCTGTTTCCGAGCACAACAAACAAAACGTTTAAATATGCAAGTGAATTAATACAATATGATTTCAGTAGAACTTCGCTTTATAATGAGCTTTATAAAATAAGGCCTAATGTAGCTAAACTGAGCGGATATGTACTAGAAAATTTTTCAATGTCGAATTCGGGTGCTGCATCTATGGTCCTTCAGACATCTGTTTTGGAAAAATTCGACGTAACCGTATCAGAAGCATCACAGCTGGTGAGTGTTTTAGGTGATATAGAGGGAATTAAAGCTTGGGTGTTTTTTGTTGAAGAAAAAGATCAGATACGGGTTCGTTTTCGTTCAAAAGGCCCTGTCATCAATCAGCTTGCTAAAAAATATAACGGCGGTGGACATCCGCTTGCTGCAGGAGCATCCATCCATAAATGGGAAGAAGCTGAAAAGGTTTTGGAAGATTTGGAGAGCCTTTGCCAGTCATAAAATCAGCAGGGGGCGCAATAGCCCTCCTTTTTTCTTCCTCTTTTTTATTCATTGACTGTTTCAGGAATGAACCAGCTTCCAAACTCTGTAATGTCCTCATATACTTTCAATTCAAGAATACCAAGCTCTTTTTTCAGCATTTGAGCCATCTCAGCGCTTTCAGCATAAGCAGAATAGCCTTTTTTGATTCTTTCCACTTTCTCACTGACTATTTTTTTCCGGCTTAAAATATCCATTCCAATCATCCTCCCCGCCTAGAAATTGGTTGCTTAACTTATTTCTATTGTATCCGAGAAAGGGGGTATTTGCGATAGAATTGTATAAAAATTCAAAAAATAAACTTATTTTGCGAATGCAATTTCAAGCTCCACATATACCGTCGTGTAAATGGCCATTTCTGTAATTTTTAGCCTATAGCTTTTATCATCCAGTTTGTATACTTTATTTTCAATGGCTTTTTTCAAAAGTTTTCTGCTTTTAAACACGCTTTCTATATCTCTTGCGATGACATCAGAAATGTCCTCTTTTACATTATTTTCAATTTTAAATATTGTTAGTGTGCTTAAATCGTATCTGTCAGCGTTCGTCAGGTGAACCTTTACATCATTCACTGTCAGCTTCTCAATGGTTTCTTTGTTCAAAATTTTAATATCTTCTTCCCAAATTTTTAAACGCTGATTTTGGCCCCGAATAGTATCCTGCTGTTTATGAACGATATATACAAGTCTTTCATGGAAAACACCGTAGGTAAATAAAAAAACACACCAGCTGATAATAGCCCCGATAAAAGCGCCAACGAAAAACCTTTGCCAGGATGGCTGCCGGTAATACGGGGGAATCCTCATCGCGATGTATGCTCCTGAGTAAGCCAAGTGATTAAAAGAAAGCCTGTTTGTGCGCCGCCCATTGCTGAAACGATTAAAAGCACTTGCTTGACAATATTTCTCGTTTCACCCTCAAAAATGCCTCTCTCAAAGCTGTAAAAAGCATCAAAGGTTCCTCCGATTGCTGCAACAAGCGCCCAGATTTTAAGCCGGTTTGCCAGCTGATAAATAGTAGATAGTGGAGGCTCCCCAGCAAGGTAGGCACCTAATCCGCCAATCAATGTTCCGCCAATCAATACTCCAAGAGCAATGAAATAGCTGTCAATAAAAGCAGGCATAAAAGCTTGTTTTGAATCCATCTGCAACATCCTTTCACCATCAATATATGGACAGACCTATTGAAGTATGTTTGCTTCGGCAAATTTGTATAGCTGCCTTTATAGGCATATAATAAATAGTAGATTAGTACATAAAAAGGTGGGAATTTGATTGCCATTTGTTCACCTGCAAGTTCAAAGTGCCTATAGCCTGCTAAATAGTTCGGCCAAGCTTGATAAATTGGTCGAAAAAGCAGCTTCATCAGGATTTAAATCTCTTGCATTAACAGACAGGCACGTAATGTATGGAACGATTGCCTTCTATAAACTTTGCAAAAAGCACGGTATAAAGCCCATTATCGGGCTGACAGCCTCTGTTTTTCCGGGAGATGATCCGGAAGAAGGAGCCTATCCGCTCATTTTGCTGGCAGAAAATAATACAGGCTATCGAAACCTTTTAAAGATAAGCAGCACCCTGCAGACAAAATCACAAGCAGGCATGCCTGATAAATGGCTGAAAAGCTACAGTAATGGACTGATTGCGATTACTCCTGGTAGAGACGGGTATGTGGAGGCTCTTTTAAAGGAAAAAAGAGTGGACGAAGCGGAAGCGGCCGTCCGGCATTATCAGGAAATTTTTGGGGATGATTCTTTTTTTCTATCGCTTCAAAAATTACAGGATACATCTGATGAACTGAAAAATTTGCATACTTTACAAAAGCTTGCTGATAAAACCGGAGCACGGTGTTTGGTGACCAATGATGTGCATTACGTGGAAAAAGCCGATGCATTTGCATACAAATGCCTTCTAGCCATTCAGCATAACCTGAAGCTTGAAGATAAGGATCCGGTTTTCAGCCAATCAGATGAGCATTATCTGAAAACAGCCGCTCAATTAACAGAACAATTTTCAGATGCAGTTGACGCTCTAGAAAATACGCTGAAAATTGCAGACCGCTGCAATGTGGAGATAGAGCTTGGAACAGCCATGCTTCCAAAATATCCTGCACCGGAAAACGCGTCAGCTGATGAATACCTTGAGCGTCTCTGTCTCCAAGGTTTAAAAGCAAAATTCAAGCAACCATCTGATACTTATTACAGCCGCCTGACTTATGAATTGGATATCATTCAAAAAATGGGTTTCAGCGATTATTTCCTCATTGTCTGGGATTTCATGAAATATGCCCATGACAGTAGAATTCTTACTGGACCAGGCCGCGGTTCCGCAGCAGGTTCGCTTGTCGCCTATGTACTGGAAATCACAGATGTGGATCCGATTGAGCACCGGCTGCTTTTTGAACGGTTTTTGAATCCTGAGAGGGTAAATATGCCGGATATTGATATTGACTTTCCGGACACAAGACGTGATGAAATGATTGCTTATGCGGCTCAGAAATACGGCCAGTTGCATGTTGCTCAAATCATAACGTTTGGAACACTTGCTGCAAGGTCTGCATTAAGAGATACCGCAAGAGTAATGGGTATTTCTCCGAAAGAAGCAGATAATCTGGCAAAAAAACTTCCTTCAAGACCGGGTTTGACACTAAAGGATGCTTTAGCAGAATCTTCCCAGCTGCAGCAGGAGCTCCGTTCGTCTGAAACCGTAAAAAGTATTTTTGAAACGGCCCAAAAAATTGAAGGACTGCCGAGACATGCTTCAACCCATGCTGCAGGTGTTGTTTTCAGTGATGGTCCGCTGACAGATACTGTACCGATACAAGAAGGCCATAATAACGTTTTTCTTACTCAATATTCAATGGATTATCTGGAAGAACTCGGTCTATTAAAAATGGACTTTCTCGGACTTCGAAACCTTTCACTCATTGAAGCAATCAAAAAAATGGCTGAAAGAGAAACGAAAGCACAAATTGATTTCAGCACGATCGGCTTTGAAGATAAGAAAACCTTTGAACTGTTAAGCGAAGGAGACACAACTGGCGTGTTTCAGCTGGAGTCAGATGGAATGAGAAGTGTACTCCGGCGGCTCGTTCCGACAAATCTTGAAGATATTGTGGCAGTCAATGCTCTGTACAGGCCGGGTCCGATGGAAAATATTCCGTCATTTATTGACCGAAAGCATGGCAGAACACCGATCCATTATCCGCATCCGGATTTAAAGGAGATTTTGGAAACGACGTTTGGTGTTATTGTCTATCAGGAGCAAATCATGGAAATCGCAGCGAAAATGGCCGGTTTCTCATTAGGCGAGGCGGATTTGCTCAGAAGGGCAGTCGGTAAGAAAATTAAGGCTGTACTTGACGCGGAACGTGAGCACTTTGTAGCCGGCAGCTTAAAAAAAGGCTATGACAGCATGACGGCAAATGCAGTATACGATTTAATCGTTAAATTCGCAAATTACGGATTTAACCGAAGCCATGCTGTTGCCTACAGTATGATTGCCTTTCAGCTTGCCTACTTAAAAGCCCATTATCCGATGATCTTTATGGCCGCTCTATTAACGAGCGTTGGCGGCAATGATGAGAAAGTGGCCCAATACATTAAAGAAGCAAGACAAAAAAGTATTTCCATCTTGCCTCCGTCGATCAATAAAAGCGAAGTCCCATTTAAGGTGGAAAAGGACGGGATCCGATTTAGCCTTTCTTCTATTAAAAATGTTGGCGTTACGGCAGTGAAAGAAATTTTCAGAGCAAGAAAACAAAAGCCTTTTACAGATCTGTTTGATTTTTGTGTGAGGGTCTCCACTAAAATTGTCAACCGGAGGACCCAGGAAGCCCTTATCTTTTCCGGAGCAATGGACGAATTTGGGGAGGAAAGAGCAACTCTGCTTGCTTCACTCGATATTGCCCTTGAACATGCAGAGCTTATGAAGCCTGACGATGAATCCCAAATGGATCTCCATTTAGAAGAGGAATTTACTCTTAAACCAAAGTATGTAAAAATAGAAGCATTTAAGATCGATGAGAAGCTGCAATTTGAAAAAGAAGCTCTTGGCTTTTATTTTTCAAGCCATCCGGTCTCCATGTATGCCATGAAACTGAGAAATGCCCATGCCAATAAAATTGATCAATGCTATCAGATGAACGGGAAACGGGCAAAAACGGGAGTGTTGCTCTCAAAAGTAAGAACAATCAGGACGAAAAAAGGGGAAGCTATGGCTTTTCTGACATTAAGCGATGATTCAGGAGACATGGAGGCAGTCGCCTTTCCGCAAGTCTATAAGAAACTGGGCAGTGTATTATCCCAGGGGAAGCTCGTGTTTCTTGAAGGAAAAGTGGAGCAGAGGGATGAAAGGACTCAATTTATCATCCAGAACGCCATCTTGCTTGAAGATCTTGGGGGGGACGAAGGCGGAAAAGCATTATTTCTGAAAATCGATGATACATTGATTGAAAAGGGTATTTTTCAGCATGTTAAATTGCTCCTAAAAGAACACCACGGCACTGTTCCGGTGTATGTGCATGATCCTTCTTCCAAAAAAACCGTCCAACTAACATCCGAGCACTTTGTCACGCCAACAAACGATTGCTTGAAAAAGCTTGAAGACCTTCTCGGAAAACAAAATGCTGTTTTGAAGAGTTGATCAGTGTGCTGAAAAAAGCAGCAGACTGATTTTTTTACAGCAGATGTTAAAAAACCAGCTATAGGGATGAGCCGAAAAGGCTGCATCTTTACAAAATACTTGATTATGTTTATAGTTTTATATTGACTGAGGTGGCCAGACCACTATATTATTGCAAACCTTGCGAGGAGTGAGTAATTTGTCTTTACGCGAAGAGGCACTACATATGCACCGTATTCACAAAGGAAAACTGGAATCCAAATCAAAAGTTCCTGTCAAAAATGCTAAAGACCTTAGCCTTGCCTACTCACCAGGGGTAGCTGAACCGTGTAAGGATATTTACGATGATAAAAACAAGGTTTATGATTACACGATGAAAGGCAACATGGTTGCAGTTGTTTCTGATGGGACAGCAGTTCTCGGACTTGGAAATATTGGCCCTGAAGCCGCTCTTCCTGTAATGGAAGGAAAAGCTGTGCTGTTTAAAAGCTTTGCCGGTGTAGATGCTTTTCCAATCTGCTTAAATACCACAGAAGTGGACAAAATTGTGGAAACGGTCAAACTGCTTGAACCGACATTTGGCGGAGTGAATCTGGAAGACATTGCTGCTCCAAACTGTTTTGTAATTGAAGAGCGGCTGAAAAAAGAAACCAACATCCCTATTTTTCATGATGACCAGCACGGGACAGCTATTGTAACAGTTGCCGGCCTTCTGAATGCATTAAAGCTTGTCAATAAAAAAATGTCCAACATTAAGGTTGTCGCAAATGGAGCGGGCGCTGCAGGTATTGCCATTATAAAATTATTATATCGATACGGCGTTCGGGATATTATTATGTGCGACTCAAAAGGGGCTATATATGAAAATCGCCCTAATGGGATGAATAAGGTTAAGGATGAAGTAGCGAAATACACAAACAGGGATCATCTTGAAGGGTCCCTAGCTGACATTATTAAGGGCGCAGACGTATTTATTGGCGTGTCCGTTGAAGGTGCTTTGACAAAAGAGATGGTTGAATCCATGAATAATGATCCGATTATATTTGCCATGGCTAATCCAGTGCCTGAAATTATGCCTGAAGATGCAAAGGATGCCGGAGCGAAAGTGATTGGCACAGGCCGATCAGATTTTCCAAATCAGGTAAACAATGTTTTGGCCTTTCCGGGAATATTTAGAGGCGCACTAGATGTACGGGCCACGCATATAAATGAACAGATGAAAATGGCTGCAGTTGAAGCAATCGCAGGACTGATTCCAAGAGAAGAAGTGAGAGCTGACTATGTCATCCCTGCCCCATTTGACCCTAGAGTTGCTCCGGCAGTAGCAGCTGCAGTAGCCAAAGCTGCAATGGAAACAGGAGTTGCCAGAATTAAAGTGGATCCTGAGGAAGTTGCCAAGAAAACAAGGCAGCTGGCTATAATTGACGAAAATGAATGAACAGTCCGTTCCTTCTTCTCCATCAAAGGTTTATGAAGAAACCATTCGCCAAATAAGAGAGATCATCAAAAAGGATGGTCTTTCAGCAGGAGATAAAATTCCATCAGAACGGGAACTGGCCGACCGCTTACAAGTCGGCCGTTCTTCAGTAAGAGAGGCTCTTCGTGCGCTTGAACTTTTGGGCATCATAGAGACAAGACGGGGAGAAGGCACTTATATAAAGGATTTTGGCGAGCATCACCTTATAAAGCTTCTCGGCATGTTTATTTTGGAAGAAAGCAAAGCAGCTGCTGATTTAATTGAGCTGCATGAGCTGGTTGAAAAAAATGCCTTTCTCATGGTTTTAAATAAAGGGAAGCAGCAGGAACTGAGAGTTCTTAAAAAGGAATTGCTTGAAGGAAAAAGGTCCTGCAAGGAAACAGTTAGAGCGCTGATTGAGCTTTCTGACAACCATCTCATTTATCGGATATGGACTGTTTTAAGAGACTATGCAGGGGCAGTAAAGCCGCTGCCCAAGTACAGCTTTAAGGCATGCGAGGGTTTGCTGAATGGTCTGCTTGAAGGAAAAGAAGAGGCAGTATTACTGGCGTATCATAGGTTTATATTAGAGAAAATTGTCGACTGACTGATGACATCCTTTTACAAAAATGTCCTCTAGCCTTCATGTAAAGTTAAATCAGCTAGCCTTGTCCATTTATTATTTTTAGATATTGCGAAATTGACAAATAGTAAGAGAAGCTGAAATTATTTATCCTTATTATTCATAAACCGGGGAATCAGTTTTCTGTGAAGCCTATTTCTGATTGCCGATAAAAGCATTAAGTTAGAAAGAGCCCGGAACATAAATTTTTTAACCGCTTCTTTTAGAATAGGGAGGTATCCATTTGTTTAAAGATCTTTTTACAAAGAAAAAGAAATATGCTTCGGTTCCCTCTGATAAAGCGAAAAAGGATGTACCTGAGGGGATTATGACGAAGTGCCCCAGCTGTAAAAAAATAATTGTGACAAAAGAACTTCATAAAAATCTGCATGTTTGCACGCACTGCGATTATCATTTTCAGATGAATGCTCATGAACGTTTAAAAAGTCTTTTCGATGAACATTCGTTTACTGAATATGACAATGAAATGGTATCTGAAAACCCGCTTGACTTTCCAGGTTACCTTGAAAAACTTGAAAAGGACAGAAAAAAGTCCGGGTTGAATGAGGCTGTTGTAACAGGAGAAGGCACGATCGATGGCTACAGGACAGCTATTGCGATCATGGACGCAAGTTTTAGAATGGGCAGTATGGGATCTGTCGTTGGAGAAAAGATAACAAGAGCCATTGAAAAAGCAAAAGAAGCCCATATTCCTTTCATTATCTTTACTGCTTCAGGCGGAGCCCGTATGCAGGAAGGAATTCTGAGTCTCATGCAGATGGCCAAGACAAGTTCAGCTCTGAAATTATTCAGTGATGAAGGCGGGCTGATTATATCCGTTATGACCCATCCTACAACCGGTGGAGTTTCTGCAAGCTTTGCATCACTCGGTGATTACAATTTTGCAGAACCTGGAGCACTCATTGGATTTGCTGGAAGAAGAATTATCGAACAAACCATTCGGGAGGATCTTCCCGAAGATTTCCAAACAGCTGAATTTTTACTGAAGCACGGTCAGCTTGATGCTGTCATACACCGTCAGGAGCTTAAAAATTCTCTCGCTGTTATTCTTGATATTCATCGGTACGGAGGTGCAGCAAAATGGTAGGAGAGCTGGAATTTGAAAAGCCTGTTACAGAGCTTCGGAAAAAAATTACGGAGCTGAAAGAATTTACTGCAAATGCCGATGTAGACCTTTCTTCGGAAATTAGCCGTTTGGAAGAAAGGCTCCAGAAGCTTGAAAATGAAATTTACTCCAATATTAAGCCTTGGGACAGGGTGCAGATTGCCAGGCATCCAAACCGCCCTTCGACGCTTGATTATATAGAAGAACTGTTCACGGATTTTTTTGAATGCCACGGAGACAGACTGTATAGCGATGATGAAGCGATCGTCGGAGGCATAGCGAAATTTCAAGGTGTCCCAGTCACTGTTATTGGTCACCAGCGAGGAAAGGACACGAAAGAAAATATTAGGCGTAATTTTGGTATGCCGCATCCAGAGGGATACCGCAAAGCACTAAGACTGATGAAACAGGCTGATAAATTTGGACGGCCGATTATCTGCTTTATCGATACAAAAGGAGCTTATCCGGGAAAAGCTGCTGAAGAAAGAGGCCAAAGCGAAGCGATTGCCCGAAATCTCTTTGAAATGGCAGGATTAACTGTACCCGTAATCTGTATCGTGATTGGTGAAGGCGGAAGCGGAGGCGCTTTGGCACTTGGAGTAGGAAACCATCTCTTGATGCTTGAAAACTCAACCTATTCCGTTATTTCACCTGAAGGAGCTGCTGCTCTTTTATGGAAGGATGCTTCACTTGCGAAAAAAGCTGCTGAAACGATGAAAATTACAGCTCCGGATTTAAAGGAACTGGGTGTCGTGGATGAGATCATTCCTGAAGTGAAAGGCGGCGCCCATAAAGATATTAAAGAGCAGGCATCTTTTATACGAAATGAATTGGAGCGCTCAATGGCTTCCCTCGGAAAAATGGAAAAGGCGAGCCTTATTGAACATCGGTATAATAAATATAAGGCAATTGGCAAAGTATCGTTTGCCGGAGAGTATCTTGGGGTAAAATGAGTAAACGTGTGGCCCTTATTAAAAGGGAACACGTTTTTTCTTATGGCTGTTTTCTAAAGGCTCTTTTCATAAACTTTGTTGTATTTCATGAGAATAAGTGAATTCCAAACAAGAATTCAATTGCGAATTTTAGAAAAGATGCCACGAAGGTTATCTCATGCGTGTTCTAAACCCATAAGAATAACAGTAATCTTTGCGAAAACAGCCTTTCTTATTTCTGCTTATATTAACTGAATTGAAACTTCTAAAAGGAGAATATTGAATATAACTATTCAATGAATTTTTATTTTGCCTATCCAAAGTGTACCCTGAAATATTGTATAATGTAGACGGATTTAATTAGTGAGAAATTTCGACAAATGTCGATTCTTGTCCATTGTGCTCCTAATTTCTTCATGTTATCTTTAATACATACATATTACCTACTGGGGTGAAAAAATGAAAAGAATAGGTGTTTTAACCAGCGGCGGTGACTCTCCTGGAATGAATGCTGCAGTACGTGCAGTAGTCAGAAAAGGAATTTATCATGATATTGAAGTATACGGCATTTACCATGGCTACGCAGGTCTTATTGCAGGACATATTGAAAAGCTTGAACTTGGTTCTGTAGGGGACATTATCCATCGCGGAGGAACAAAATTATATACAGCGAGATGCCCAGAATTTAAAACAGTGGAAGGCCGGAAAAAAGGAATTGAGCAGCTTAAAAAGCATGGTATAGAAGGGCTTGTTGTCATCGGCGGCGATGGCTCCTATATGGGGGCTAAGAAGCTGACAGAAGAAGGATTCCCTTGCATTGGTGTACCCGGAACAATTGATAATGACATCCCTGGAACTGATTTAACCATAGGCTTTGATACTGCATTAAATACAGTAATTGATGCGATTGATAAAATTCGCGATACTGCAACTTCTCATGAACGTACATATGTTATAGAGGTAATGGGCAGGCACGCAGGTGATATTGCGCTTTGGGCTGGTCTTGCAGGCGGAGCTGAAAGTATTTTGATCCCAGAAGCACATTATGATATAGACGACGTAATCAATCGCCTGAACAGAGGCCATGAACGCGGAAAAAAACACAGCATCATCATCGTTGCTGAAGGTGTTGGAAGCGGAGTAGAATTCGGCAAGCAGATCGAAGAAAAAACTCACTATGAAACAAGGGTTTCGGTTCTTGGCCATATTCAAAGGGGAGGATCTCCAACTGCAGCTGACCGGGTTCTGGCAAGCCGCCTTGGTGCTTTTGCAGTAGAATTGCTGATTCAGGGAAAAGGCGGACGCTGCGTCGGTATTCAAAGCAATAAACTTGTCGATCATGATATCATTGAGATTCTTGAACACAAGCATACAATTGACCCGAATATGTATCAGCTTTCTCAAGAGCTGTCCATTTAATGTTGCCTATTTGGAATCGTTTCCACAACTGAAATATTAGGAGGAACTAACACATGCGTAAAACAAAAATAGTTTGTACAATCGGTCCTGCAAGTGAGAGCGTTGAAATGCTGACTGAACTTATGGAAACCGGCATGAATGTTGCAAGACTTAACTTTTCACACGGAGATTTTGAAGAACACGGAGCAAGAATTAAAAATCTTCGCGAAGCAAGTGCAGCAACCGGTAAAATGGTTGCCATTCTTCTTGATACAAAGGGTCCTGAAATCAGAACGCATTCCATGGAAAACGGAGCTATTGAGCTTGTATCAGGCAATGAAATTATCGTTTCGATGAAAGAAGTAACTGGAACACCTGAAAAGTTCTCCATTACATATGAAGGGCTTATCGATGATGTTCATACTGGCTCTACCATTCTTTTGGATGATGGATTGATTGAACTTGAAGTGCTTGAAATTGACAAAGCGAACCAGGAAATCAAAACAAAAATCAACAATAGCGGTACACTGAAAAATAAAAAAGGCGTTAATGTTCCTGGTGTGAGTGTTAAACTTCCTGGGATTACAGAAAAAGACGCTAACGATATTGTCTTTGGAATCAAGCAGGGAGTCGATTTTATCGCTGCTTCATTTGTGCGCCGTGCATCAGATGTACTTGAAATTCGTGCCCTTCTTGAAGAGCATAACGCTGCAAACATCCAAATCATCCCAAAAATTGAAAACCAGGAGGGTGTCGACAATATAGACGAAATCCTTCAGGTTTCAGATGGATTAATGGTTGCCCGCGGCGATCTTGGAGTTGAAATCCCTGCAGAAGAGGTACCTCTTGTTCAGAAAGAACTAATCAAAAAAAGTAATGCCCTAGGAAAGCCGGTGATCACTGCAACTCAAATGCTTGACAGCATGCAGCGCAATCCGCGCCCGACCAGAGCGGAAGCAAGTGACGTTGCAAATGCTATTTTTGATGGTACAGATGCTATCATGCTTTCTGGTGAAACAGCGGCAGGCCAATATCCAGTGCAGGCAGTAAAAACGATGCATAACATTGCTTCAAGAACAGAGCAGGCATTGAATTATAAAGAAGCCCTTTCTAAAATCAGCGAACAAACAGGCATTACCATTACAGATGCAATCGGCCAGTCTGTTGCTCATACAGCATTGAACCTTAACGTATCGGCTATTCTGACTCCTACAGAAAGCGGCCATACAGCACGGATGATCTCTAAATACCGTCCGAAAGCACCGATTATTGCCATCACTTCTGATGAAGCTGTAACAAGAAAGCTGGCACTTGTATGGGGGGTTTATCCTACAACAGGACATAAAGCAGCATCTACTGATGAAATGATTGAAAATGCGGTTGCTGAGTCATTAAATACTGGAATTGTGAAACATGGAGATTTGACGATCATCACTGCTGGGGTGCCTGTAGGTGAAGCCGGAACAACTAACTTGATGAAGGTATACATCGTTGGAGATATCCTTGCAAAAGGCCAAGGTATCGGCAGAAAATCCGCTCATGGAGAAGTTGTAGTATTAAACTCTGCTGCGGAAGCATCCAGCAAAATGAAAGACGGAGCAATTGTTGTAACTAGAGGAACAGACAGAGACATGATGTCTGCGCTTGAAAAAGCAACAGCCATTATTACAGAAGAAGGCGGCTTGACAAGCCATGCTGCAGTTGTCGGGTTAAGTCTTGGTATTCCTGTAATCGTTGGTGTGGAAAGAGCTGTGGCAATTCTTGAAGATGGCCTCGAAATTACAGTAGACCCATCAAGAGGCGTTATTTATAAAGGCCGTGCGAGCATTCTTTAATTTTACTTTAAAAGAAGGCTGTTTTTGCAAAGATTGCTGCTATTCGTATGGATTTGAAAATGCATGAAGATTAGCCTCGCTGCATCTTTTCTAAAAATTTCTGTCTAACTTGCAGGTATAGTCATGAAAAAGAGATGGGAAAACAACAAAGTTTAAGAAAAGTGCCTTTAAGAATGAATATGCATATAAGGAAAAGAGGAATATGGCTGCTGCTGAAATAACCAGTTGCTGGCGAATTCCTCTTTTTTTGGCATATACTAAATATAAAAGGGAGAAGGTGTGAGGAAATGATGAGGCTCTTGGTCCTTTTAATTGTCTTAATACCGGCGGCGGAAATTGGCATCTTCATTTATTCTGGAAAAACGATTGGGGTATTACCGACTGTTCTTCTGATTGTTCTTACAAGTGTTCTTGGAGCATGGCTGGCAAAAAAGCAAGGCATTGAAACGCTCAGAAAAGCACGAGAGGAAATAAGTTACGGGAATATACCCGGTGATGCGATCCTGGATGGATTATGCATTCTTTCAGGAGCCATTTTGCTTCTCACACCCGGTTTTCTTTCCGATATCGCTGGTTTTATCCTTCTTACTCCTTTTACCCGTAAATGGGTCAAGCCTGTGCTGATTCGCATCATCAGAAGAAGAATGCACAAAAACCGGTATACCATTATCCGTTGAGTTTTTTCCCTGAATCTGTTTGTTAAATAGGCTTTTTTTAAGATACACACACTGTTTGATTGGCTATATGGCATCATTTTTAAAGTCTCCGCCTAAAACTGCATTGAAAAAAGATCGAATAGCAATAAGTATAAGAAAAAAGTCTTAAAAAAGAAGCTATTCCAGAATCTGCTGGACAGAAATGGATGAGCTTCTTTTTCATTTGGGGTTTTTACCAGAGATATATAGCCACACTGATTGAAACACACCTGCCCTGTAAAGAGCATTCAGAAGGACAATGAAAAGCGGCCCTGCAAAGAGGCCACCGATACCGAAAATCCGATAGCCTGCAAAAATGGCAATCAATGCTGGTAGAGGAGCAACACCAGCTGATTGGGACATTAATTTAGGCTCCATCAGCTGGCGTGTAATCATGACCAGGAGAAAAAGCGTCCCTAATCCGCTTGCCAGTCTGCTTCCCCCGCTTAGCAGCAAATAGGCTATCCAGGGCAAGAAAATAATTCCTGAGCCGACAAAAGGAATAAGGTCCATTAATCCGATTAATAGAGCAATTGTGAGGGAGTGTGGGATGCGCAAAATGAGCAGCCCTATATAAGACATAAAGATCGTAAGGATGATTAAATAGAATTGTGCTTTAATAAGTCCTGAGAAAGCTTTTTTCATTTCTTCTGCAACGGTATGGAAACGGGCGGATAATGGCTGCGGGATTTTTTTTCTTAAATAGCCTACAAGCTTATACCAGTCCTTACTTATGAAAAAAGTCGCCATGAGCGTAATAAAAAAAGTACTCGTCAGACCAGGCATATAACTCAGATAAAGCGGCAGAGCATTAAGGAGACGCGAAATCCAGTTTCCTGCCTGCAGGATCATATTTTCGCCAGCTGATTGAAGATTGGATAAAATCGTCTGTTTGTGCCCCTCTTCAAGTGCATTAAACAGTTCTGTAAGCTTGTCCCCAAAAGGAACAACGTGGCTTGTGAAAAATGAATTAACATAAATAAGGAAATGCTTTAAGTAAAAAGGAAATACCGAAGCAAGATATTTGATGCCAGAAGCTGTTTCGGCGAGTATATAAAGCAGCGCACTTGCAGCTGCTAAGAGCAAAAGAATCAGCATGAAAGCAGCAGCAAGGCTTCTTGGAAGCCTGAAGCGGCCAGCAAGCAGGTTAACGGAAGGATTCAGGAAATAGGCCAGGAAGGCAGCTGCATAAAATGGATAGAGGAACGGAAAGGTTACTGCCGCTGCTATAATCACAGTACACAAGCCTGCAAGAACCGCGGCGGCTCTCAAAGCCATTTTATATGCCTGTTTCAATTCATCCCTCCTGTCTCATGATAGGCTGTACTACATATTACTCCTTTGTCAGCCTGTTCATGCCTTCTTGCTTTCTAATTAGGGATGAAAATGCAAAAAAGTTAAACTGAAATAAGAAAGGATGACAAAATGAACCAGGCTGTTATTTTTTTATGTATTTTACTTGGAATCGGATTAATAGCCAAAAATCAATCGTTAATCTTTGCAGTTGCATTCCTGCTGTTGATAAAAGCAACTGGTCTGGATGGAAAGATTTTTCCCATTTTGCAGTCAAAAGGGATCAACTGGGGAGTTACCATTATTACAATTGCCGTGCTTGTGCCAATTGCAACAGGAGATATTGGGTTTAAGCAGCTGACAGAAGCAATGAAATCATATACCGCGTGGATTGCCCTTGGATCGGGGGTAGCCGTTGCTCTGATTGCAAAAAACGGTCTTGTCCTTCTTACTGAAGATCCTCATATCACTGCAGCCCTTGTGCTTGGCACAATTCTAGCTGTTTCCCTTTTTAATGGTGTAGCAGTAGGACCGCTTATAGGAGCTGGAATTGCTTACCTTGTCATGCAGCTTGTGAAATTTTTTGGATAAACAAGTTAGTCGGAAAAAGCGTTCTGGCTTCAACGCCGATTCATACGAGTACTTTAAAAATTTAAGTTTTCCCTTTAAGTGTATGAAGATAAAAAATGGGGTGCAGCAGAGCAGGAGGCTTAAGAAATGGAGCATCATATAACTTAAGGTTTTGTTTTTTGCGCAAAAGGAAATAGAATACATGACGAAATTCTTTTTGACTATCATTTAAATGACAAAATTTTTCCCAGTTTAGATGCTTTCCGTTCACAAATTTCAGATTATTGTTTATAATGTTAATAGGCTGATTTATTATGTTAGCCTAATATTATATGAAAGATCACGATTTAATGGCGTGATTTTTGTTATACAAGATAATGTAAGCATTTTCTTTTTTCTTCAAGAAAAGGTATGCTTATGGGGTGAGCGTCCGCTCAAGGATTAACAAAAGTTAGGAGAAAGTATGAGAATCCTTAACTGAACTCTTTTTTTCTCCTTTGCTTTTAAAAGTGTACAAAAGTGGGGAAATATTAACAAAAAGGAGAGATTTACATGACAACGACACGGGGTCTCGAAGGGGTAGTAGCAACTACATCTTCTGTCAGCTCAATCATTGATGATACTCTTACATATGTAGGCTATAACATTGACGATTTAGCTGAAAATTCCAGCTTTGAAGAAGTAATTTACTTATTATGGCACAGAGAGCTTCCAAATCAGCAGCAGCTTGACGAAATTAAGCAGCAGCTTGCTGAAAACGCTGCAATTCCACAGCAGGTCATTGAACAGTTCCATTCCTATCCAATTAAAGAGGTTCATCCGATGGCTGCTCTTCGCACAGCCGTTTCTTTCCTGGGACTGCATGATGAAAATGCAGATGAAATGGATGAGCAAGCAAACTATCAAAAAGCCATTCGCCTCCAAGCGAAGCTTCCTACAATTGTATCGGCATTCAGCCGCATCAGAAAGGGCCTTGCACCTGTTGAACCGCGCAAGGATCTTGGCTTAGCTGCAAACTTCCTGTATATGCTTACTGGAGAAGAACCAAGCCCGATTGAAATTGAAGCTTTCAATAAAGCGCTCGTTCTTCATGCTGACCATGAACTGAATGCTTCTACATTCGCTGCCCGTGTAACAGTGGCAACATTATCTGATATTTATTCAGGCGTAACGTCTGCTATCGGCGCTCTTAAAGGACCATTGCACGGCGGAGCAAATGAAGCGGTTATGAAAATGCTGACAGAAATCGGCGAAGCTGAGAATGCTGAAAGCTATATAAAAAACAAACTGGACAACAAAGAAAAAATCATGGGCTTCGGACACCGTGTTTACCGCAAGGGAGACCCTCGCGCAAAGCATTTAAAAGAAATGTCCAAAAAATTAGGTGTGCTTAACGGTGAATCCAAGTGGTATGAAATGTCGGTTAAAGTGGAAGAAATTGTGACTTCCCAAAAGAGTCTTCCGCCAAATGTGGATTTCTACTCTGCAAGTGTTTACCACAGCCTTGGCATTGACCACGACATCTTTACGCCTATCTTTGCAGTAAGCCGTGTATCCGGCTGGCTTGCACATATTCTTGAACAATACGAGAATAATCGATTGATCCGTCCTCGTGCAGAATACACAGGTCCGGACAAGCAAGCTTATGTTAGTATAGAAGAAAGATAGAATAATAGGAAAATTGAGGTTGACTGGATTGTTAACCTCTTCTACCATTTTAATTAAGGAATTCTTAACGGCTGAAGACTTCTGATTGCTGCTGGGAATTCGAATGGTATCAGCTAAAATCAGAGAGGTAAGAAATACTAAATCTATACATATTCTGGAGGTAACAATCATGGCAAACGGAGAGAAAATTACCGTAACAAACGGTGAATTGAATGTACCTAACAAAGCAATCATTCCTTTTATTGAAGGAGACGGCACAGGTCCTGATATCTGGGCAGCTGCATCCCGTGTTCTTGAAGAAGCTGTAAAAAAAGCATACAACGGTGAAAAAGAAATTGTATGGAAAGAAGTTTTGGCTGGCCAAAAAGCGTTTGATCAAACTGGAAGCTGGCTTCCTGAAGAAACACTTGATACAATCCGCGAATACATGATCGCAATCAAAGGTCCTTTGACTACGCCTGTAGGCGGCGGTATCCGTTCTTTAAATGTGGCACTTCGCCAGGAGCTTGATCTGTTTGTATGTCTTCGTCCTGTTCGCTACTTCACAGGTGTTCCTTCACCTGTTAAACGTCCGGAAGACACTGATATGGTTATTTTCCGTGAAAACACGGAAGACATTTATGCTGGAATCGAGTATGCTCAAGGATCGGAAGAGGTTCAAAAAGTAATCGACTTCCTTACAAAAGAAATGGGCGTTAACAAAATCCGTTTCCCTGAAACTTCAGGCATCGGCATTAAGCCTGTTTCAAAAGAAGGTACAAGCCGTCTTGTACGCGCTGCAATTCAATATGCGATTGATCACAACCGCAAATCTGTAACCCTTGTCCATAAAGGGAACATCATGAAATTCACTGAAGGCGCATTTAAAAACTGGGGCTATGAGCTTGCAGAACAAGAATTCGGTGACAAAGTATTCACTTGGGCTGAGTATGACCGCCTTGTTGAACAAGAAGGTAAAGATGCTGCGAATAAAGCACAAGAAGAAGCTGAAGCAGCAGGAAAAATTATCGTGAAGGACAGCATCGCTGATATTTTCCTTCAGCAGATTCTTACTCGTCCAAGCGAATTTGAAGTGGTTGCAACAATGAATCTGAATGGTGACTATATCTCTGATGCCCTTGCAGCACAAGTAGGCGGAATCGGAATTGCTCCTGGAGCGAACATCAACTATGAAACAGGCCATGCAATCTTTGAAGCAACTCATGGTACAGCTCCTAAATATGCCGGTCTTGATAAAGTAAATCCGTCTTCTGTCATTCTTTCAGGCGTATTGATGCTTGAGCATCTTGGATGGCAGGAAGCAGCAGACTTAATTACAAAATCGATGGAAAAAACAATCGCTTCTAAAGTTGTAACTTACGACTTTGCCCGTCTGATGGACGGTGCTGCAGAAGTGAAATGTTCTGCATTTGGTGATGAGCTAATCAAAAACATGGGCTAATTCAAAATAATAGTAGCGGAATAAACGTTCGGGCCCTGTTCGGACGTTTATTCCGTATTTTCATGACTATTTCGTTAAGAGGGGTTGGAGTAATATGAATAAACGTAAAAAGATTTCAGTTATCGGGGCAGGTTTTACAGGAGCAACAACAGCATTTTTAGCTGCACAGAAAGAACTTGGCGATGTTGTTTTAGTGGATATCCCGCAAATGGAAAACCCTACAAAAGGGAAAGCTTTGGATATGCTTGAAGCAAGTCCTGTTCAAGGTTTTGATTCCAATATTACTGGTACTTCAAGCTATGAAGATACAAAAGACTCTGACATCGTCGTTATTACAGCAGGAATTGCCCGCAAACCTGGTATGAGCCGTGATGACCTAGTTGCGACAAATGAAAAAATTATGCGCAGTGTTACAAAGGAAATCGTCTCATACTCTCCGAACTGTATCATCGTCGTTCTGACAAACCCGGTTGATGCGATGACCTATGCTGTATATAAAGAGTCTGGTTTCCCTAAAGAACGTGTAATCGGACAATCCGGAGTGCTGGATTCAGCGCGTTTCCGTACATTTGTTGCTCAAGAATTGAATCTATCTGTTAAGGATATTACAGGATTTGTACTTGGCGGTCATGGTGATGACATGGTTCCTCTTGTGCGTTACTCCTATGCAGGCGGTATTCCATTAGAAACGCTTATCCCTAAAGAGCGTCTTGATGCGATCGTTGAAAGAACACGCAAAGGCGGCGGTGAAATCGTTAATCTTTTAGGCAACGGAAGTGCTTATTACGCACCTGCTGCATCACTTGTTGAAATGGTTGAAGCGATCTTGAAAGACCAGCGCAGAGTCATTCCATCTATCGTTTACCTAGAAGGGGAATATGGTTTTGACGGAATTTATCTTGGCGTTCCAACAATTCTTGGCGGCAATGGATTAGAAAAGATCATTGAGCTGGAATTGACTGATGAAGAAAAATCAGCACTATCAAAATCCGCTGAATCTGTAAAAAGTGTGATGAAGGTTTTATCTAACTGAATTAGGGTTTTTACCCTGATTCTTTTTTGTTCTTCATTATAAGTGTTTACAATTAAAAGAGAGTCACTTATGCTGCTTGGAAAAAAATGAAAACTGGGCCGTCACCTTGAGGATATTTCTGAAGGGGAAAAACTGGCCTTTACAGAAAAAATGGAAGACTGCTGCTTTATCTCGCCCTGACAGATGATGCCATCCCGCTCTATATCCAGCATGACTATGCATTACTGACCCCATATAAAATACCTATTATTCAAAGCCTAATGCAACAGGAATGATTAGTTCGGCTGAAATATTTGCCGGGCCCTGAAAGCCATATCCTGAAACAGGAACTATCATTTATAAAGCCTGTCTGCCATTACAGTGTGATCGAATTACAGCTCATGGTAAAGAACGTGGACCTCAAGGAACATCATATTATTAGGCTCTTTTCTGGAAACTTTGTTGCTTCTCGCTCTAAATTTCAGCTGCAGGACCCTTGATTTGGCAGGAACTTTAAGAAAAGATGCCCCGAAGCAAGTTACAATGCGTGATAAAAGCATTTACGAACAGCAACAATCTCTGCGAAAACATCATATTATTATTACAGTAAAGGCATTAAATGAAAAAAAGGAAACAATTCTTCTAGGAAATCTGACAGTATGTCCTCCTTACCTTCCTGAAGCAATGGACGGGCATGCACTGGATCATTTTTAACATGCTAAACAAAAAAAGGTGTTGAGAAGAAGGCAAGTATTGAGATGGATGCTTGTCTTTTTTATCTTTTAGAACCGTGTCCTTTTGAAGCGAATTTCTTTTGCATAAAGAAGAAATTTTATTAAGCAGAATAGAAGCATTTTTGTGAATTTTTTTGAACAAATCGAGAACTTGAGTATAAATTACCTTTGGAGGAATGATTATACTTGATTGAAGTGATGGTTTTGCAAGGTTATGAGCACTTACAAAGATTTAAGAGCGCTCCCAAAGATTTAAGAGCGGAGACAGGAATTTATGAGCGCTCCCGACGATTTAAGAGCGGAGACAGGGATTTAAGAGCGCTCCCGAAGATTTAAGAGCGAAGACAGGGATATAAGAGCGCTCCCGAAGATTTAAGAGCGAAGACAGGGATATAAGAGCGCTCCCGAAGATTTAAGAGCGCTAACAAAGATCTAATAATCGCAATAAAATATATAAACGGATATAAAACACATTATATCTCCCCCTTGTCATTCCCCCTTGTCATTCCCCCTGTTGGAAAAAGTTGAGATAGAATAAATGATAAAAGCCATTTTGCACTATTGACGGTTCGATTATAATAGAACTAGGAAGACAAACTATTTCTCTGGAGGCCTGTATGAGTAAGAAAATTCTAGTTGTGGATGATGAACAATCCATCTTAACACTTTTACAATATAATTTGGAGCAAGCTGGATTCGATGTTGTAACAGCATTGGACGGGGAGGATGGGCTCCAAAAAGGACTGATTGAAAATCCTGAGTTGATGGTTCTCGATTTGATGCTTCCTAAAATGGATGGCATTGAAGTGTGCAAACAGTTAAGACAGCAGAAAATAATGGTGCCTATTTTAATGCTGACGGCAAAAGATGATGAATTTGATAAAGTTTTAGGTCTTGAACTTGGTGCTGATGATTATATGACAAAGCCTTTCAGTCCAAGAGAGTTCGTTGCCAGAATTAAAGCGATTTTAAGAAGAACGCAATTTACTTCAGATGTTGAACCAAGAGAAATAGAAACTTCTGAAAAAATTATAATCGGAGACCTGAAAATTCTTCCTGAGCATTATGAAGCCTATTATGGAGCAGAAAGGCTTGAGCTCACGCCGAAAGAATTTGAACTTTTGGTTTATCTTGCAAAACATAAAGGAAGAGTTTTGACACGCGATCAGCTTCTAAGCGCTGTATGGAATTATGATTTTGCAGGGGACACAAGAATTGTGGATGTACATATCAGCCACTTGCGTGAAAAAATTGAACGCAATACAAAAAAACCATTATACATTAAGACAATCAGAGGACTAGGCTACAAGCTAGAGGAGCCCAAAATGGATGAATAGGTTTCGTTCAAGACTCCTGTTTGCCCTGATTACACTCATTATTGCAGTTCTAATTGGACTCGGACTGCTGCTGGGCCAAATTTTTAACAGCTATTATATGAATACATACAAAGACCGGGTTGAGAAAGAAGCAAAGCTGACGGAGCTTGTCATTTCAGAAGAAAGCCTTTCATCAAAGAAAGTGCCCCAAGCGTTGGAAAAAGTCGGCCGCATCGTAAAATCAGATATTTCCATTTTAGATGCAAATGGAAATATCATTGCTCAAAATGGAGCATTGAAATACAACAGCCAAAAAATTGCAAAGATTATTCTCTCAAAATATAAAAAGAATCTGAACGGTTTTCATATTACCATTTCAAATGATAACCTCCTCTATTACGGCCTGCCGTTGTATGAAGACGGGAAAAAAACAGGCTACCTTGTTTTAGCCAATCCAGTTGAATCACTTAAACAGGTGAATCAGCAAATTTGGGGTTTGCTTGTGACAAGTCTTGGGCTTGCTCTAATTGTAATCCTCCTTCTTGGGGTCAGGATCACTTCTCAATACACACGGCCGATTGAATCAGCAACAAAGGTTGCCATAGAGCTTGCAAAAGGGAATTACAAAGCAAGGACCTATGAGGATCATCTGGATGAAACCGGAATGCTGAGCCAGTCAATTAATGTTTTAGCGCGCAATTTGCAGGATATGGCGAGAGCGCAGGAAATGCAGCAGGACCGCCTTCAAACTCTGATTGAAAATATGGGCAGCGGACTGATACTGATTGATGGCAGAGGTTATATCAATCTCGTTAACCGCGCCTACAAAGAATTGTTTCACGTGGCACCTGATGATTTTTTATATAAGCTTTATTACGAAGCTTTTCAGCATCAGGAAATCATTGATACTGTCGAAGAAATTTTCATGACAGAAGTAAGGGTAAGGAAGCAGCTTCTCCTTCCACTTCATATTGAAAGGCGCCACTTCGAGGTTTATGGAGCTCCTATTATAGGGACGAACGATGAATGGAAGGGAATTGTACTTGTTTTCCATGACATAACGGAATTGAAAAAGCTTGAACAGATGAGAAAGGATTTCGTGGCGAATGTTTCCCATGAATTAAAAACACCGATCACTTCTCTAAAAGGATTCACTGAAACACTTCTCGACGGCGCCATGGATGACCGTCAGACACTTGAGTATTTCCTTTCTATTATCCTTAAGGAAAGTGATAGACTTCAATCTCTCATTCAAGATCTTCTTGATTTGTCCAAAATTGAACAGCAGGGCTTTAAGCTTAATGTTTCGAATTGTGATATAAAAGAAGTACTTGAAGAAATTGTTGTGATGCTTTCAGGGAAAGCAGATGAAAAAGAAGTTTCTCTATCCCTGGAAAGCGAGGATTCCCATGTTTACGCATATGGAGACGTTAACCGCATTAAACAAATTTTCATAAACCTGATTAATAATGCCTTAACTTATACACCTAAAGGCGGAAAGGTTAATGTTATTCTGGAAAACAAACCGCGTCATGCTGTTGTAACGGTCAGGGATACGGGAGTTGGAATAAAAAAAGAAGAAATACCAAGGATTTTCGAACGCTTTTACCGCGTGGACAAGGCGAGAAGCAGAAACTCTGGCGGTACAGGACTTGGTCTTGCGATCGTGAAGCATTTAGTTGAAGCTCATAAAGGTTATATTACAGTCAAAAGTGATGTGGGGGAAGGAACAGTCTTCACTGTCAGGTTTAATAAAGAAAATACAGAAGAATAGTTTACAAACTATTTACAAGTGGTTAAATCTTACTTAATAAAGAGTTGCTAATATAATAGGTGAAAACCCCTTCATCCAAGGAGCCAATCTTAAGGACGAGACGCAAGCTGTCTCGTCCTCTTTTTTTGCCTCGCACCTCTATTTTTCTTTCTTAACTATCTCATGCTAAAATAAGATAAACTGCATATCGGACAGATCATTCATATACAAATACTATTCGCAGTGTAAATTTCGAGGAGGAGGAGGAAATGCCATTGACGACTAATAAGAAGCTTGTTTTAATTGACGGAAACAGCATCGCTTATCGCGCTTTTTTTGCTCTTCCGCTTTTAAATAATGATAAAGGCATACATACGAATGCAATTTACGGATTTACGATGATCCTCATGAAGATTCTTGAGGACGAAAAACCGACCCACATGCTTGTGGCTTTTGATGCCGGCAAAACGACTTTCAGGCATGAAACCTATAAGGAATATAAAGGCGGGCGGCAAAAGACACCGCCGGAACTATCAGAGCAGTTTCCATTCATCAGAGAGCTCCTGGATGCTTACAAGGTATCCCGTTATGAACTTGAAAACTATGAAGCGGACGATATTATTGGAACATTGTCCAAAAAGGCTGAATCAGAAGGCTATGCTGTAAAAGTTATTTCGGGAGACAAGGATTTAACACAGCTGGTCAGTGATGCGACAACCGTGGATATTACGAGAAAAGGTATTACCGATGTTGATTCTTACACACCTGATTTTGTGATGGAAAAGTATGGACTGACGCCGGATCGTATAATTGATATGAAAGGCCTGATGGGTGATTCATCTGACAACATTCCGGGCGTACCGGGTGTTGGTGAAAAAACGGCCATCAAGCTTTTAAAAGAATACGGAACACTTGAAAAGCTCCTTGAATCAATCGATCAAGTAAGCGGGAAAAAACTGAAAGAAAAGCTTGAAGAAAATCGTGAAAGTGCGATTATGAGCAAGCAGCTAGCAACAATAAACTGCGAAGCACCGCTTGAAATAGGGCTTGATGATACCGAATATGAGGGCTTTGAGAAGCAGAATGTCGTAAAAATTTTTAAAGAACTTGGCTTCAATTCCCTTTTAGACAAGCTAGGGGAAGATCCGGAAGATACCAAGGAACATGAAATAGAAGAGATTGATTTTATTAAAGCAGAGAATGTAACGGACGATATGCTTGCTGATGAAGCAGCGCTGATCGTAGAAGTGTGGGAGGACAATTACCATACAAGCGGAATTGAAGGCTTTGCCATTGTACATGAAAATGGCCGCTATTTCATCCCGGTGCAGAAGGCCATGAATTCTGAAAAATTTATTAAATGGGCAGAGGATGAGAGCAAAAGGAAAATCGTTTTTGATGCAAAAAAATCATCTGTTGCTCTGAACTGGAAAAACATCAATCTTAAAGGTGTTGATTTTGACGTTTTCCTTGCATCGTATATTCTGAATCCGTCTGAAACCATTGAGGATGTATCTAGCGTAGCAAGAGGGAAGGGAATTTACATTGCGAACCCGGACGAGACGGTTTACTTAAAAGGAGCTAAACGAAGAGTTCCGGAGGAGGACCAGCTTGCAGAACATCTTGTACGCAAGGGGGCTGCGCTTCTTGCGTTAAAGGACAGGCTGCTTGAGGAACTGGAAGAGAATCAGCAGCTGGAGCTTTTGAAAGAGCTTGAAATGCCTCTCTCGCTCATTTTGGCTGAAATGGAGGCACAAGGTGTCAAAGTGGATGTTGAACGCCTGAAAGCGATGGGAGAAGATTTAAACAGGCAGCTGAGGGCGCTGGAGGGAAAAATTTATGAATTGGCCGGTGAAACCTTTAACATTAATTCTCCTAAACAGCTTGGTGTCATTTTATTTGATAAACTGAAGCTTCCTGTTGTAAAGAAAACAAAAACAGGCTATTCCACTTCAGCGGATGTGCTGGAAAAGCTTGCCGACAAGCATGAAATGGTTCGTGAAATTCTTCATTACCGCCAGCTTGGAAAACTAAATTCGACTTATATTGAAGGACTTCTGAAGGTCGTTCATCAGGATACTCACAAGGTTCACACGCGGTTCAATCAGGCATTAACTCAGACGGGAAGGCTCAGCTCTACAGATCCAAACCTTCAGAATATACCGATCCGTCTGGAGGAAGGAAGAAAAATCAGGCAGGCATTCGTACCATCCAAAGAGGGATGGGTCATGTTTGCAGCTGATTATTCACAAATTGAACTTCGTGTGCTCGCCCATATTGCAAATGATGAAAATCTGACAGAGGCCTTTTTAAATGATATGGATGTTCATACGAAAACTGCAATGGATGTCTTTCACGTGGAAAAAGATGAGGTTACATCAAACATGCGCCGCCAAGCGAAAGCTGTAAATTTCGGGATCGTTTACGGAATCAGTGATTACGGCCTTTCTCAAAGTCTTGGGATCACCAGAAAGGAAGCGGGAGAGTTTATTGACCGCTATTTAAAAAGCTTCCAGGGTGTCAAAGAGTACATGAATGAATCCATACTTGACGCAAAAGAGCATGGATATGTTAAAACGCTTCTTCAGCGGAGAAGATACATTCCAGAAATAACGAGCAGAAATTTTAATCTGCGGAGTTTTGCAGAAAGAACGGCGATGAATACCCCTATTCAGGGAAGTGCCGCAGATATCATAAAAAAAGCGATGATTGATATGGCTTTTCAATTAAAAGAAAAAAATCTTCAGGCAAAGCTGCTTCTTCAAGTGCACGATGAATTGATTTTTGAAGCACCTGAGGAAGAGATTAAAGAACTGGAGAAACTAGTGCCAGAGGTTATGGAACATGCGGTTGAACTGAATGTGCCGCTGAAAGTGGATTATTCCTATGGTCCTTCCTGGTATGACGCAAAATAGAAAGAAGGATTATTATGCCGGAACTGCCAGAAGTAGAAACAGTCAGAAGGACCCTGCTTGAGCTTGTAAAAGGAAAAACGATTGAGCTTGTGATCGTTCATTGGCCAAAGCTCGTAAAAAAACCGGATGATGCAAGACAGTTTCAAGACGCACTAAAGGGACAGACCATTTTGGATGTAGGACGAAGAGGGAAGTTTTTGCTGATCTCTTTAGATGATTATGTGCTCGTTTCTCATTTAAGAATGGAGGGGCGGTATGCCCTCCACAAATCATCGGATGAGTATGATAAACACACACATGTCTTATTCCGGTTTACGGATAACAGTGAGCTTCGATACAGAGATGTGCGTAAATTCGGAACGATGCATCTGTTCAAAAAAGGTCAGGAGGAAACAGAGCTTCCTTTATCCCAGCTTGGTCCTGAACCCTTTATGGACGATTTCAGTCCTGACTATTTAGCTGGAAAATTGAAAAATACGAAGCGGTTTATAAAAACCGTGCTGCTTGATCAGCGGATTGTCGTTGGCCTCGGCAACATTTATGTAGATGAGTCTTTGTTCAGAGCAGGGATTCATCCAGAGCGCATTGCTTCGGAGCTTGACGAAATGGAAATAAAAAGACTTCATACAGAAATAGTGACTACCCTTCTCGAAGCTGTTGACAGCGGAGGTAGCACCATACGATCCTATGTCAATTCACAGGGTAAAATCGGTTCTTTTCAGATTCAGCTGTATGTATACGGCCGAAAAGGAGAGCCGTGCAAAAGATGCGGAGCGGAAATTCAGAAAAAAGTTACAGGAGGCAGAGGGACACATTATTGCGCAAGCTGCCAAAAAATAAAATAAATTAGCCAAGCCCTGCCTTTAACTCTTTTTGGGCAAAAGTCATATACTGTATTAGTTTTGTCAGAAAGGGGCAGGGTCACGTTGATTTCTTTGCAGCTTTTTATTTTAGCGATTGCTGTCAGCCTTGACAGTTTTTCTGTGGGTTTTACGTATGGCTTGCGCAAGACCAAAATTCCGGGGAAGTCCATTTTTATCATTGCGTGCTGTTCAGCGGCAAGCTTGCTTGCTGCGATGTTTATAGGCCATGCGCTGATAGCGGTATTTCCAGAATCGGTGACAAAAGAGCTTGGAGGATACATCCTTATTGCGATCGGAGCATGGGTGCTGATCCAATTTTTCCTTCCTGAAAAAGAACACATACCTGACGAAGATGAAAAAACGATTTTTAACTTGGAAATAAAATCACTGGGAATTGTGATTCATATTTTAAGAAGGCCCTCTTGTGCTGATATTGACAAATCAGGGGCTATTAACGGAATTGAAGCGCTTTTGCTTGGGCTTGCGCTCTCACTGGATTCCTTTGGGGCGGGATTTGGTGCAGCACTCCTCGGCTATTCGCCTATTGTACTAAGCATCTCAGTTGCAGTTATGAGCTCTGTGTTTCTCATAATGGGACTAAGATCAGGCAGACTTTTTTCAGCTTTATCATGGCTTGAAAAATTCACATTCATACCTGGAATTTTACTTATTTTAATAGGGATCTGGAAATTGTAGGGAGGCAAGGGAATGACACTTGTAATAGGGCTCACAGGAGGCATTGCAAGCGGGAAAAGCACCGTTTCCAATATGATTAGAGATTGGGGCTATCCCATTATTGATGCAGATATTATAGCAAAAGAAGCTGTTGATCCGGGAAAACCTGCCTTGGAAAAAATAATAAAAGCTTTTGGACGGGACATTTTAAAGGGTGATGGTTCCCTTGACCGGCAGAAGCTCGGCGGAATTATTTTTCAAAACGCTGCAAAAAGGGAGATCCTGAACAGTATTGTACATCCTGCTGTGAGGGAAGAGATGCTGAAAAAGAGGGATGAAGCGAAATCAAATGGGGAAAAAGCCGTTGTGCTGGATATTCCTCTCCTGTTTGAAAGCAAACTGGCTCATTTTGCAGATGTTACCCTTCTAGTTTTTACAGATGATGAGGTGCAGCTGAAGCGGTTAATGGAACGTAATGGTTATACAGAGGAAGAAGCTGCTATGAGAATTTCCTCTCAGATGCCCTTGACTGAAAAAAAGAAGCTGGCAGATGCCGTTATTGATAACAATGGCACACTGCTTGAAACAAAAGAGCAGCTTCAGGATTTATTCAGAATGTGGAACATTTAATTGGATCTTTTGAATGAGCTCATAGGGAATCCTGTGAGCTTTTTTATATAGAAAAAAGTATCACCTTTTTATAAAAAATAAGCGCTTTCACCTTCCTAAATACCTTAAATGTGATATACTAATAGAAGAAAAAAACTTAAGAGTATAACACAAAAGCCGGAAGGAGCAATTTAATGAAAGCAAATGTTGCAATCAATGGGTTTGGGAGAATAGGGAGAATGGTGTTTCGAAAAGCGATTCTTGAAGGTAATGTCAATATTGTGGCCATTAATGCAAGTTATCCGGCAGAAACGCTGGCGCATCTTATAAAATATGATACAAATCATGGTCGTTTTGAAGGAGAAGTAATCCCTGCAGGAGACCATTTAATTGTAAACGGACATAAGGTTTTGCTGCTTGCAAGCCGCAATCCACTGGAGCTGCCATGGCATAAATTGAATATAGATATTGTGATTGAAGCGACTGGGAAGTTTAATTCGCGTGAAAAAGCGAAGGCCCATGTTGAAGCTGGTGCCCGCAAAGTCATTTTAACAGCACCTGGAAAAAATGAAGACATTACCATCGTAATGGGTGTCAATGATGAAATGTATAACAGCGATATCCACACAATTATTTCAAACGCTTCCTGTACAACCAATTGCCTTGCACCAATTGTAAAGGTACTGGATGAACAGTTCGGCATCGAAAATGGACTGATGACAACCATTCATTCCTATACAAATGATCAAAAGAACATTGACAATCCTCATAAAGATTTGAGGAGAGCGAGAGCTTGCGCCCAGTCGATTATTCCGACAACGACAGGAGCAGCAAAAGCACTCTCACTTGTTTTGCCGCATTTAAAAGGCAAGCTTCACGGCATGGCATTGCGAGTGCCAACACCGAATGTTTCCCTTGTTGATCTTGTTGTTGACCTGAAGCAGGAGGTAACAGCAGAAGAAATCAATCAGGCTTTTTTGGCAGCTTCCAATGGAACACTGAGAGGAATCATTGAGTATACAGATGAACCGCTTGTTTCAGTAGATTTTAATACAAATCCTCATTCTGCTATAGTTGATGGGCTATCCACTATGGTTATCGGCAGCCGAAAAGTGAAGGTACTTTCCTGGTATGATAATGAGTGGGGGTATTCCTGCAGGGTTGCAGAACTGATGAATCTTGTAGCAGAAGAAAACAGAAGGCTCTCAGTTGTTTAACATAGTATTTTAATTAGATGTCTTCGCGGCATCTTTTCTTAAAATTCCTGCCGAAGCAGAAACGAAATTTAAGCTGAGATGCAGCAAAGTTTAAAGAATAGAGCCATAAAAAAAGCATCCGGCAATTGCGATCGCTGGTTGCTTTTTAATTTTCTTATTTTTGATGTGAAGGGGCTGCAAGCTGAAGAGGCTCTTCATGCTTAACCTGAGCTTTTTCTTCTTTTCTTCTCAGCGCTCTGCCCTTACCAGTAAGCATTTTCCCGATTGATGCGGCTAAAGTAATCACACCAAGCCACATAAGGATACTGAAAAGATCGTTATATGAATCGAGCAAAGACAGCTTCTGCGACTGCCCTAAAATAGCGGCCGTAACATTTGCTTTTGCATCAGCAAGGGGAAGTCCATTCGCCACAAACTGTCTTGTCATCTCTTCCACTTGTGTTCTGACTTCAGGATCCGTCAGTGAGACCTGTCCGCGAATCGTTTCGTAATGGAATGCGTTGCGGGAAAGAACATAAGGTTCCTCGTAAAATGGAGAGAAACAGATCTTAGCCCAGCCTTATGCAGGTCACCTGCTAAAGCTGTGCCAAGCGCTCCTGATACAAGCGTCATACTGATGCCTGCACCTAAAAAGGCAAACTGTACACATAAAAGAGTAAGAGAAGTGTCTTCTGACATGGATCTCCATTGATAGGTCACAATAATGATAACAAGTGACCCCATAATCCCGAGAAAACCTGCGCCAAGCTTATCGTATAAAAGTGCGCACAGAAGAGCTGATACTAAGATCCCGACGTACAGCCAAATGTAAAAGTTCGTCATGGATCCAAAGGTCGTTCCTTTAATATTCCGCAAATACCCATTTACTCCGGCTAAAGCAATAATAAAGGCAACGTGGGCGACAATAGCCATTAGCAATCCGAAAAGCGGCTTAGGTCCTTTAAGTGCCTTGAAAGGAACAAGCGGGTTAGCTGAATTGTAATCAATATAAATAAAAAGAAAGAGCAAAATGAGTACACCTGCAAAGAATGGCCAGACATAAAGAGATTTGAATCCCAGATTTTGCAGATTCAAAAGCGGGAAAGCAAATAATACGGTAATCAGTGCAAGTAAACCCAAACCAAGCTTATCGATTTTTCTTTTATCTAATTCTTGTGTGTTATCAGAGGGCAGCAGTAAAGCACCGACAATCAAACACAAGATGGAAGTAAACATACTGACTAAAAAGAGCCAGCGCCAGCTGTCCACACTTAATGAAATGGCGCCTGAAAAAGCACCGAACGCAGACGAGCCAAAAAGGCCGCCAATTGCCATGATTAAAAAGGTATTCCTGATTTTGTTTGGAAAGGATCGCAAGCTTTGGGGCAATATGGTTAAAAACACCATTCCCGCACTCAAGCCTTGGATGATTCTTCCGATGACAAAAATAGTTAGATCGGGAGACAAAAAATTGATGACAGAACCAATAAAAAAGAGAAAAACAAATGACATGTACGTATATTTAAGCCCGAACTTCCTGCTTAACACCGGTCCGAGAGGCACTCCGAAAGCGAATGCCAGATTCGAAAGGATAGAAGGCATAAGCATTCCGTTATTGCTTGCAGTAAAGCCGTTCTGTATTACAAGCTGGTTAAGTGTATAGGACATGTTTAAAAAATACTGCGGTCCAATGGAAAAAATGGTCAAAAACGAAACAACTAAATACTTCGGGATGCTAATTTCCCTTACTCCTGTATTTATTGTGAAATGTGTATCTTCCAAGTAAAACTCCTCCCAAAACATCAAACACTTTTCGCTTTTATATTGTATTATACAAGTTGTAATATACAATGATATAATGGGATTTCAAGGTGAAAGCTCGAAATGGATTGAAAAAAGTGGCAGGCTCACAGGAATTTAATGCATAATACAAGAATAGCAGCATCAGCCTTAATAAAAGACAACAGTTAGGGAATGAGGGAAATGAAATGGAAAATACCCTTGAAAATATAGAGCATGAGATAGCATTATTAAGCAGGCTCACAACGGCTTTAAATCCAAAAAAGACGAGATTGGACAGGTCTGGCTATCTTCTTTTAAGCAAATTAAGTCTTAGAAGTCCGCAGGCGATCAATGCTATTGCGGACGACTTAAAGTTAGATGTTTCAACAGCAAGCAGACAAATCGCTTCATTGGAGGATAAAGGTTTTGTTGTCCGTTTTCCTGATGAAAACAACAGAAGAATCAGCTTGATTGAAATTACGCAAAAAGGAAAAACCGTTTATCAGGATGTAAAAAATGCGAGGTCAAAGGCATACTCACAAATCCTTAAGGAGTGGCCAGGAGAAGACTTGGATTTACTTGAAAAAATGCTGAAAAAACTTAATCAGTCTCTTATTCACTGGGACCGATAAGAAGCATTTTCTAATTTTATGTTTAGTGGATTTAAGACAGGCTATAAAGTAGTAAGGGAAAGCTTGGAGGAAAAAAAGGGCACTTCGGAATATAAATTTTTTGTAAAAGTATGTTGCAAAAATGCTGTTCAAGAAGTATACTATTTTTCGTGAACTTCTTATTCGCAGGTTTTGTGGCTACTTAAAGGGTTAGGACCTCTTTGGACTAACTTTCCCCCGTGGTAGTAAAGCATAACGCCGATATGCGAAGATCTTCATGCTGTCAAATCTTATTAAGGGGGATAAATGAATATGGAAACAATGGGTCGTCACGTAATCTCGGAGCTTTGGGGATGCGATTTTGAAAAATTAAACGATATGGAATATATTGAAAAAACATTTGTCAATGCTGCACTTAAATCTGGAGCTGAAGTCCGCGAGGTTGCTTTTCATAAATTTGCACCTCAGGGAGTAAGCGGAGTTGTTATTATCTCTGAATCTCACCTGACTATTCACAGTTTTCCTGAGCACGGCTACGCAAGTATAGATGTCTACACATGCGGAGATCTTAATCCGAACGTTGCTGCTGATTATATTGCAGAAGCTCTAGGAGCGCAAACAAGAGAAAATATAGAAATTCCGCGTGGCATGGGTCCTGTGCAAGTTAAACAGCCACAAGCCAAAGTACTTTGATAACACGCAGATTATGACAAGTTGATTATGGATTTATTTGAGGTGTGAAGATTCTTTCACACCTCTTTTGATTTTTTCCGAAATTAAGTATTATAATAGTATGATTAATGTAATGTACATAAAGAATGATGGATGCAGACTAACAGACACAGACAGATAACGGCTAAAAGGAGAAACAAAATGAGCTTACTAGGAAAAATTCAGGCTTTTTTCTCTACACATACAGAAACTTCTGAAGAACATTTGGACGGGAACTTAAGAAGCCATTATTATAAAACAACTGTTAAAAAAGCAATGGAAGCTGTTCAGACATTGGCAAAATCAACGAAAGACGGAACGGTTACTTCCGTATCGGAAGAACGCGGCGAGATCAGCGTGACGATCACGAAGCCGAAAAAAGTTCTGATTATTGTGACGATAATTTCCGTTCGGCCATTCGAAACAGCCGTAGATTTTTCTGTAACCACTGAAACCCCATTGCCGACTGACTTCGGCTACAGCAGAAAAGTTATTCAGGATTTTTATCGTAAGCTTGATTCTACTCTTCCTTACATAGGGTCGGGACTTTACCCGCGCTCTTAAACTGCTTCTTGTTCATGCTAAATTTTCTGAAAGGAGCTGATGAGTGAATGAAGTGTCCAGCATGCCACCATAATGGGACAAGAGTATTGGATTCCCGCCCTGTGGATGAAGGAAAGGCAATCCGCCGCCGCAGGGAATGCGAAGAGTGCCAATACCGCTTTACTACATTTGAAAAAGTAGAGGAAATTCCGCTGATTGTTGTCAAAAAAGAAGGAACCAGAGAAGAATTCAGCAGGGAGAAAGTTTTGCGAGGGCTTATCAAAGCCTGCGAAAAAAGACCTGTGCCTCTTAAACAGCTTGAAGATATTGTAGCCGATATTGAAAAAGAGCTTCGCAACAATGGCGTTTCTGAAGTGAAAAGCGAAATGGTTGGAGAAATGGTCATGGACAGGCTTGCCCAGGTCGACGAGGTGGCTTATGTTCGTTTCGCATCTGTGTACAGGCAATTTAAAGATATTAATGTCTTCATTGAGGAACTCAAGGATTTGATTAAAAAAGAACGCTAAAGGGATCTTGGGGATGTTTTACCAAGCTCTTTTTTGCTATTATCCCTGCAGGGCCGGAGAAGGCAGCGGAAATAGCCTGGATAAAAAAGCTTTGAAAGGTAAGGAGCAATATGGACCATCATTGGAAAGAACTCATTCCGCCAGACCGATACATTACAAGAAGCAGCGGGGTGCTGAACGATTTTGACCGAAAAATTATCACTATGCTTTATCAGCCGCTTATTGGTCCGAATAGTCTTGCCTTGTATATGACACTTTGGGGAGAACTGGAACAAAATCGGCTTTGGGGAAAAGAGAGCTCCCATCACAGCTTGATGGCAGCCATGCAGTGCAATCTGAAAGAAATTTACCGCTTGAGAATTAAGCTTGAAGGAATCGGGTTATTAAAAACTTATTTAAAAGAAGAACAGGATTTTAAAGTGTTTATTTATGAACTTCAGGCGCCTTTAAAACCGGATCTGTTTTTTCAGGATGGCATGTTAAATATTTATTTGTATAACAAGCTTGGCAGGAAAAGATACGTAAGCTTGAAAAAATTTTTCTGTGATGAAAGTCTTCCGGAAAATTTGAAAGATATGACTAAATCCTTTAACGACGTTTACCAAACTTTACAGCCGAGTGAATTGACAAGTCAGCTGCCTGAACAGAACGAAGAAGAAAATAGTGAATATATGACTGAAGCACAAGGCAGAAGAACACTTCTCGACGATTCTGTTTTCGATTTTGACCTTCTTTTTGCTGGATTATCTGAAGCCATTATTCCGAAAAAAGCCATTAATGATTCCGTAAAAGAAACCATTAAAAAGCTGTCCTATATTTACGGAATGGATGCCATTCAAATGAAGAATATATTAATGAATGCCATCCTGCCCGATGAGACGATAGACGAAGAAGAACTCCGCAAGTCGGCAAGGGATTGGTATAAATTTGAGCACGGCGAGCAGACGCCAAGGCTGTCTGAAAAAATTCAGCCTTTGCCGTATAGAACGGTGCAAAAAAAAGAAACCTTAACGAAGGAAGAAGAGCTTGCGTTTCAGCTGGAAAACATTTCTCCTTATCAATTTTTGAGAGACATTGCTGAAGGCGGAGAACCTCCGCTATCGGATCTGCAGATTATTGAAGATGTGATGTTTCAGCAAAAGCTGTACCCAGGCGTCGTCAATGTGTTAATTTACTATGTAATGCTTAAGACAGATATGAAGCTTTCAAAAGGATATGTTCAGAAAATAGCTGGCCATTGGGCGAGAAAAAATATTAAAACGGTTGATGAAGCAATGGAATTGGCCAAAAAAGAGCAGCAGCAATATATGGAATGGGCCGAAGCTAAAAATAAGCCCGCACAAAGAAGAAAATCAGTCCGTAAAGAAATGTTGCCTGACTGGCTTAAGACAGAAGAGGGTAAAGAACAGGAAAGCAGCACAGAAACAAATGCAAAGGACGATTTTGAACTGGAAAGACAAAAGCTTGCTGAACGGATAAAAAAATATAAAAATAAGAACAGCCAATAGATAGCTTAGAAGGCAGGTGAAAGATGATGGAACAAATAGGCCAGGCAATGAAAAACGTGACTGGTAGAGAAGACTTCCAGACAAGGCTGCAGGGTTTAAAAAAGGAAGTGACCAGCCATCCTGATGTCAAGCCGTTCCTTGAGCTCCATAAAGATGAGCTGAATGATGACATTATAGATAGAAGTCTGATCAAGCTTTACGAGTATATAGGGCAAAGTAAAAATTGTTCTGACTGTCCAAGTCTTGGAGAATGCAAAAATTTGGTTCAGGGCTATCACCCTCATTTAGTGCTGCAGGGGAAAACGATTGATCTTCAATACGATAAATGTCCATCGAAAGAAGTGTATGATGAGCGCAGGAAGCATGAATCTCTCATCAAAAGCATGTATATTCCAAAAGAAATACTGGCGGCACATCTTGATAATATTGATCTTGATGAACCATCAAGGCTCAAAGTTGTTTCAATGTCCCAGGATTTTGTAGAGACATATGTTTCCGGTAAGCCTGCAAAAGGGATGTATATTCACGGACCTTTTGGCGTTGGCAAAACGTATATCCTTGGAGCCATTGCAAATGAACTGGCAGAGAACCGTATTTCCTCCATGCTTCTTTATATTCCTGAATTTATGAGGGAATTAAAAAACTCGTTCAGTGACAATTCCATGGAGAGCAAAATGGAGGCTGTCAAAACCATCCCTGTTTTGATGCTGGATGATATTGGAGCGGAATCCATGTCAAGCTGGATGAGGGACGATATACTTGGAACGATCCTTCAATACAGAATGCTTGAAAATTTGCCGACCTTTTTCACATCGAACTTTGATTTGAATCAGCTGAATCATCATTTGTCCTATACGCAAAGGGGAGAGGAAGAGCCAGTGAAAGCGGCAAGAATTATGGAGCGGATCAAGCATTTATCTGTCCCTGTGCAGCTTGCCGGAAAAAACAGAAGAGAATAAACCTTCGAACAGGCTTTTACAGGCCTGTTTTCTTTTTGCCTGTTTTCAACTAGGGAACAATAGCCTTGTGTAAAAAGGCGCTTTTTTTCCGAAGCAATAATGTTTTTCGGAGTCTAAAAAAGAATATCTCCCCATATATATAAAATCAGATGTTTTGTATTAAGGGGGGACAAACATGCTTGAAATCAGTTTTAATTCTTATGATGATGCCCAGTCTTTTTTCAGCAGGCTGGAGCACCTGCCTGCAAGCAGCGGAAAATTCATTCACCTAGTACCGCCAAATCAGGTTCATATAGATTCAAGTGATCTGCAAACCTTCATTGATTCCTTTGTTATCCCTGCTATTATTCAGTTTATTATTGAGCAGAAGGAGAATTTGCTGATTCTTTCAGTAGTGGAAAACCAATTTTTCTTTACAGACAAAGATGAGCAGCAGCAAATTTTACATATAGCCCAATCTATAATGGACGGGGAGAGATCGGATATCCCGAATATCCAGAAGTTCATTGATCGTACAGAATGTATTCAGTCTGCCTTAGAAAATTTATTAAAGCCTAATCTTGCTTTTTCTTTTGAATCCTTCTTAACGTTTCGGCTTCATGAATACAGAAAACGATTGAACCATTATGCAGAAGTAGCGATAGAGGAATATAAACTGGAGCAGGAGTATCAGAATTTTATTCAATTTTTGCGGGATTACGTCCTGTCAAAGTCACCGCAGTTTGAAAAAATTCATATCATTTATAAAAAACGGTTTATCATCTGTGATGAACACCTTCAGGAAATGCCTGAGCAGGATCTGCGGAAATATGTTGACCGTTCTCTTTTATACCATCATCCTATGTATATTGATTCGGCTCTTCTTGCACCTCTCGTTTGCATGGCGCCGAATGCCGTACTGATTTACACAGATGACCCGGAGCATGGAATGGTGCAGACGATACAGAATATTTTTCAGGAAAAGGTGAAAATATATCCAATAAGAACAATGCAGCCCTTGCAGGGGGATTCTTCCATGCTGTCTTGATTTTTATTTCAAAACCATCTATAATACGAGGTAATTGAACGATAATGAAAAGTTGCGATAAGGACACGAGGATGCTGAACGGTTTTCAGAGAGAAAGGGCAAGGCTGCAACCCTTTTAACAAAGAAAGCATACTTACCGCCTTTGAACTTCGGCTGTGAACGGCAATGCTTCAGTAATGGCCGACGGGAAATCCCGTTACAGATATCTTAAGCTTTATTGCAGGCTTTTTTTGCAGTAAAGGAATAAGGGTGGAACCACGACTAATGTTAATTAAACTCGTCCCTTCTCTTCGGAGGGGCGGGTTTTTTATTTTTGGCTGTTTTCCTATCATTTGCTGCTATTCGGATTGCTTTTATCACGCATATTGATTTGCTCGGGACATCTTTTCTTAAAGCTCCTGCCAAATCAAGTGCCGTGTAAAAGAAATTTGGAGAGAGAAGCAACCAAGTTTAAGAAAAGAGCCTAATTTTTTCATTACAAAGGAGTGAACAGGATGTCTGAATTAGTAAAAATCAGTTTTCCAGACGGAGCAGTTAAGGAGTTTACAAAAGGCACAACAACAGAAGATATAGCGGCATCCATCAGCCCTGGTCTTAAGAAAAAATCTCTAGCAGGAAAATTCAATGGCAAATTGATTGATTTAAGATCTCCAATTCAGGAAGACGGCTCAATTGAAATCGTTACTCAGGATTCAGAGGAAGCGCTGGAGATTCTTAGACATAGTACAGCCCATTTGATGGCGCAGGCCATTAAAAGACTTTATTCTGACGTAAAACTTGGAGTAGGTCCTGTTATTGAAAATGGCTTTTATTATGATATTGATATGGAGCAATCGATCTCATCAGAAGATCTTCCGGCCATTGAAAAAGAAATGCAGAAAATCGTCAATGAAAATCTTGAAATTATCCGTAAAGAAGTAAGCAGGGTAGAGGCAAAACGCAGATTTGCAGAGATTGGCGACCACTTGAAGGATGAACTGCTTGAAGCGATTCCGGAAAATGAAGCAGTATCGATTTATGAGCAAGGTGAATTTTTTGATTTATGCCGCGGCATCCATGTGCCTTCTACAGGTAAAATAAAAGAATTTAAATTGCTCAGTGTTGCAGGTGCTTACTGGCGCGGCGACAGCAACAAAAAAATGCTGCAGCGGATTTACGGTACAGCTTTCTTCAAAAAGGCTGATTTGGATGAGCATTTGCGTCTTTTGGAAGAAGCAAAGGAACGTGATCACAGAAAGCTCGGCAAAGAGCTGAGCCTTTTCACAACTTCTCAAAAAGTAGGTCAGGGATTGCCATTATGGCTTCCAAAAGGAGCTACAATCAGACGTATTATTGAACGCTATATCGTTGATAAAGAAGACCGTTTAGGCTACAGCCATGTTTATACTCCGGTACTTGGCAGTGTTGAACTTTACAAAACTTCCGGTCACTGGGATCACTATCAGGATGATATGTTCCCGGCAATGAGCATGGATAACGAAGACCTAGTATTGCGTCCGATGAACTGTCCTCACCATATGATGGTATACAAAAACGATATTCACAGCTACCGTGAGCTGCCAATCCGGATAGCTGAGCTTGGCACAATGCACCGCTATGAAATGTCCGGAGCCCTTTCCGGCCTTCAGCGTGTTCGCGGCATGACTTTGAATGATGCTCATATTTTTGTCCGCCCGGATCAAATTAAAGATGAATTCATCCGTGTTGTCCGGCTTGTAGAGGAAGTATACAAGGATTTCGGCCTTGAAAACTACTCCTTCCGTTTGTCTTACCGTGATCCGGAAGATAAAGAAAAATATTTTGATGATGATGCTATGTGGGAAAAGGCACAAAGCATGGTAAAAGAAGCAATGGATGAACTTGGGGTAGAGTATTTTGAAGCAGAAGGCGAAGCTGCGTTCTACGGTCCTAAGCTTGATGTTCAAGTTCGCACTGCCCTTGGAAAAGACGAGACACTTTCTACTGTTCAGCTTGATTTCCTTCTCCCTGAAAGATTCGATCTTACTTACGTAGGGGAAGACGGCAAACAGCATCGTCCCGTCGTTATTCACCGCGGAGTCGTTTCCACTATGGAACGGTTCGTTGCATTCCTTATCGAGGAATATAAAGGTGCATTCCCGACTTGGCTTGCCCCTGTTCAAGTACAGGTTATCCCGGTTTCACCGGCAGTTCATCTTGATTATGCAAAAAAAGTGCAAGAGCGTCTCCAGCTTGAAGGAATTCGCGTTGAACTGGATGCAAGAGATGAGAAGCTCGGCTATAAAATCAGGGAGTCCCAAATGCACAAGGTTCCTTACATGCTTGTTGTAGGGGATCAGGAGGTTTCAGATACAGCTGTTAACGTGCGTAAGTATGGAGAGCAGAAATCGGAAACCGTTTCTCTTGAAGATTTTGCAGGTATGATCAAGCAGGAAGCAGCCAGATAATTTCTTTTTTTCAACTGGCAGACAGTAAATTAAAGTAAATTAAAAAAAGGCTATTGCCTGCTTAAACTGAATTTGATATAATCCTTTCTAGATGTTCTTGGAATGAATGATTGACACGTCTTATTTATTCGTGTTATGATGTCCTAGGTAATTGAATAGCTGTTTGATAGAAAGCAGAAGCACCCGCTTCTCACCTGGCTGACGCTGTAAGCAGTTGGCAGGTATACGAGATCGAAATTTTTTAATGAGAATTCGTAGTGTGGGTGTAGTATGCACCCACACTTTTTATTTTGTAGCCTGTTTGAACTTATACAACGTTTGCGTCAGAAGTGTCCCGTGATTCTGGCTGACGCCAGACGCTATTCATGAAAAATTCTTGGAGGTGGCTCATTATTAGCAAAGACATGTTGGTAAACGAGGGCATTCGCGCTCGTGAGGTGCGTCTAATCGGTCCGAATGGTGATCAGCTTGGAATTAAATCCCGTGTGGAAGCACTTGAGATTGCGACCCGTTCTAATCTTGATTTAGTTATGGTTGCTCCAAATGCAAAACCGCCTGTATGCAGAATTATGGATTTCGGTAAATTCCGTTTTGAGCAGCAAAAGAAAGATAAAGAAGCTCGGAAAAACCAAAAAATCATCAGCGTTAAAGAAGTCCGTTTTAGCCCAACAATTGATGAGCATGACTTTAATACCAAACTTCGCAACGCACGCAAATTCCTTGAAAAAGGCGACAAAGTAAAAGCATCTATCCGCTTCAAAGGACGTGCCATTACCCATAAGGAAATTGGTCAGAGGGTATTGGACCGATTCTCTCAAGCTTGTGACGATGTTGCAACAGTCGAGTCTGCGCCCCGTATGGACGGCCGCAGCATGTTCCTGGTCTTAGCACCTAAAATTGAAAAGCAATAGAACGAGGAGGAAAACCCTATGCCTAAAATGAAAACACATCGCGGAGCTGCCAAGCGTTTCAAAAAGACTGGATCTGGTAAACTGAAACGTTCTCACGCATACAGAAGCCATTTATTCGCCAACAAATCAACTAAAGCGAAACGCAAATTGCGTAAAGCCTCATTGGTCAGCAAAGGCGACTTCAAACGCATTCGTCATTTATTAGACAACATTAAATAATTCGGATAGATAGTCAACACATTAGGAGGGAATTGACATGCCAAGAGTAAAAGGCGGTACAGTAACACGCAAACGTCGTAAAAAGGTATTAAAATTAGCTAAAGGTTATTTCGGTTCAAAACATACATTATACAAAGTTGCTAATCAGCAAGTAATGAAATCTTTAATGTATGCATTCCGTGACCGTCGCCAGAAAAAACGCGACTTCCGTAAACTTTGGATCACACGTATCAACGCAGCAGCACGTCTTAACGGTCTTTCTTACAGCCGTTTGATGCATGGCTTAAAGCTTGCTGGTATCGAAGTGAACCGCAAAATGCTAGCTGATCTTGCAGTTGCTGACGAAAAAGCATTTTCACAGCTTGCTGACGCAGCAAAAGCTAAGCTTAACGACTAATACAACCATAAAGAGGTCATTCTCCCCGCGGACGAGTGGCCTTTTTCCTTATAAAAATTTTTCGTGGGTCAAAACCGGACTTTGCAGAAATTTCTGTTCGATAAGCAGGTGTTATGATGCAACAGCTGATTGTTTTTTATATTGTTACAGCCAATTTGCTTGGACTCTGGCTAATGGGTTCTGATAAACAAAAAGCACGGAAGAAGCAGTGGCGGATCAGGGAAAAAACGCTATGGACGGTTGCCGTTATCGGAGGAGCCATTGGAATGACAATCGGAATGTTTCTTTTCAGGCACAAAACAAAGCATTTAGCATTCCTGTTTGGCTTTCCGCTTCTTTCTATTTTAGACCTTGCGCTTATTTATTTTTTTAGAGGACACATTCTCGTTACAGATCCTGTTCTTTTTCCAAATTGATGCTCCCCTTATAATAGAGAGGGAGTTTTTTTATTTTACATAAGGCTCTTTTCTTAAACTTTGCTGCTTCTCACTCTATATTTCAGCTCCAGGACCCTTAATTTGGCAGGAACTTTAAGAAAAGATGCCCCGAAGCTAATCTTCATGCGTATTCAGAACTTATACGAATAGCAACAATCTTTGCGAAAACAGCCTTACATAAACCAATAAAGGAGATGAGCCTTATGGATTTTGCAAAACTTTTTGTAATGCAAAAGGAATTGGACAAAAAAATTCAGGAGCAGCATGCACTGCTATCTGAAAATCTCATAGAAAAGAAAATTCTGGCGCTTTATGTTGAAATCGGAGAACTGGCAAATGAAACAAGATGCTTTAAATTTTGGAGCACGAAGCCTGCTTCTGATCGGGAAACAATCCTAGAAGAGTTTGTGGATGGTGTTCATTTCCTCCTTTCCATTGGACTGGAGCTTGGCTGGGAAGGTGAATTGGAGCTTAAGGGAGAGAATGCTTCTGAATCTGCAACTGTACAGTTTCTTGCCGTTTTTGAAAGTGTATCAGATTTTAGAAAAAAACAAAGCAAAGATACCTATTTAGCTGTTTTTAGGGAATATTTATATTTAGGTGAACTTCTTGGTTTTTCAAGCGAAGAAGTGGAAAGAGCATATGTAAAAAAAAATGAGATCAACCATGAGCGCCAAGAGCAAGGATATTGAGTTGTCGCAATTTTTGTACATATAGTTTTTCCTCCAGTATAATAGAAAATGCAGGAATAAATTAGAGGGGGTTTCCAAATGACACAGCTCGACGATACATTGAAGATGCTGAAAGAGTTAACAGATGCCAAAGGGATTTCCGGCAACGAAAGAGAACCGAGAGAAGTAATGAAGAAATACATATCGCCTCATGCTGATGAGGTAATAACAGATGGGCTTGGCAGCTTGATCGCGAAGAAAACTGGCGATGCAAACGGTCCTAAAATTATGATTGCAGGCCATTTAGACGAAGTAGGCTTTATGGTAACTAATATAGATGATAAAGGCTTTATCCGCTTTCAAACAGTTGGAGGCTGGTGGCCGCAAGTAATGCTTGCTCAAAGAGTTACCATCGTAACAAGCAAAGGCGATGTAACAGGTATTATCGGCTCCAAGCCGCCGCATATCCTTCCTGCTGATGTGCGTAAAAAGTCTGTTGAGATCAAGGACATGTTTATTGATGCAGGTGCTTCAAGCCGTGAAGAAGCAACCGAATTCGGCGTGCGACCAGGGGACCAAGTCGTTCCTTACTTTGAATTTTCCGTTATGAAAAATGAGAAAATGCTGCTTGCGAAAGCATGGGATAACCGGATTGGGTGCGCCATCGCAATCGATGTTCTGAAACAGCTTGATGGAACAAACCACCCGAATATCGTATATGGTGTTGGGACAGCTCAGGAAGAAGTCGGTTTAAGAGGAGCACGTACATCTGCTCAGCTCATTAAGCCAGACATCGCATTTGCGGTAGATGTAGGCGTTGCAGGAGACACTCCAGGAATTACTGAAAGAGAAGCGCTCGGCAAAATGGGTGATGGCCCGCAAATCATTCTTTATGATGCTTCGATGGTTTCGCATAAGGGCCTGCGTGATTTTGTAACAGATACGGCTGACGAACATGGCATTCCGTATCAGTTTGATGCACTTGCAGGCGGTGGTACAGACTCTGGTGCCATTCACCTGACAGCAAATGGGGTTCCAGCCCTTTCTATTACGATTGCGACAAGATATATTCATTCTCATGCTGCCATGCTCCATAGGGATGACTATGAAAATGCAGTTAAGCTGATTGCTGAAGTCATTAAAAAATTGGATCGTGAGACGGTTTCGAAAATCACATTTGACTGATCCTTTAATTAAAACTGCCGGAAAAGCTCCGGCAGTTTTATTCATCGTTTAGTAAACTATAAAATCTGTGTGGAAATTTGTACTGGGAAAGGGGATGAGTTTCAGGAGGAGGTGTGCTTAAGGAGGCAAGCGAGCATAATGGGAAAAAGCTGTGCATATTGAGAGTAACCTGAATATAAACGAGTGAAGCTGAGCATAATGCAAATTTGTTGTGCATAACCTCTGGAAAGCCGTGCATAAACTCCGAAAAGCCGTGCATAAACTTCGAACACCGTGCATAAACCACTCAGCACTGCCCAAAAGTCAGTGAAGAATAGCTTTTAAACTAAAAAAAACTCTAATTTTTATTCAAAATCAAAAGAAAGTGAATGAAAATCCTCTATATACCCCCAAATTACTTCAACATAATAAAGAGGATATTTAGGTCATTCAATGCAGCACTCCCTTTCAGCTGAATAGTCATCCGAATGATCGCGCGATTTATCCCAACCGTCAAATAATCTATCCAATCTCCTTTGGGAATTCACAATCGCAGAAAAATAAACGAAATCTTTTTTTTCAAGATGAAAAAAACCCTGATAATACTCAGGGTTTTTGGCATTACTTATTGTTTTAAGCTTTGTTCCAATGTTTCAAGCATTTCCTTCTTATCATTTTCTTCTGAATGCTGCCAAAGGACTTCAAAAAGAACACCCAGTCCAGGAAGCATTTTTTCTTCACCGCTTTGAATAGCATCCACAATCGTATGCTCAAGCTGATCTTGAGAGTTCCCAGTTACATTATGAATAACCGCATTCCGCAAGTTTAAATCCATTAGAAGACACTCCTTTCCTTTTTACTCCTACCTTATCATTTACAGGATTCTGTTTTATTATGTGCAGTGACTGAGATATAATGAGTTCAGCATTAAAAAGGAGATAGAAAAACGTGAAACGGATTGATTCAGCAAAAAACCCAAAAGTGAAACAATGGAAAAAACTTCATACAAGAAAAGAACGAGAAGCAACGAAGTCCTTTCTGGTCGAAGGATATCATTTAGTAGAAGAAGCTCTTAAAGAGAAGGATCAGATTATCGAGCTGATTCTTGGTGAAGAATCCAATGTCCCTTCATCCTGGAACCTTGATGATGTTTCAATCACGATGGTTCCAAGCGAGGTTTTAAAAGCTATCAGTGATACAGAGACCCCGCAGGGAGCAGCAGCTGTCTGCCGGCAGAAGAAAGAGGCAGAACAGAAATCATGGGAGAGAATCCTTTTAATTGATGGCCTGCAGGACCCCGGCAATCTCGGCACCATCATAAGAACAGCTGATGCAGCTGGGCTTGATGGCATTGTACTTGGCGAAGGAACAGTTGATTTGTATAATTCAAAGGTCATCCGTTCAAGCCAAGGATCCATTTTTCATATTCCTGTTGTAAAAGGAAGCCTTGGAGAATGGCTGAACGAGCTGAATGAAAAAGAAATAACGGTGTACGGCACTTCCCTGCAGAATGGATCAGATTATAGAACAGCAGATCAAGGAGATCCCTTCGCGCTTTTAATTGGAAATGAAGGCAGCGGCGTCAGGGAAGAGTGGCTGCAAATGACGAAACGGAATCTTTATATACCAATTCGAGGCAAAGCAGAATCGTTAAATGCGGGGATTGCTGCTGGAATATTGATGTACCATCTTCGCGGGTAGTATTGCATCCCAAGCGAACATTCATTATAATTAAATGCATTAAGTCTCTTTCGTAATCAATGATTATACATAAAAACGATGACAGAGAAAAGTAAATTCCCGTATATGCTATCCAGGGAGAAGCTGTCTTAGACTGAAAGCAGCTTCATGGCTACAAGGAATTGAGTTCACCTCTCGAGTTGGCGCTTGGACCAGACCATAAGGTTTGTAAAGGCGGCCCGGCTGCTTGCCGTTAAAAGTTTTGAGTGAACATCGGACTGAAGTGTATTAATGCCTTCTAGGGAAAATACAAATACAGCCGTTTGTTAACAAGGGTGGTACCGCGAATTATACCTCGTCCCTTTTTTGGGGCGGGGTTTTTATTTTGTTTTCAAACAAGGAGGAGTAATGATGCAAGAGCAATTAAAAGAACTTCAGCAGGAAGCTCTGCAAAAGATCGCAAATGCAGAGGACCTGAAGAGCCTGAATGAAGTCAGGGTGGCCTACCTTGGTAAAAAAGGGCCAATAACAGAAGCCTTAAGAGGAATGGGAAAGCTTTCAGCAGAAGAACGCCCTAAAATGGGTGCGCTCGCCAATGAAGTACGCGAAGCGATCGCTTCAGAAATTTCTCTGAAACAAAAGAAATTTGAAGAGGCAGAAACGGAAAAGAAATTGGCAGCTGAAACGATTGATGTGACATTGCCTGGAAGACCAGTTCGCTCAGGAAGCCATCATCCGATCACAGCTGTTATTGAAGAAATCGAAGACCTGTTTTTAAGTATGGGTTATTCCATTGAAGAAGGGCCTGAAGTTGAAAGCGACTACTATAACTTTGAAGCGCTGAACTTGCCAAAAGGCCACCCAGCACGAGATATGCAGGATTCCTTCTATATTACAGAAGACATTCTCCTTCGAACACATACATCTCCAGTTCAGGCAAGAACAATGGAGAAGTACAAAGGCAAAGGCCCTGTGAAAATTATTTGTCCCGGAAAGGTTTACAGACGGGATGACGACGATGCAACCCATTCACATCAATTTACTCAAATTGAAGGCTTGGTTGTGGATGAGAACATCAGCATGAGCGACCTGAAGGGGACACTTGAGGTTTTTGCAAAAAAAATGTTTGGTGAAGAGCGGGAAATCAGGCTTCGCCCAAGCTTTTTCCCCTTCACAGAACCTTCCGTTGAAGTGGACGTCTCCTGTTTCTCCTGCGGCGGCAAAGGCTGCAATGTTTGCAAGAAAACTGGCTGGATTGAAATATTGGGTGCCGGCATGATCCACCCGAATGTACTTTCGATGGCCGGTTTTGACTCGAAAAAATACCAGGGTTTTGCATTTGGTATGGGACCTGAACGGGTAGCGATGCTGAAATACGGAATAGATGATATTCGTCATTTTTATACAAATGATATCCGATTCTTAAATCAATTCAAACGAGCGTAACGGAGGGAAAGCGATGTTAGTATCATATAAATGGCTCAATGAATATGTAAACCTTGAAGGATTTACAGCTTATGTACTGGCTGAAAAAATCACACGCAGCGGGATAGAAGTTGAAACCGTTGAAGTGCTGAATGAAGGAATAAGCGGCGTTGTAGTCGGTCACGTGCTGGAAAGAGAAAAGCATCCAGAAGCTGACAAACTGAATAAATGCCTTGTAGATGTCGGAGAAGACGAACCTGTACAAATTATATGCGGTGCACCGAATGTGGAAAAGGGTCAAAAAGTGGCTGTAGCCAAAACAGGAGCTGTTCTACCGGGCAATTTTAAGATTAAGCGTGCAAAGCTTCGCGGTGAAGAATCGAACGGTATGATCTGTTCCCTGCAGGAGCTTGGAATGGAAGGAAAGCTTGTTCCAAAAGAGTATGCAGAAGGAATTTTCGTTTTTCCGAGCGATGCAGCTGTTGGCGAAGATGCCCTCACGCAGCTGAACCTGGATGACCATGTGCTTGAGCTTGGTTTAACGCCGAATCGTTCTGATTGTTTAAGCATGCTAGGTGTCGCTCACGAAGTAGCAGCCATTTTAAGCAGGGGAGTAAAATATCCTGAGGTTTCAGTGGAAACTGCTTCTGAAAAAGCATCAGATGCGATTTCTCTTAAGATTGAGGATAAAGAAGCAAATCCTCACTACTTGGCGAAAGTGATCAAAAATGTAACGATCGCTCCTTCTCCATTATGGATGCAGACAAGATTAATGGCAGCCGGAATCCGTCCTCACAACAATGTAGTGGATATTACTAACTTTGTATTGCTTGAATATGGCCAGCCGCTTCATGCATTTGATTACGACAGGCTAGGCTCTAAAGAAATCGTCGTCAGAAAAGCGAAGCAAGGTGAAAAAATTGTCACGCTTGACGACCAGGAAAGAGAGCTGAAAAGTGACCATCTTGTCATCACCAACGGCATTGAACCGGTCGCTATTGCGGGTGTTATGGGCGGAGCAAACTCTGAAGTGCAGGCAGATACGAAAAACATTCTGCTTGAATCTGCTTATTTTGATGGCCAGACAGTACGGAAAGCCTCAAAGGATCACGGGCTTAGAAGTGAAGCGAGTGCAAGGTTTGAAAAAGGAGTGGATCCGAACCGGGTGGTTCCGGCTGCCGAGAGGGCTGCTCAATTAATGGCTTTATATGCAGGCGGGGAAGTACTGAACGGAGCTGCTGAAGAAAAATCATTTGAACCGTCTCCTGCAGTGATTCAAATTGCAGCAGAAAAAATCAGTTCTGTTCTGGGTATGGAAATTTCTACAGATGACATTTCCTCTATTTTTGACCGTCTTGGATTTGAATCTAAACAGGATGGAAGCTCGTTTACTGTAACGGTTCCGACAAGAAGAGGCGACATAACGATTGAAGAAGATTTGGTAGAAGAGGTTGCCCGTCTTTATGGATATGATAATATCCCGTCCACATTGCCTGTGACAAAAACGACTCCTGGGACCTTGACGGAGTATCAGGTGAAGCGCCGAAAGGTCCGGAGATTTCTTGAAGGAGCTGGTCTCAGCCAGGCCATCACTTATTCCTTAACAAGCAGAGAGAAAGCATCTCAGTTTGCAATGGAAAACTCAGAGTTAACACCGCTCGCTTTGCCGATGAGTGAAGACAGAAGCGTCCTTCGTTTAAGCTTGCTTCCTCATTTAATCGAAGTGCTGAGACACAACCTTGCCCGTCAGAATGATCAGGTTGCTGTTTATGAAATTGGTTCTGTCTATTTATCCGGAGGAAAAGAAAATCAGCCAAATGAAAAAGAACACCTCGCAGCCGCTATTACAGGGTTATGGCATTTCCACCAGTGGCAAGGAGAGAAAAAGGCTGCTGATTTCTTTGTACTTAAGGGCATTCTTGATGGCCTATTTGAAAAGCTTGGCCTAAACAGCCAAATAGAATATGTTCAATCAAAGAGAGACGGTCTTCACCCTGGAAGAACAGCAGATGTACTCTTAAACGGACAAATAGCCGGCTTTATCGGTCAGCTGCATCCTTCTGTTCAAAAAGAAAACGACTTGTCTGAAACGTACGTACTTGAACTTGATTTATCAATACTAATGGAAGCTGATGAGGAAAAGGCTGCATATACGACTATTCCGCGTTTCCCTTCTATTACAAGGGATATAGCACTTGTCGTTAATCAAAAGGTTGTTGCAGGTGAGCTGAAGTCCGAAATTACAGCTGCAGGCGGCAAGCTTCTAAAAGATGTTTCTGTTTTTGATGTTTATGAAGGAGACCGTCTTGAAGCTGGTAAGAAATCGATTGCCTTTTCTCTAAAATACCTTGATCCAGAAAGAACATTGACCGATGAAGAGGTAACAAAATCCTTCGATAAAGTGATGAAGGCTGTATCTGAAAAATTCGGGGCAGAGCTTCGCGCATAAGGTGTAATGAATATGAAAAATGAGGAGCTCCTTCTGGAGGAGGCTCCTCATTTTTTGCGTTAAAAACTTACTATCTATTTAACAGAGCTTTTGCCTTTTCAGTATTGGCAAAGTGAAGCTTAACATAGCTTTTTAACGCTTGTACGCCTTCTTTCTTAATAATCCTTGCAGCAGCTTCATCAACCTTGCTCCCGGCTCCTTTTGTCAAAGTAAAACCGGCTTTTTCAGATAGCTTGTCGAATTCCTTTAAGAATGAGTACCTTGCAATAATTGAAGCAGCGGCCACAGCAAGATGAACACCCTCTGCCTTCGTGCTGAAGTATGTATTTTCTTTAGTGAAAATCCTTCCCCTCAGGTGCTTGAAATAAATATCCGGCGCTGCAAACTGGTCAATCAAAATGGCTTCAGGCTTTTCCGGCGCCATTTTTTCCTGTAATTTTGTGATTGCCTGATTATGAAGCAATGCTTTCATTTTTCCCTGCGTCATGCCTGAAGCTTGCATGATGTTATATTTTTCATTATGTAAAATAAGCAGGCTGTAAGGAATCGTTTTAATCAAGTCTTTCGCTATTTTGATAATTTGTGCATCATTCAGGTTTTTGGAATCCTTTACACCGAGTTCTTTCAGCAGCAAGAGATTTTCTCTGCTGGCATATGCAGCAGCAACAGTCATGGGGCCGAAGAAGTCCCCTGTTCCGACCTCGTCAGAGCCAATAACCGACATAGCAGATATATCAGGGGGCGGACTAAAAAGAGAAGACCCCTTCGAATCCTTTTTATTAATGGATTTAGATGAGCTTGTTTTTGGTGCCGCAGGCTCAGCGGGCCATTTGGCTGCTTCCTGTTCTGCTCTTGCTCCCTGAAAGAGTACTTTTCCTGATTTATAGGCTGTAATGGTGCAGCCGTTTGTTTTAGCGGTAAACAAAGCCCCGGCAGGTACCTGGCCTGTGATCGATTCTTTGTAATGCTGTTTCATTTTTTCAAGAAGAGGGGGATTAGCCTTAAGAACTGCGTTTGACAATAGGTATTCTTCCTTTCTATATGGAGCTTTTCTAATAGGTTTTTTTCTTAAGCTTTAAGAAAGGCACTTTTCTTAAACTTTGTTGTTTTTTACTCTTTTAAGTGCTTATAAAACAGAATGCATATGCCAATTTTAAGAAAAGATGTCCCGAAGAAAGGCAAAATGCGTGATAAAAGCATTTACGAATAGCAACAATCTCTGCGAAAACTACCTTAAGAAAAGATGCCTTAGGGTTATTCTATATACGTGAGAAAAGCATCTATGAAATACAATCTCTGAGAAAACAGCCTGTTAAAAAGATGGCTGTGTAAAGCATGGGCTGATTATTTAACACCTGTTGAGTGGAGCGGTAGGCGTGAGACTCCAGCGGGAAGCGGGTATGGTAAGACCTAAGCAGGCGCTAAGCGCCAAGGAGGCTTACCTAAACGCTTACCTAAACGCCCTCGGAAAGCGAACGCCTGAAGCGGATATCAACAGCCATGTTTAATGGAGCCTTAAAAAGAAAAGCCCCTTTACTATACAGGGTGTTACCATCATACATATCATTTTGCAAAAAGTATTTCACCTTTATGACGATTAGGCTTGTGTTCTTTCCATATTGGAAATAATCGTGTTATGATAAAGATTAGGATTCAGAGGAATGGAGGATGTACGTTGTCAAATCGTCCTAAAACCAAAACGACAGTTGATATATATGGACAGCAATACTCGATTATGGGTACAGAAAGTACCAGCCATATTCGTCTTGTAGCTTCTATTGTTGACGATAAAATGAGAGAAATGAGCAAACATAATCCTTCATTGGATGTACATAAGCTTGCTGTATTGACAGCTGTTAATATGGTACATGATTATTTAAAATTAAAAGATGACTACGAAAATTTAGAAAAACAACTTTCTGAAAAGGATTGAAACAATAAAATGGTGGATCTTGTCTTAATTATTCTGCTTGTGCTTGGAGTGCTTGTCGGCCTGAGAAGAGGACTTATTCTCCAAGCCGTGCATTTAACAGGCTTTATCGTTGCATATATTGTAGCATATAACTTCTATGATGACCTTGCGCCTAAACTTAAGCTTTGGATTCCTTATCCGCAGATGGGTGACGGGCAGGGAGTCATTTCGTTCTTCAGCGGAAACAATCTGGAAGAAGCTTATTACAGGGCAATCGCTTTTATTATTCTCTTTTTCGGGACAAAAATCGTCATGCAGATTTTCGGTTCCATGCTCGATTTTGTAGCATCCATACCTGTCCTGAAACAGATTAACAGACTGGCAGGGGGCCTTTTTGGTTTCGTGGAAGTGTATTTGATCCTTTTTATCCTGCTGTTTGTAGGCGGATTGCTTCCAATGAGCAATGTGCAGGCTGCCTTAAATCATTCCATGCTGTCTAATTCCATTGTTCATCATACTCCGGTTCTTTCAGACAAGATAAAAGAACTGTGGCTGCAATATGGCGAGAAATCAACAACTTCTCTTTAACCGGGGAAGTTTTTTTCCTGTGCTGGGGCGCTTCCGCTTTTCATCACGTTAAAAAAAATGTATCATTTTGGATAGTAAATCGTATGGATTGACAGAGGTGAAGCTATTTGGACATTAATAAAAAGGATGTAATAAGGCTGCTGGAGACGATTTCCATATATATGGAGCTTAAAGGAGAAAACCCTTTTAAAATATCAGCTTTTCGAAAAGCGGCAAATGCCCTTGAACAGGATGACAGAAGCTTAACAGCAATAGATGATTTTACAAAGCTTGACGGCATTGGGAAGGGGACTTCTGCCGTTATTATAGAATATTTGGAATCAGGCGAGTCAAAAACACTGCTTGAGCTGCAAAAGGAGGTTCCGGAAGGCCTGATGCCTATGCTAAAGCTTCCTGGACTTGGCGGAAAGAAAATTTCAAAGCTGTATAAGGAGCTTGGCATTGACAGCATGGATGCGCTAAAGGAAGCATGCTTAGCCCACAAAGTACAAGGGCTTCCAGGCTTCGCAAAGAAGACGGAAGAAAAAATCTTAGAGGCTATTAATGAAGCAGGTACACGGCCTGAAAGGCTTCCAGTCGCATTCATGCTTCCGATTGCGGATGATATTGATGCTTATTTGGATGCTTGTACAGAGATAAAGCGTTTTTCAAGAGCCGGCAGTTTAAGAAGAATGAGAGAAACGATTAAAGATTTGGATTATATCATTTCCTGTGAAGAGCCTGAAAAGGTGAGAAAAGCCCTGTTAGCTATTCCTAAGCTTTCAGATGTTATAGCGAGCGGGGATACAAAGGTTTCTGTTCAGTTAAACTATGACGTAGAAGTTAATGTGGACTTTAGGCTTGTGAAGGAAGAAGAGTTTGCATCAACTCTTCATCATTTTACTGGTTCTAAAGCTCACAATGTCAAAATGCGACAGCTGGCAAAGGAACGCGGCGAAAAAATTAGTGAATATGGGATTGAAAATCTGGAAACAGGCGAGATAAAAACGGTAGATAATGAGCAGGAGTTTTTCGCTCATTTTGGTCTTCCTTTTATTCCTCCAGAACTTCGGGAGGATGGAACAGAAGTAGATAAAGCTGCTAAAGCAGAAGCCCTAATTAAAATAGAAGACATTAAAGGCGATCTGCACATGCACTCCACCTGGACAGATGGAGCCTATACGATCGAGGAAATGGCAGATGCCTGCAGAAAAAAAGGCTACAAATTTATCGCGATTACAGATCATTCTCAATACTTAAAGGTAGCAGGAGGACTCACCGCTGTAAGGCTGCGTGAACAGCGGAAGGAAATAGACCGCTTAAATGAAAAATATGACGATTTTACAATTTTAGCTGGAGTGGAAATGGATATCCTGCCGGATGGTTCACTCGATTATGACGATGAGCTCCTGGAGGAAATGGATTTTGTGATAGCTTCTATTCATTCCAGCTTTTCTCAAAGCAGAGAAGTGATTATGCAGAGGCTTAAAAAAGCGTTAGAAAGCCATCATGTCGATCTGATTGCCCATCCGACAGGACGCCTGATCGGGAAGAGAAAAGGTTATGATGTTAACATCGATTTATTGATCGAGCTCGCAAAAGAAACAGATACGGCTCTTGAGCTCAATGCCAATCCGAACAGGCTTGATTTAAGCTCAGAAAACATTAAAAAAGCCCAGGATGCAGGTGTAAAGCTTTCCATCAATACAGATGCACATAACATAGACATGCTGGAACATATGCCGATCGGTGTCGCAGCCGCAAAAAAAGGCTGGATCGAAAAGAAAAATGTGATAAATACATGGGAACTGGAAGAGTTAAAGCGATTCCTGAATCGCCATCATTCCTGACCTTTCTTTGGGAGGTACCAATTTTGCAGCAAAGAGTATTAAAAGTTCTGGAATTTGATAAAGTAAGAGACCAGCTGATGAAGCATGCAGCTTCATCACTTGGACGTGAAAAGGCAGCTGCTCTTGTCCCGACATCAACGCTTCAGGAAGCTGTCAGATGGCAGGAAGAAACGGATGAAGCAGCAAAAGTAATCCGGTTAAGGGGCAATGCCCCGTTCGGAGGCTTAACTGATGCAAGAGCAAGCCTGAAGCGGTCCATAATCGGGGGCATGCTGAGTTCCCAGGAGCTCATTGAGATTGCCGGCACGATTTACGCTGCAAGGCAAATAAAGCATTTTATTGAGGATATGGTTGAAAGTGACATTGAACTTCCTCTACTTGACGAGCGCGCTAAAATGTTAATTCCTTTAACCGATCTGGAAAAGAGGATCAAGCAGTGCATCGATGATAATGGGGAAATTCTTGATCATGCGAGCGATACACTGAGAAATCTCAGACAGCAAAAGAGAACGATTGAAGGCAGGGTTCGGGATAAGCTTGAGTCCATGATCCGCGGCTCTTCCGCTCAAACGATGCTTTCAGATGCCATTATTACGATCAGAAACGACCGTTTTGTTTTACCTGTAAAACAGGAGTACCGATCCACTTACGGAGGAATTGTTCATGATCAGTCTTCTTCAGGAGCCACTCTTTTCATTGAGCCGCAGGCAGTTGTTGAATTGAACAATGCCGTTCAGCAGGCGAGGGTTAGAGAAAAGATGGAAATTGAAAAAATCCTCAGAGAATTATCGGAATGGACTGCTCAAGATGCAGATGCCATTTTAAGAAATATCGAAATGCTTGCAGAAATGGATTTTATTTTTATGAAAGCCCGTTATGCAAAAGAAATAAAAGCAAGTAAGCCTGAACTAAATGATTCCGGGATAATCAAGCTGTTTAAGGCGCGTCACCCGCTGCTTCCCGGAGACAATGTTGTATCGAATGATATTGCCCTTGGGGATGAGTATTCAACGATTGTTATAACAGGACCGAATACAGGAGGAAAAACGGTAACGCTGAAAACCGTTGGGATCTTTACCCTGATGGCGCAGGCGGGACTGCAGGTGCCTGCACTTGATGGTTCAGAACTAGCTGTTTTTCAATCTGTTTATGCTGATATTGGAGACGAACAGTCCATTGAACAGAGCTTAAGTACGTTTTCTTCCCACATGGTAAATATTGTGGATATTTTAAGAAAAGCAGATGAAAACAGTCTCGTTTTGTTTGATGAACTTGGAGCAGGAACGGATCCTCAGGAGGGTGCGGCTCTTGCCATCTCCATTTTAGATGAGGTGTATGGACGGGGAGCAAGAGTCATTGCAACGACTCATTATCCTGAATTAAAAGCTTATGGCTATAACAGGGATGGTGTAATAAATGCCAGTGTCGAGTTTGATATCGAAACATTGAGCCCGACTTACCGGCTATTGATCGGTGTTCCTGGTCGAAGCAACGCTTTTGAAATTTCTAAAAGGCTTGGTCTTGATGATTACGTCATCTCTTCAGCAAAAGGCCATATGACAGCGGAAAGCAATGAAGTGGACAAGATGATTTCCGCTCTGGAAGACTCAAGAAAACAGGCAGAGGCTGAAATGGCAGATGCTGAAAAAATCCGAAAGGAAGCTGAACAGCTTCATAATGAATTGCAGCAGCAGATTTTAGAATTTAATGAACAGCGGGACAGGCTGTTTGAAAAAGCGGAAAAAGAAGCTGTTGAGAGACTGGCAGAAGCTCAAACAGAAGCAGAAAATGTCATCCGCCACCTTAGAAAAATGAGCAAAGAACAGTATGGACAAATAAAAGAGCATGAACTGATTAATGCCAGAAAAAGATTGGAAGAAGCACAGCCTGTATTTCAAAAATCGAAAAAAGCACCTGCCAAGAAAAAAACAGAGCATAGCCTGAAAGCCGGGGATGAGGTAAAAGTATCGAGCTTTAACCAGAAAGGGCATCTCGTAGAAAAAACGGGAGACAAAGAATGGCAGGTTCAGATCGGAATCATGAAAATGAAAGTAAAGGAAAGCGATCTTCAGTATCTCGGAACACCGAAAGAGATTGAGAATAAACCGCTTGCGACTGTTAAAGGCAGAGACTATCATGTCTCTCTTGAACTTGATCTCAGAGGAGAACGGTATGAAAATGCTTTGATGAAGGTTGAGAAGTACCTGGATGACGCTGTTCTTGCCGGCTATCCGAGAGTTTCGATCATCCACGGGAAAGGAACAGGCGCCCTTCGAAAAGGTGTGCAGGAATTTCTCAAGAACCATCGAAGTGTTAAAAATGCCAGATTTGGAGAAGCGGGAGAAGGCGGTTCCGGAATTACAGTTGTGGAATTAAAGTAGCAAAAAAGGGAGAAACCTATGAATCCTTTCTGGGAAAACGATTTGGTTAAAACAGCTGCTTACTACAGTGTTGTCATTCTTTGCATCATAATTTTTCTTTGTATTTTCGAACTCGTAACCAGGTATAGAAACTGGGAGGAAATCAAAAATGGGAATATGGCTGTCGCCATGACAACAGGAGGCAAAATTTTTGGCATTTCCAATATTTTTCGTTTTTCTATTGAACAGCACAACTCCCTTTTTGAAATGATTGGCTGGGGTCTTTTCGGATTTTTTCTTCTTCTCCTTGGTTATTTTATTTATGAATTTCTGACGCCTTCTTTTAAAATCGATGAGGAAATCGAAAAAGGCAACAAGGCAGTCGGCTTTATTTCCATGATGATTTCAGTCGGCCTGTCTTATGTCATCGGGGCGGGAATTTAAGGGAGCAAAGGGATGGAAACGTTAGCGAAAGTATTACTTATTGTTTGCGGAGCGTTTATTGTGATTGGAATCATTTATTTGTTCATTACCTGACCTCAGGAGCACTAGCTCCAGAGGTTTTTTAACAGGAAAATAATTCTAAATATAGTTAAAGTTCAGAATTTACTGTTATAATGAAAGGTGATAAAAGTCATGAAGGCAACAAGGGGGGATTCTATGGCTTTAAAGAGACCGTGGCTCAACCAGTATCCAGAAGAGCTGCCAAAAGATGTATCGATCGAAAAGAAGGCACTGCAGGATTATTTGGAAAGTTCTGCTGAGGAGTTTCCGAATAAAACAGCCATTCACTTTTTAGGGAAAAAACTTACTTTTAAAGAGATTTATCAGCAGTCTTTAAAGCTTGCAAGCTACCTTCAGGGACTCGGGCTTAAAAAAGGCGACAGAGCTTCCATTATGCTGCCGAATTGCCCTCAGGCAGTTATTGCGTATTATGCTGTTCTTTTTTCCGGAGGCATTGTGGTTCAGACGAATCCTTTATATACGGAAAGAGAATTGGAATATCAGCTGAAAGACAGCGGTTCAACCTTTATCATCACACTTGATTTGCTTTATCCGAGAGTGACAAAAATGAAAGCGGTAACAAGTTTGAAGCACATTATTGTAACCGGAATAAAAGAGTATTTGCCTTTTCCGAAAAACCTTCTTTATCCTTTCGTTCAAAAAAGGGAAAACAAGGTGCTCTTGAAACTTGAACACGGAGGCAATACTCACTTGCTTAAAAAAATATTGAGGATCTATTCTCCTGATGTAAAAAAAGCTGCAATCGATCCATCTGAGGATATTGCTCTTTTACAATATACTGGCGGAACGACCGGTTTTCCAAAAGGAGTAATGCTGACCCATGAGAATTTGGTTTCGAATACGCTAATGTGCACTGCGTGGATGTACCGCTGCAAAAAAGGGGAAGAAACAGTTCTGGGGGTATTGCCGTTTTTTCACGTTTACGGTATGACGACTGTTATGAACCTTTCGATTATGCAGGGTTTTAAAATGGTGCTGCTTCCTAAATTTAACGCACTGGAAGCCCTCAAAACGATAGACAGGGAAAAACCGACATTGTTTCCTGGTGCGCCAACGATTTATATCGCTCTTTTGAATCATCCTGATTTGTCCAAATATGATTTATCCTCCATTAAATCCTGCATTAGCGGTTCGGCACCTCTTCCCGCTGAAGTTCAGGAACAATTTGAGAAGACGACCGGAGGAAAGCTTGTGGAAGGGTATGGATTATCTGAGGCATCTCCTGTTACGCATTCCAATTTTCTTTGGGATAAAAGAAAAAAAGGGAGCATAGGGGTTCCTTGGCCGAATACAGACGCTGCCATCATCTCGTTGGAAACAGGCAGGGAGGCAGAACCAAATGAGCTTGGAGAACTTGCTGTGAGAGGCCCTCAGGTGATGAAAGGCTATTGGAATATGCCGGAGGAGACTGCAGCCGTATTGAAAGATGAATGGCTTTATACAGGCGATATCGGGTATATGGACGAAGAAGGATATTTTTATATTGCAGACCGCAAGAAAGATATGATTATTGCAGGAGGATTTAATATTTATCCGCGAGAAGTAGAAGAAATTCTGTATGAAAATGATAAAATAAAAGAAGTGGTTGTTGCAGGGGTCCCGGATCCGTACAGAGGGGAAACGGTTAAAGCCTATGTTGTATTAAAAGATGGCGTTTCTGCTACCGAAGAAGAGCTGGATGATTTTTCCAGAAAACATCTGGCAGCCTATAAGGTACCGAGAATATATGAATTTCGGAATGAGCTTCCTAAAACGGCCGTAGGCAAAATTCTGAGAAGAGTGCTAGTAGAGGAAGAAAAGGAAAAGCTGAAAAGTGCAAACTAAAAATAGCGCCGCATTCAGACGGCGCTGTTTCTTCACATTTTGCTTGACAGAAAAAAGAGAAAATTTTATCATTGTTTTATGAATGATGGTTCATTCATTTTTTTCTAAGGAGAAGATTGTCCATTGAAACAAAACAAACCAAAATACAAACAAATTATTGACGCAGCAGTGATTGTAATTGCAGAAAACGGCTACCACCAAGCTCAGGTATCCAAAATTGCTAAGCAAGCTGGTGTAGCTGACGGCACGATTTATCTTTATTTTAAAAACAAAGAAGACATTCTCATTTCTTTATTTCAAGAAAAGATGGGAATGTTTATTGAAAAAATCGAGGCTGAAACAGCAGGAAAGAACACTGCGGCAGAGAAATTATATGTGTTAATTGAAAAACATTTTTCTCTTCTGTCGGAAGATCATCACCTTGCAATCGTCACTCAGCTGGAGCTGCGGCAATCCAACTATGAGCTGCGGCAGAGGATCAATGACGTTTTAAAAGGCTATCTGAATGCTCTGGATGAAATTATCCGGATGGGCAGAGAAACAGGGGAGTTCAGAGCAGACCTTGATTTAAGGCTTGCCAGACAGATGATTTTTGGAACAATTGATGAAACTGTCACCTCCTGGGTAATGAATGACCAGAAGTATGATTTGATTTCTTTGGCGGGAAAGGTGCACGAATTAATTGTGTACGGATGCGGAAAGGCAAGTTAAGCCTCCGCGTCCCCGCTTTGGATTATAGAGAAAACACCTATAGTAAGGGAGAGTTACCAATGAGTGTTCTTAATGTAAAAAAAGAAGATTTTGTCGCTTTTGTCAAACTGGAAAACCCTCCTGCAAATGCCTTAGGAAATAAAGTTTTGAAAGAGCTTTCACAGCTTCTTGATGAACTTCAGCAGGACAAAGAGGTCCGTGTCATTCTTATTCGAGGTGAGGGCAGGTTCTTTTCAGCGGGGGCAGATATTAAGGAATTTACTCAGATGCCTGACTCAAGCGGCTTTTCAGAATTGGCCAAACTCGGGCAGCGCCTGTTTGAAAGAATTGAGACGTTCGAAAAGCCGGTAATTGCAGCTATTCATGGTGCAGCACTCGGTGGCGGACTTGAACTTGCGATGAGCTGCCATATGAGACTGGTTGCCGAAAATGCAAAGCTTGGGCTTCCTGAGCTGCAGCTTGGCATAATTCCTGGCTTCGGAGGAACACAAAGGCTGCCTGATTATGTTGGCAAAGCAAAAGCGTTTGAAATGATTACATCAAGCGAACCGATTACAGGAAAACAAGCAGAAGCCTATGGTCTTGCAAACCATGCTTATCCTGAAGAGGAGCTAATGAGCAAAGCGGAAGAAATAGCAAAGAAAATGGCAAAGAAAAGTCCTGTTACGGTAAAGGCTGTCATTGAATTGCTGCAGCTTCGCCGGAACGAACCTTTTCAATCAGGTATTGACAGGGAAGCTGATTGGTTTGGACAGGTATTTGGAACAGCAGATGCCAAAGAAGGCATCCAGGCTTTTATCGAAAAGCGCCAGCCGCAATTTAAGGGAGAGTAACCATTTCGAAAAGCTACTTAAAACGATAAGAAGGTATAAGTTTCTGCTGAATGATCCAGCTGCAGCGCCTAGCCCGATCTGAGGTCATAAGCACCCAAAGAAAGGAAGGCCGCCTTACTCCGGCTGACCGTCTTATGCTTGGCGGGCTGTTCAAGGCACTTCCGCTTTTCTAATTATGTCTTAATACTACTGGGGGATGAAAATGAATATCTATGTCATGATGAAAAGAACCTTCGATACAGAGGAAAAAATCTCTGTGCAAAACGGTGCAATCCAAGAAGATGGAGCCGAATTTATTATCAATCCTTATGACGAATACGCTATCGAAGAAGCCATCCAAATCAAGGATAAAGAAGGCGGCGAAGTAACAGTTGTTACAATCGGGGGCGAAGAAGCTGAGAAGGAATTAAGAACGGCTTTAGCGATGGGATGCGACAAAGCGGTTTTAATCAATACAGAAGACGATCTCGAGGACGGGGATCAATTTACTTCCTCCAAAATTCTGTATGAATTTTTCAAAGACAAAGAAGCTGATTTGATACTTGGCGGAAACGTTGCTATTGATGGCGGCTCAGGCCAGGTAGGGCCGCGACTTGCAGAGCTTCTTGATATTTCTTACGTGACAACGATCACAAAGCTTGAAATCAGCGGGGATACAGCTACAGTGACAAGGGATGTTGAAGGAGATTCTGAAGTGATTGAAACAAAGCTTCCGCTTCTTATCACTGCACAGCAGGGGCTGAACGAGCCGAGATACCCTTCTTTGCCTGGAATTATGAAAGCAAAGAAAAAACCGCTTGAAGAACTTGAGCTGGACGATCTGGATCTTGAGGAAGACGATGTAGAAGCCAAAACAAAAACAATTGAAATTTATATGCCTCCGAAAAAGGAAGCAGGCAAAGTTCTGCAGGGAGAGCTTCCTGATCAAGTTAAAGAGCTTGCATCACTTCTTAGAAAAGAAGCAAAAGTCATCTAATTCAAGTTACCTTTCAATTTGAAAAACAGGGGGAAATGAACATGTCAAAAAAAGTTCTTGTACTGGGAGAAGTACGTGATCATACATTAAGAAATGTTTCATTTGAAACAATTGCAGCTGGGAAAATTGCAGCTGAAGGCGGGGAAATTGTCGCTGTTCTTGTTGGCGATTCGGTAAAAGATTCGGCAGAAGCCATGATACATTATGGTGCTGACAGAGTGATCACTGTTGAAAATGAAAAGCTGAAGGATTACACACCTGATGGCTATTCGCAGGCCCTGCTTGCCGTTATTGATCAGGAAAAACCGGAAGGGATTATTTTTGGCCACACAGCACTTGGGAAAGACCTTTCGCCAAAGCTCGCGGCTAAATTAAATACAGGGCTGATTTCAGATGCAACTTATGTGGAAGAAGCAGGAGGCAATATCGTTTTCACACGCCCGATTTATTCAGGTAAGGCGTTTGAAAAGAAAATTATTACAGACGGCATCCTGTTTGCAACGATTCGCCCGAACAACATCCCACCTCTTGAAAAGGATGAATCTAGAACTGGCGATGTTACTTCCCTGGATGTTGACGTCAAAGATTTGCGTACCATTGTGAAGGAAGTCATCCGAAAAGCAACAGAAGGAGTCGACCTGGCGGAGGCAAAAATCATTGTGGCCGGCGGACGCGGAGTGAAGAGCTCTGAAGGCTTTGAGCCTTTGAAGCAGCTTGCAGATGTCCTAGGTGCAGCTGTAGGAGCTTCACGCGGAGCTTGTGATGCGGATTATTGCGATTACTCCTTGCAGATTGGACAGACGGGAAAAGTTGTAACTCCAGATCTTTATATTGCATGCGGTATTTCAGGAGCGATCCAGCATCTTGCCGGTATGTCCAACAGTAAAGTAATTGTTGCGATTAATAAAGACCCTGAAGCAAACATCTTTAAAGTAGCCGATTATGGAATTGTCGGGGATCTGTTTGCTGTCGTGCCGCTTCTTGCTGAAGAGTTTAAAAAGATGCAGGTTCATTCGTAATGGCTGTTTTCGCGTAGATTGTGATTATTCGTATGATCTTAGAACACGCATAATGCATAACTTCGCGGCATCTTTTCTTAAAATTCACAGTTGTATTTTAGCTTGAGGTTCATACAACAAATTTTAAGAAAAGGGCCTTCGTAATAAACAGAAAACGTGCTTGAAAACAGCACGTTTTTTTCATGAATAATAGGGGAAATATAACGTTGAAGCAAAACGTTAGCATGCTTGAGTTGATGGTGCTATACTAAGTTCATGATTTGATCTATTTTTAGGAGGTAACAAAAAATGGCTATTACACACGTAACTGACCAAAACTTTGCCGCTGAAACAAGTGACGGCGTTGTTCTTGTAGATTTCTGGGCTCCATGGTGCGGCCCTTGTAAAATGATTGCTCCAGTTCTTGAAGAGCTTGATCAGGAAATCGGCGATAAAGTTAAAATTGTTAAATTAGATGTTGATGAAAACCAGGAAACAGCAGGTAAATTCGGAGTTATGAGTATTCCGACATTGCTTGTATTCAAAAATGGTGAAGCAGTTGACAAGACTGTTGGATTCCAGCCGAAAGAAGCATTGGCTGAACTTGTTTCTAAACACGCTTAATTTTCCTGAGCCAGCCTTTTCACAGGCTGGTTTTTTATATGCCTTTTATTCATCCTTTTTCTTCAAATTCAGCTTTGCAGCCCCCAAAAGAATACAATTCTTAGATATTCTCCCTGAAATATCGTAAAATAGAAGGTAAATCGTTATACATCGGAGTGGTTGCTTATGTTAGATAATATTAAAGAAAAGCTTGCCCTCCTTCCGGATCAGCCCGGCTGCTATCTTATGAAAGACAGACACGGAACGATTATTTATGTAGGGAAGGCTAAAGTGCTTAAAAATCGGGTCCGATCTTATTTTACTGGTTCACATGATGGTAAAACGCTCAGGCTTGTGAATGAAATTGCGGACTTTGAATACATTGTTACATCTTCCAATATCGAAGCCTTAATATTGGAATTGAATCTTATAAAGAAACACGATCCAAAATACAATGTCATGCTGAAGGATGACAAAACGTACCCCTTCATTAAAATTACTGGGGAACGTCATCCCCGCCTGATTGTTACCCGGAATGTAAAAAAGGATAAGGGAAAATATTTCGGCCCTTATCCAAATGTCCAGGCTGCAAGGGAAACAAAGAAGCTGCTTGACAGGCTGTATCCGCTTAGAAAATGCTCCAATCTGCCTGACAGAGTTTGCCTATACTACCACATGGGCCAGTGTTTGGCACCATGCGTTTTTGATGTTTCGAAGGAAACAAATAAAAAGATGGTAGATGAAATGACCCGTTTTCTAAATGGCGGTTTTGCGAAGATCAAAGAAGAACTTTCTGAAAAAATGTACAAAGCATCTGAAGTAATGGATTTTGAGCGTGCAAAGGAATTCAGGGATCAGATTGCTCATATTGAAGCAACGATGGAAAAGCAAAAGATGTCGATGTCCGATCTCCTGGATCGGGATGTTTTTGCTTACGCCTACGATAAAGGCTGGATGTGTGTGCAAGTATTTTTCATAAGGCAAGGGAAACTAATCGAAAGAGATGTTTCCCACTTTCCGATCTACAATGAAGCTGAAGAAGAATTCTTAACGTACCTTGGACAATTTTATCAGCAGTCAAATCATTTTTTGCCAAAGGAAATACTGCTTCCTGACAGTATCGATAAAGAAATGGCAGAGCAGCTGCTGAATGTTTCTTGTATTCAGCCAAAGCGCGGACCTAAAAAGGACCTGCTTCTTCTTGCTTATGAAAATGCTAAAATTGCACTCAAAGAAAAATTCTCTCTTATTGAGAGAGACGAAGCCAGAACAATCAAGGCGATTGAAAATCTTGGAGAAAGTATAGGAATCGCAGTTCCTGTAAGAATTGAGGCGTTTGATAACTCAAATATTCAGGGGGCCAGTCCTGTTTCAGCAATGGTTGTTTTCGTTGATGGTAAACCTTATAAAAAAGAATATCGAAAATACAAGATCAAAACCGTTGAGGGACCCAATGATTATGATTCAATGAGGGAGGTTGTCAGACGGAGATATACTCGCGTTTTGAAGGAAGGTTTGCCGCTTCCTGATTTAATATTAATTGATGGGGGCAAAGGGCAAATCGGAGCTGCAAGAGATGTTTTAGAAAATGAATTAGGACTTGATATTCCAATAGCAGGTCTTGTAAAAGATGAAAAACATAGAACATCCAATTTAATGATGGGCGACGATTTTGAGCTGATCGAGCTTGAGCGTAACAGCCAGGAATTTTATTTGCTGCAGCGAATCCAGGATGAGGTCCATAGGTTTGCAATTACTTTTCATCGTCAAATTCGCGGCAAATCAGTATTCCAGTCTGTATTAGATGACATTCCAGGGCTTGGTGAAAAACGGAAAAAAGCTCTTCTCAAGCATTTTGGCTCCATTAAAAAAATGAAGGAATCCACGATCGAAGAGCTGAAAACGGTTATTCCTTCCGCAACTGCTGAGCTTCTTCACAGAAAATTGCAAGAATAGCTGTTGTGTTTTTCTGTCAGGTTTGCTACAATACAAACTAATTTAATCAATATGATCGTTTAGTTCCTTAAATGATGATAGAGGTGCGAACTTCAAGAGTAATCTATGTGAGGCATTTGGCTGCCGTTGAACATGGATGAAAGGGGAGGATCGCCGAAGCGGAGAAAAGGCCATTCTTTTCTCTGCTGGTTTTGTGCCTAACAGGTGCAGGATTGTCAGGAAGTATTCCTGGAGGGCTATCTCATTGTATGGACGAAGATTTCTTTCGTTTATGCAAGCAATGAGACAGCTGTCTCATTGCTTTTTTTGATTTTCAGCTCTTATCAGCGGACTAAGCATCAAATTCAAAAACAGGGAGAGAATGCAGCACATGGGCCTGATTGTACAGAAATTTGGCGGAACATCAGTTGGTTCTGCAGAACGCATTGTAAATGCAGCGAAAAGAGTTGAAGAAGAAAAACAAAAAGGCAACCAGGTTGTGGTCGTTGTATCTGCAATGGGGAAAACAACGGATCAGCTTGTCTCCCTGGCATCAGAAATAACGAGCCGTCCAAGCAAAAGAGAGATGGATATGCTTCTTGCAACAGGCGAACAGATTACGATCTCATTGCTTGCTATGGCACTTCAGGAAAAAGGGTATGATGCTGTTTCCTATACCGGATGGCAGGCAGGAATTCAAACTGAAGCTGTCCATGGGAATGCCAGGATTAAAAATATTGATACGGAAAAAATAAAAAGTGATCTGGAAGAAGACAAGATCGTTGTTGTGGCAGGATTCCAGGGGAGCGACAGCGGCAATGAAATCACCACTCTTGGCAGGGGCGGTTCTGATACAACAGCAGTAGCTCTTGCAGCAGCCCTGAAAGCTGACAAATGTGATATTTATACAGATGTAACAGGTGTTTTTACAACAGATCCAAGGTACATCAAAGGAGCAAGAAAGCTTGCAGGAATTTCATATGACGAAATGCTGGAGCTTGCTAATCTTGGTGCAGGTGTACTTCATCCGAGAGCTGTGGAATTTGCCAAAAACTATCAGGTTCCGCTCGAAGTAAGATCAAGCATGGATAAAGAAAATGGAACAGTGATAGAGGAGGAACCAAAAATGGAAGAAAATCTGATTGTTAGAGGAATTGCTTTTGAAGATCAAGTAACAAGAGTTACCGTGACAGGCATGCCAAACGGTATGACATCCCTTTCCACAATCTTCACTACTCTTGCTAAAAATGAACTAAACGTGGATATTATCATACAAAGTCTAACAGACGAGGAAACGTCATCTCTTTCCTTTACTGTAAAAACGCATGATCTTGAAGATACGCTGAATGTGCTGAAAAAGCATAAGGACGAGCTTCGTTATGGATCACTGGAATCGGAAAATGGTCTTTCAAAAGTCTCCATTGTCGGTTCGGGCATGGTATCCAATCCTGGAGTGGCAGCAGACATGTTTGAAGTCATGGCATCTGAAGGGATACAGGTGAAGATGGTCAGCACATCAGAAATTAAGGTATCGACTGTGATTTCTCAGAAACATATGGTGAGAGCAGTAGAAGCCCTTCATGAAGCATTTGAACTTTCAAAAGAACGTGCTGCAATCTCATAAAAAAAGGAAAAGGCGGACTTCATGTCCGCCTTTTTAGCTGTGAACTCTCTTATTTACCTTTAGAAAGTGATTATCTGTTTGAGAGAACAATATCTTTATGATCCCATTTAACCGTAAAGACAATCTTGTTCCCTCTCTTTTTCACCTGTTCATACGATTCTGTCACTTGTTCATTCATTTGTTCAAGCTGCTGTGCAATAAATCCGGCTTCCAGCTGGAAACAGGGCTCCTTCATTTCCTGCAGCCGCAAAGCGATCAGTTCGCCTTCAAGCTCAAATTCCATTTCATTTCTGTTTTTATGTATCAAGGTTAGTGTGCCAAAGCCTGCAGAAAGGAAAAAGTCACTTATACCTTCAACCGTTTCAATAGGGAATTTTCGCGCAAGCTTCTTTCCAGCCCAGTAAAGCATTGACTGATATTCATGGCCAAGAATTTCTGGCACCAGGACTTCTCGGAACATCTCATATCCGAAAGCAGGGACACTATACTCCTTAAATGCTTCCAAATGGGTATCTTTTGAATTTTTCTTCACTGAACTTCCCCTCTTTCTATGTTCAATATTATATCAGGGTTGAGGAAGTTTAACATGGTTAATACGTAATTTTATTCCCTGCTTTTTTAAAAAGGTTTTTATCTTAACGTCGTCGCTTTTTCATCCGTATGAATGATTTCAGATATCACAAACCTAGGAGGAAAGACCTATTTCGGAGTAAAAAGTCCCTCCTATTAAATTTTTTTGATAAAATAAATTTGTGGTTAATTAAGATTTTTCTAAATTTTATTAAATATGTACGCGTTTTCTTGACGCTCTTTCGCAAGGGGAGTAAAATAAATTTGTCACATTTTATCAGTTAAAGGTTTTCACAGGAAGATCATAGCGCATTGTTCTGCCCAGCTTGCATGCCTCCGAAATATCGCGGAATCTTTTTTGGTGTGTCATCCTTATCATTCAAATTAGCAGACATTAGTTTGCTATATTAATAGGAGTAAGCAGCTTTGAACTTGCATGAGTGGATCAACTGACTAAGCCAGAGCTGAAAAAAAGTTAAGAAAGAAAACGAATGAAACATGTATTATTTTATCTAGGGGGTAGTAAACCATGGCTGGAGAAAGAGAGTTTGCTTACCGGAGGCTGCATTCATTGCTCGGAGTGCTTCCGTTAGGACTATTCTTACTCGAACATCTAATTGTTAACCATTTTGCAACAGGCGGAGCAGAGTCATTTAATAAAGCGGCTGGATTTATGGAAAGCTTGCCGTTCGTATATGTGCTCGAAATTTTGATCATCTTCTTGCCGCTTTTGTATCATTCTATTTTGGGCATTTATATTGCTTTTACAGCTAGCAGCAATTTAACCCGTTATGGCTATTTCAGAAACTGGATGTTTATGCTTCAAAGGTTTACGGGAGTATTAACTTTTATCTATATCGTGTGGCATATCTATCAAACTAGATTCCAGGCAGCAATGGGTGCTGAAGTCAATTATGATATGATGGCCAATATTTTTCATAATCCTTTCATGGTGGCCTTTTATGTTGTAGGTCTAGTCTCTACCGTTTTCCACTTTTCAAATGGATTATGGTCGTTTCTAGTGACATGGGGTATTACAGTTTCCCCGCGCTCACAGGCTATTTCCACTTATGTAACAGGCATTGTCTTCGTAGTTCTTTCTTATATCGGTATCAGTGCAATTGTAGCGTTTGTTTAATCCGTATTTTGTAACTAGGGAGTGGGCCAAATGAACAATAATCGAATAATCATCGTTGGAGGCGGACTAGCCGGCCTCATGGCAACCATAAAAGCTGCAGAAGCTGGAGCAAGCGTGGACCTGTTTTCTTTAGTTCCTGTTAAGCGTTCACATTCTGTTTGTGCACAGGGCGGCATTAATGGTGCAGTAAATACAAAAGGTGAAGGTGACTCTCCGTGGGAGCACTTTGACGATACAATATACGGAGGAGACTTCCTTGCTAATCAGCCACCGGTTAAGGCGATGTGTGAAGCAGCTCCATCCATCATTCACTTAATGGACCGTATGGGCGTAATGTTCAATAGAACACCTGAAGGACTTCTTGATTTCCGCCGTTTCGGGGGAACGCAGTATCACCGTACAGCCTTCGCGGGTGCTACTACAGGCCAGCAGCTTTTGTATGCTCTTGATGAGCAAGTGCGCCGCTATGAAGTTGCAGGTCTCGTTACAAAGTATGAAAACTGGGAATTTCTAGGCGTAATTAAAGATGAAGATGGGACATGCCGCGGTGTCGTAACTCAGGATCTGAAAAGCATGGAAATCAAATCCTTCCGTTCAGATGCCGTTATTATGGCTACTGGCGGACCTGGAATCATTTTCGGCAAATCAACGAACTCTGTCATCAACACAGGATCTGCCGCATCTATCGTTTACCAGCAAGGTGTAGCATACGGAAATCCGGAATTTATTCAGATTCATCCAACTGCTATCCCTGGTGATGACAAGCTTCGCCTGATGAGTGAATCTGCTCGCGGGGAAGGCGGACGGGTATGGACATATAAAGACGGTAAACCATGGTATTTCCTTGAAGAAAAGTACCCTGCATACGGAAACCTGGTGCCTCGTGATATTGCAACACGCGAGATCTTTGATGTCTGTGTCGAGCAGAAACTTGGTATTAACGGCGAAAACATGGTCTACCTGGATCTTTCCCATAAGGATCCAAAAGAGCTTGATATTAAGCTTGGCGGTATAATTGAAATCTATGAAAAATTCATGGGTGATGACCCGCGCAAAGTACCAATGAAGATCTTCCCTGCTGTTCATTATTCAATGGGCGGATTATGGGTTGATTATGATCAGATGACAAATATACCTGGACTTTTTGCAGCCGGAGAATGTGATTATTCCATGCACGGAGGCAATCGTCTTGGAGCCAATTCACTTCTGTCAGCGATCTACGGCGGTATGATTGCAGGTCCAAAAGCGGTTCAGTATATCAGCGGTTTAGAACGTTCTGCTGAAGATCTTTCCTCTTCCATTTTTGATGGACGCGTGAGAGAAGAACAAGAAAAATGGGAAAACATTATGAGCATGGATGGTACGGAAAATGCTTATGTTCTTCATAAAGAGCTAGGAGAATGGATGACGGCTAACGTAACGGTTGTCCGGTACAATGATAAGCTTAAAGCTACTGATGAAAAAATTCAGGAGCTGCTTGAACGCTACAAAAAAATCAACATCAATGACACAGCAAGATGGAGCAACCAGGGAGCTGCATTTACCCGCCAATTGAAGAACATGCTGCTTCTTGGCCGGGCTATCACTCTTGGCGCGTATAACAGGGATGAAAGCCGCGGGGCTCATTATAAGCCTAATTTCCCTGATCGTAATGATGAGGATTTCCTCAAAACAACAATTGCCAACTTCAAAGGGGACGATGTTGCGCCTGATATTGGTTACGAGGCAGTCGATGTATCCCTGATTAAGCCGCGTAAACGCGACTACTCCAAAAAGAAAGGGGTAAAAGCATGAGCAACAGCGCAGTCAGTGAAAACAAAGCAGCAACAGAGAAAAAATCCATTAAGTTTATCATAACTCGCCAGGATCAGCCTGATTCTGCACCATATACAGAGGAATTTGAACTGGAATACCGCCCGAATATGAATGTTATTTCTGCATTGATGGAAATACGCCGTAATCCAGTCAATACAAAAGGCGAAAAAACCACTCCTATCACATGGGAAATGAACTGTCTGGAAGAGGTTTGCGGAGCCTGTTCAATGGTTATTAACGGCAAGCCGCGCCAATCCTGTACAGCTCTAGTGGATAAGCTTGAACAGCCGATCCGTCTTGAGCCAATGCGCACATTCCCTGTCGTTCGTGATCTTCAAGTAGACCGAAGCAGAATGTTCGATTCATTGAAAAAAGTTAAAGCCTGGATTCCGATCGACGGAACATATGATCTTGGACCTGGACCTAGAATGCCTGAGAAAAAACGCCAATGGGCATACGAGCTTTCCAAGTGTATGACGTGCGGTGTATGTCTTGAAGCTTGCCCAAATGTAAATAGCAAATCCGACTTTATCGGACCTGCTCCGCTTTCCCAAGTTCGCTTGTTTAATGCTCATCCTACAGGAGCTATGAACAAATCTGAACGATTGGAAACATTAATGGGTGATGGCGGTCTTGAAGGCTGCGGAAACTCACAGAACTGTGTTCAGTCATGTCCGAAAGGAATTCCGCTTACAACTTCTATTGCTGCCTTGAACAGAGATACAAACCTTCAAGCTTTCCGCAACTTCTTCGGAAGCGACCGGACTTAATACAGACAAAAGCACCTCTTTTTTTAAAGGGGTGCTTTTTATGTATGATCGAGTCAGCTCTCACCTTGCCGTATTCCCATTTAGCAGTCACCAATGGAGAACTCTGCACATACAATAACTTGACTAATTATATACCCTTCCGTTAGCACAGCTCTCACCTTAGCAAGGAGGGTTATATTTCTTGAAAGAGAAAGAGTTTCAATCAAAGCCACTACTCACTAAAAGAGAGAGAGAAGTTTTCGAATTACTAGTACAGGATAAAACAACAAAAGAAATTGCAGGCGAACTCTTTATTAGCGAAAAAACGGTTCGAAACCACATCTCGAATGCGATGCAAAAGCTTGGTGTCAAGGGGCGGTCACAAGCGGTTGTTGAGCTCCTTCGAATGGGTGAACTGCAGCTTTAATGACATCCGGCCAACCTTGTTTCATCAGGTGGCCGGTTTTGCTTTATATACACGGTTAACGAAGAAAAGCCCATGAAATGTCAGGCGCTATTAAAATTGTTCGCATGAATTCATTCTTGCATTTTACTGATAAAACGAGCACAATATGAGGGATATCGTTTTTTTAAGGATCCTTTCTGCAAAGGTAAGAAATCGCCGGGCAAACCAAAGTACCGGCCTGATTATAGCGAGGTATGATAATGGAAGAAATAAAATCAAAATCGGCTGAAGCAGCAGTTGCAGATATCGAAAAGGCACTCAGGCATATTTCTGGTATTATCAAGCAAAAGGGCCGTGAAATACTGGGCGATTATACCATTACGCCTCCTCAATTTGTTGCGCTGCAATGGCTGCTTGAACAAGGAGATATGACGATTGGAGATCTTTCAAACCGTATGTATCTTGCTTGCAGTACAACGACAGATCTGATCGATCGCATGGAAAAAAAACAGCTTGTTCTCAGAATTAAGGACCCTAATGACAGAAGAGTTGTCAGGGTACGGCTTCTGGAGGAAGGCGAACGCATTATTGAGGAAGCAATTGAAAAGCGGTGTCAGTATTTAAGCGGAATATTAATTCATTTTAATGAAACAGAATTGGATTCCCTTGAAAAGCTGCTAAATAGACTGCAGCTAGAAATGCATGAAGAATGAGGCGATTTTTTGAATAGACCTATCGGGGTAATTGATTCAGGAATAGGCGGATTAACGGTAGCAAGAGAGGTCATAAGACAGCTGCCTAAAGAAGAAATTATTTATCTTGGTGACAATGCGAGGTGTCCGTATGGACCTAGACCGCAAGAAGAGGTTTATCAGTTCACTTGGGAAATGGCAAGCTACCTTCTTTCTAATCACCATATTAAAATGCTTGTTATTGCCTGCAACACAGCAACTGCAATAGCTCTTCATGATATACAGGAAGCGCTCGATATTCCTGTAATCGGCGTCATCCAGCCTGGAGCAAGAACAGCTGTTAAAGTAACGAAGACGAACCAGGTTGGTGTGATCGGAACGGTAAATACTGTCGCGAGCGGTGCTTATGAACAAGCGTTAAAACAGCTGAATAAATCCATACAGGTGGAAAGTCTTGCATGTCCTGAATTCGTTCCGCTTGTTGAAAGCGGAAATTTTTCTGGAGAACTGGCAGCTGAAATTGTTCGCAGCGGTCTTGCGCCGCTTAAGAACAAACCAATGGATTCTCTGATTCTTGGATGCACCCATTATCCAATATTAAAGCCATTTATTGAAGAGGCAATGGGACCTGGTGTCAAGGTTATCTCATCAGGTGATGAAACAGCCAGAGAGGTCAGTACGATTCTCTCTTTCCATAAAGCACTGAACGAAAGTGAAACGAGAAAAGATCATTTGTTTTTAACAACAGGAGAAAAAGACATTTTTCAGCAAATTGCTTCCAGCTGGTTTGGCCAGCCTGTTGAAAATATCAAAACGATTTCTCTTGAAAAAGCTCTCTCTTAAAATAAATTGGATATTCAAAAAAGTCTGCTTCCTGTGAAGCGGGCTTTTTTGATGTTTAGGGCTTAACTTTTATACTCTTGCTGAGAATTATTTAATGGTTGTTAAGTTAAGGTTTTAATTGATTTTTCGAGAAAATTTGCAAGCAAATGGGCCCATTTTGGATGCGGAGTATTATTATGAGAAAGCGACTGCTCAAACTTCCCTTTTAAGGAATCAAAAGTAAATTTCATAGAACCTCCAGCTACACAAAGCGGTTCTAACAAGCGAAACTTGAGTTCTAACAAGTGTAACCCCCTCACATACTGTCCAAATAAGCGTTTTAACGAGCCATACATGCCATTACACTGTCCGAGCCAAATATAAGCAGTGCAGTTCATTTTTATGGGGAGGCGATAGCTCAAAGTCCTCTTTTAAACAATCAAAAGTCATTTTTACAATACCCCAGGCTATCTATACCTTCACTAAAGGTGCTTACTGTCCAAAAAGCGGTTCCAACAAGCGAAACTGGAATCCTAACGAGCGCAACCCCAGCTCTTACTGTCCAAGCAGGAAAGAGCCATACATGCCATTACCTTACAAAACCCCCAGCTGCAAAAACAAGTCAAAACTTTTATTTGCAAAATTCGTTTATGCAGGTCCTAAGGATCCTTCTTCTGCATGTTTTGGACAAAATGTTGGGCAAGCCGGTCTAATTTCTCTCATGGCTCGTATACATAGTAGTACAAACAGCCTCAGGAGGGATTTGTATGCGTAAAAAAACAGCAGCGAAGATTGCGGCGTCCGTTTTGGTTACAAGTGTGGCAGCTGCCACCATGTCAGGTTGCGGATTATTTGGCGGACAGAAGACAGCCAAAGAACTGGATCCCCCGCATAATGTCACATACGTTGACAGCAAAAAATCCGGGAAAGACCAATCTAAAACGGTAAGTAAAGAGCAAAACAGCAATGCGAAAATGGTTATGCGGGATTTATACTTAATCGATAAAAACGGATATGTCGTTTCTCAAACGCTGCAAATCCCCAAAACCGAGAGCACGGCCAAGCAATCACTGGAGTATTTAGTGGACGGTGGACCTGTTTCTAATATCCTGCCTCATGGCTTCAGAGCTGTTCTTCCGGCAGACACTCAAGTGCTTGGCGTATCCATAAAAAATGGGACAGCAACAGCAGATTTTTCTAAGGAATTTGCCAACTACAAACCGGAAGATGAATTGAAAATCCTTCAATCTGTTACATGGACTTTAACGCAATTTGATGCAGTTAAAACAGTGAAAATTTGGATAAATGGTCATGAGCTGAAGGAAATGCCTGTCAACCACACTCCTATGAATGAAGGCCTAAGCAGAGCGGATGGAATTAATCTCGATTCAACAGACGTGGTTGACGTCACAGACACTCATCCTGTCACGGTTTATTACCTTGCTGAAGAAAACGATAAGACGTATTATGTACCTGTAACAAAACGGGTAGACAATCAAATCACGGATCCTGTTGCGGCAGCTGTAAGCGAGCTGATTCAAGGACCTTCCAAAAGCAGCGGGCTTTTGACTGATTTCCAAACAGGAGTGAAACTGCTTGGCAATAAAAAGAGCGATGGAAAAGTGACATTGAATTTCAATGATGCTATTTTCGGAAGCTTTGATAATAAAAAGAAAATGATCTCACAGGAAGTATTGAACGCTATTGTCCTTTCTGTCACAGAACAGCCGGGTGTTAAAAATGTCGCCATAACGGTAAATGGAAAGGCAGATCTTGTTACGGAAAAAGGGAAGAAGCTGAGCGAGCCTGTAAGCAGGCCTCAGAAAGTCAATACTGGTAGTTTTTAATTCTGATTTTTTGATATAATAAATAAGGAAATAAAAAGAGGTAAGCTATAAAAGCTGCCTCTTTCTTAATGTTTTTAGATGTACGGAGGTTAGAGAATGAGAAACGACGGAAGAGAAAAAAACGAACTTCGAAAGATTGAAATGGTAACGGATTACATCAAACATCCCGAAGGATCTGTGCTGATTACGATAGGAGAAACAAAGGTTATTTGCAACGCGAGTATAGAAGAAAGAGTTCCTCCATTCATGAGAGGTGAAGGCAAAGGCTGGATTACTGCTGAGTATTCCATGCTTCCGAGAGCTACAGAACAAAGGACGATCAGAGAGTCATCCAAAGGCAAAATTTCCGGCCGGACGATGGAAATACAGCGTCTGATTGGACGGGCTTTAAGAGCTGTTGTTGATTTGGAAAAGCTCGGAGAAAGAACGATTTGGATTGATTGTGATGTCATTCAGGCAGATGGCGGAACCCGTACAACGTCCATTACAGGAGCATTTGTTGCGATGACGATTGCACTTGGCAAGCTTCTGGAAAGAGGAATCATAAAAGATCTGCCAATACTTGATTACCTTGCTGCGACTTCTGTAGGGGTTGACCCTGAGCTTGGTGAAATTTTGGATTTGAACTATCTCGAGGATTCCAGTGCAATGGTCGACATGAACGTCGTAATGACGTCTGGCGGGCGTTTTGTCGAGCTTCAAGGAACAGGGGAAGAAGCAACCTTTTCCCGCGAAGAATTGAATGGTCTTTTAGATCTTGCAGAAAAGGGTATACATAAACTAATCGAGCATCAAAAAGAAGCACTGGGAGATCTTGCTGGACATATTTCAATTGAAAAATAGAAAGCAGGTGTAAAGGCATGAAGGAAATCATTATTGCAACAAAGAATAGCGGTAAAGCAAATGAATTTCAAACCATATTAGAGCCGCGCGGTTTTAAGGTGCTCTCTTTGCTTGATATGGATTTTCTGGGAGAAATTGAGGAAACAGGTCAGTCCTTTGAGGAAAATGCCATATTAAAGGCAGAAGCCATCTCGAAAATAACCGGAAAGCCGGTCATTGCGGACGATTCTGGTTTATCGGCAGATGCCCTTGGCGGGGATCCAGGCATCTATTCAGCGAGGTATGCGGGTCTTGATAAAAATGATGAGGCCAATGTTGAAAAACTCCTGGAAAAGATGAAGGATGTCGACTGGGAAAATCGGACCGCCAGATTTCGCTGTGCCCTCGCTGTAGCTTCTCCGGAACGTGAAACGATCACAGTGGAAGGATCTGTTGAAGGCTATATTGCCGAGAAGCCTGAAGGAACAGGCGGATTCGGATATGATCCTATTTTCTATGTGAAAGACAAGTCAGCTACAATGGCCCAGCTAACTCCTGATGAGAAAAATAAAATCAGCCACCGAGCTATGGCCCTTAAAAAGCTGGAGACATTGATTGACGACTATTTTGCATAACCTGAGGAGAAATAAAATGAAAGTTTTAATCATGAGCGACAGCCATGGATTGACAGATGAAGTGGCTGAAATATGCAGAAGGCACAAAGAGGAAGTTTCAGCCGTTATCCACTGCGGCGACTCTGAACTGGCAGCCAATGATCCTGTTATACAGGACATGCTCATTGTTAAGGGAAATTGTGATTATGATGCAAGGCTGCCTGAAGAAATTATTCACGATGCAGGCGGGTATCGGTTTTTGATTGTTCATGGACACCTTCACAGCATTAAAACGACACTCATGAACGTTAAATACCGTGCAGATGAGGAAAATGCCAGCATTATTTGCTTTGGGCATTCTCATATTGCAGGTGCAGAATTGGTCGATGGAAAGCTGTATATTAATCCAGGAAGTATCCGCCTTCCAAGACTGCGGAATGTGAAAACATATGCTATACTTGAGTTAGATGAAAAGACAGCTGAATTATCCTTTTATGATGATGGCGGAGAAGCCGTTTCTGAGCTTTCTCAAAGCTTTCAATTAGCCTAAATAACGAGAGGGAAACTTTTCCCTCTTTTTCAAAGAAAAAAGTTTTTGAAATCAGTTGACAAAACTACACGAAGAAAATATAATAAATATTGTCGCTGATACATAAGGCAACTAACCAAATGTCCCAGTAGCTCAGCTGGATAGAGCACACGCCTTCTAAGCGTGCGGTCGGGAGTTCGAATCTCTCCTGGGACGCCATACTTATACATATCATATCTCCTCCGCGCAGCGGAGGGGATTTTTTGTTCGCCCAGCATGGGCGAACTCTAACGGGTGAAAGTCCCGAGTACGACCTTACGTAGCGGTAAGTACATAGCCAAAAGCAAGGGTGTCCATGGTGACGTGGAATCTGAAGGAAGCCCGAGGCAAACCTCTGGTCTGACGAACAGAAATCATATAAGAGGCAACGTATGAGGATAAGACTGCAAAAGAAGTTAAAGTCCCATAGCTACTGTATCATACGTTGTATATATGGCAGATAGATGGAGGGAAAGAGTTCGCACCTTAACTGGGGAGATCTCATGGGTCTACACTAAAATCCTGTAGTGATACAGGACTGGATCATGAGAAGTCAGCAGAAGCCGTAGTAGTAAAGATATCTAATGAAAGTTAGAAGGAGCGAAGGGCTGAACAATTTTATCGTTATAGAAATCTCGATTGGGAGAGGAAATAGACCACTGGCGAAAGGCGAGAAAGTGGATACCGACTCTACGAGAAGGAAAGGAAATAACAGGCATGTACGAAAGGAATTTATTAGAGGAAATTCTCAATAGAGATAACCTTAACCAAGCATTTAAACAAGTAAAACGAAATAAGGGTGCTGCCGGGGTCGACGGAATGAATGTGGAAGAACTGGAGAAACATTTGGTGAAGAACAAGGATGAAATGATCCGTCTAATCCGACAAAGGAAATACCAACCCCAACCAGTACTAAGAGTAGAGATCCCCAAACCAAATGGCGGGGTGCGACTTTTAGGGATACCGACCGTAACCGACCGAGTCATTCAACAAGCCATAGCACAAGTCCTCACCCCTATATTTGATAAGGGATTCAGTGAGAATAGCTACGGATTCAGGCCAAATCGCTATGCTGAAATGGCTATTCTGAAGGCATTGGAATTCATGAACGATGGTTATGACTGGATTGTAGATATAGACCTGGAACGTTTCTTTGACACCGTCCACCACGACCGGCTGATGAACCTTGTCTCAAGAACGGTGGACGATGGAGATGTTATATCACTCATCCGAAAATTCCTAGTAAGCGGCGTCCAAATAAACGATGAGTACAAAGAAACCATAATAGGAACACCACAAGGTGGAAACTTATCTCCTCTACTTAGCAACATAATGCTCAATGAACTAGATCGAGAACTTGAAAACCGCGGGCTAAAGTTCGTGAGATATGCAGATGATTGTATCATCATGGTCAAGAGTGAAATGGCAGCCAGACGGGTGATGAGATCTGTGACAAGATTCATTGAAGAAAAACTAGGTCTCATCGTCAACGCCAACAAATCGAGAATCACCAAACCGAATGATCCCAATATGAAGTTCTTGGGCTTTGGCTTCTTTAGAGACTTCCAAACAGATTTATACAAAGCGAAACCGCATCAAAAGGCGGTGGAAAACATCAAGTATAAACTAAAACAATTGACTAGGAAGAATTGGAGCGTGGATACGAAGTATCAGGTTGAGCGGATTAACCAACTACTCAGAGGCTGGATCAACTACTTTAAAATAGGTTATATGAAAAAGCTCCTTGAAAACATCGACTCCCATACACGATTCCGACTTAGAATGTGCATATGGAAGAAATGGAAGACAGCTAAGAATCGCCGCAAGAACCTGATCAAATTGGGGATGAACAGACTTGAGGCATACAAAAATAGCCACACAAGCAAAGGGGCAGCTCGCACTGCCTACTCGTGGATTCTGACCATGACCATAACAAACAAGAGACTAGCTGCATTTGGGCTAGTCTCTGGGGTGCAACACTACATGAAAGTACATGCCTAGAATAAAATTGAACCGCCGTATACGGATCCGTACGTACGGTGGTGTGAGAGGTCGGGAGTTAATCACTCCCTCCTACTCTATGTTTTTATTAGGTCAATAGTTGAAAAAAATGTCTGTAAAGCAAAAAAATCACTAAAAAATGCTGGATAATTTGGTTCTATTGGTCTACTATTAAAAGGCACTTATTTTATTTTTGGGGGAACAACATGTCACTTAATATTTCACTAAAACAAAATTTGGATCAAAGACAGCATGCATTATTGGCTTCTGAATTTGACAAAAAGAAGAAGTCCAAACTTGTAACATTTTTTTTATGGTTCTTCTTAAGTATTTTTGGAGCTCATCGTTTCTATCTTGGCAACATTGGCCTTGGAGTGGCAATGCTGCTACTTGGATGGCTTACTCTGGGAATTTGGCCTTTTATTGATGGAATTGTCTGCCTTGTAAGCACAGTTGAAAAAGTCAATGATGAAATTGAGAGAGAAATTATTGCTGAAATAGCTTAAACGGAAAACCTTTTTGGCCTTTGGTCTAAAAGGTTTTTTTATTTTTTGCTATGTCAACGATCCTGTAAGAAAAAAAGACAAATAAAATTTAAAAAGTGCTTTTCCTTTTAGGACGGTAATGTAAGCGTATACAAATTGTTTAATTAATCTAAATTATCAGTTAATTTAAAATTAGGGTGTTGACTCTCTTTCAGAATGGGCGTAATATAGCCTCAAACCTTAGTTACATTAGTTTGTAACTGATCATAAAACATCCAATAACAATTGTTATATGGATTTTTTTTACACATATTCATTCAACTCACTAAAGCGGTTTAACTTTAAAGGGAAGGTGTCTCTCATGAGTAATCAATGGATCTTTCTAAACGATGATTTTGTCAGGAAGGAAGATGCCAAGATTTCCGTCTATGATCATGGATTTTTATACGGCGATGGAATCTTCGAAGGTATCAGAGTATATAACGGAAACATCTTTCGAATGAAAGAACATATGGATCGGCTTTATCAATCAGCTAAATCTATTTTGCTTACAGTTCCATACGACCAGGAGGAATTGACAGAATTGGCTGTAAAGGCTGTTGAAAAAAACGGGCTTAAAGATGCCTATATCAGGCTAGTCGTAAGCAGAGGCGTAGGTGATCTCGGGCTGGATCCATATAAATGCGCTAAAGCGAACGTTGTTATCATTGTTGAACCGCTCGCTATATTTCCAAAACATCTATATGAAACGGGAATTGATATTGTTACTGTGCCTACTAGGAGAAACCGTCCGGATGTGCTCAGTCCAAAAGTGAAATCTTTGAATTACTTAAACAATGTATTAGTTAAAATTGAAGCCCATTTGGCGAATGTAACAGAAGCTCTTATGCTGAATGATCAAGGATATGTTGCAGAAGGGTCAGCAGATAACGTCTTTATTTATAAAAATAACAGACTTCTAACACCGCCTGGCTACTTAGGGGCGCTAGAAGGCATTACAAGAAATGCTATTTTGGATATTGCAGAGGAACTGGGCTACAACGTGGCAGAAGAGCCATTTACACGCCATGATGTTTATACTGCAGATGAAGTATTCCTTACAGGAACAGCAGCAGAAGTTATCGCGGTCGTAAAGGTTGACGGCCGTATCATTGGTGATGGAACCCCTGGGGAGCATACAAAGCGCATGCTTGAATTATTCCGCGAAAAGGTTGTGGAAGAAGGAATTCAGGTTAATATTCCTAAAGAAAACCTGCATGTAAGCTAAAACCCTGAAGTAAAGCAAATGAAAAATGAGACAAGAGAAAAAGCGAGGACGAGGAAAAGTAGTTATCTGAATGTGCTTCTACAGAGAGCCGGGCTGCTGGAAACCGGCGCTGCACCAGATAATGAACTCACCTCTAAGCTGCCGGCCTGAACTACAGTAGGGCTTAGGCCGAGTGCTTATTCTAAAGCACCCGTTATCAAAACGAACAAGAAATTGTTCCTAAGATGGCCGTTTGGCCATGAAAAAGGGTGGTACCGCGTGGAGATAATAGCCTCCTCGCCCCTTTGACTCTATAAGATGCAATCGGAGTCTGTCAGGGGGGTGAGGGGGTTTTTATATGCAAAAAAACAACTTTGCAAACATTGAAACAAGAAAAAAACACCTGAACAATTGGAGGAGGTTTGAAAATGAGTTTGAACGTACAATTGGACCAATCGGCAGCCAAGTGTACATCAGTCCGCATGACCGGAGGAAGTATGCTGGTCGAATCGCTTAAAAGGGAAAAAGTAGAGGTTTTATTCGGGTATCCAGGCGGGGCAGTCCTACCGCTTTATGACAAGCTTTATGACTCAGGACTAAGGCACATCTTAACAAGACATGAGCAGGGAGCCATCCATGCTGCTGAAGGGTATGCAAGAGTTTCAGGGAAACCAGGTGTTGTCATCGCAACCTCTGGTCCGGGAGCTACAAACCTTGTTACTGGACTTGCTGACGCTATGATCGATTCTCTTCCGCTTGTTGTCTTTACCGGTCAGGTTGCTACCACTGTAATCGGGTCAGATGCCTTTCAGGAGGCTGATGTACTTGGGATCACGATGCCGGTCACAAAACACAATGTTCAGGTGAGAAATGTAGAAGAACTTCCGCAGCTGATTAAAGAAGCATTTCATATTGCAACAACGGGACGACCGGGACCAGTACTGATTGATATTCCAAAGGATATCGCGGTTTCAGAAGGCGAATTTAATTATGACATTCCAATTGATCTGCCTGGCTATCAGCCTACTGTTGAGCCAAATCATCTTCAAATCCGCAAGCTCGTTGAGGCAATAAGCAGAGCAGCAAAGCCGGTAATTCTGGCTGGAGCAGGTGTTTTGCACGCTAAAGCGTCTGAAGATTTGAAAAATTTCGCCGAACAGCAGCAAATTCCCGTCGCAAACACCTTGCTTGGACTCGGAGCATTTCCGGGAGATCACCCTCTCTTTCTCGGAATGGCAGGAATGCATGGAACCTATTCAGCCAACATGGCGATCTATGAATGTGATCTTCTCATCAACATCGGTGCAAGGTTTGATGACAGGCTCACGGGAAATTTAGCTGATTTTGCTAAAAATGCAACAGTAGCCCATATTGATATCGATCCTGCTGAAATTGGAAAAAATGTTCCGACTAATATTCCGGTTGTAGGTGATGCCAAAAAAGTACTGGAACAGTTATTGCACCAAAATGGCAAAAAAGGGCACGGTGAAGAATGGCTCAATAAGCAGCAAGTATCTAAAGTGGAATATCCGCTCTGGTATGGCCATTCAGAAGAAGAAATTAAGCCCCAGCGTCTCATTGAGATGATTCATAAAGCAACAAATGGTGAAGCCATTGTTGCAACAGATGTTGGTCAGCATCAAATGTGGGCGGCACAGTTTTATCCCTTTGCAAAACCAGACAGCTGGGTAACCTCCGGAGGACTTGGCACAATGGGTTTTGGGCTTCCTTCAGCAATCGGTGCACAGCTTGCCAGTATGGACCGGAAAGTAGTTGCCGTTGTTGGGGATGGCGGATTTCAAATGACATTGCAGGAGCTTTCCGTAATCTATGAGCTGAATCTGCCTATTAAGATTGTTGTGCTGAATAACCTGTCTCTTGGAATGGTTAGACAATGGCAGGAAATCTTTTATGAAGAACGCTATTCTCATTCCAAATTTGTCTCACAGCCGCATTTTGATAAGCTCGCTGAAGCTTACGGCATTAAAGGCATTACCATCAAAAATATGAATGAGGCAAATGAATATTTAACAGAAGCGCTCACGTCTCCTGAACCGATGCTCATAAATGTACTGGTAGCACAGGAGGAAAATGTTTATCCAATGATTGCTCCTGGAAAAGGAATTCATCAAATGGTGGGGATCAGGGCATGAAACGAATCATAACCGTAACGGTCTTAAACAGACCCGGAGTATTAAACAGAATTACAGGCTTATTTACTAAAAGACTTTATAACATTGAGAGCATTTCAGTAGGACACTCAGAAACAGAGGGTGTATCAAGAATTACCTTTATTGTAAATGTTCAGGAAGAACAAGAAGTAGAACAGCTTATAAAGCAGCTGAACAAACAAATTAATGTTTTAAAAGTAACAGATATGACAAAAAAATCAGTAGTGGCAAGAGAGCTGGCACTGATCAAAGTATCATCCGCACCTCAGACGAGAGCTGAATTAAATGGAATCATTGATCCTTTCAGGGCTTCCATTATTGATGTAGGAATTGATTCTGTCATCGTTCAAGTAACAGGAGAAAGCGATAAAATTGAAGCGCTGATTGAACTCCTAAGACCGTATGGTATTAAGGAAATAGCCAGAACCGGAACAACAGCGTTTGCAAGAAGCGGGCGCAGGACAGCAGCTGAGAAAACATCATTTATTGTATAAGCAAGCAAAATAAAAAAAATCAGTTTCTATAAAAGGAGAGATTAGTAATGGCAAAGGTTTATTATAACGGGGATGTAAACGAGCAAGCGCTGAGCGGAAAAAAAGTAGCGGTAATCGGGTACGGTTCACAGGGCCATGCACATGCTCTTAACTTGAAAGAAAGCGGAGTAGATGTGGTTGTTGGTGTACGCAAAGGAAATTCCTTTGAACAGGCTCAAAAGGACGGTCATGATGTGCAAACCGTCAAAGAGGCGTCCGAAAAAGCAGACGTAGTAATGGTTCTTCTTCCGGATGAACAGCAGAAAAAGGTGTATGACGAAGAAATCAAGGATGCACTCGAGCCTGGCAACGCACTAGTTTTCGCCCATGGATTCAATATTCATTTTTCTCAAATTGTACCTCCTGAGTTTGTCGATGTATTCCTTGTGGCACCAAAGGGACCAGGTCATCTTGTACGCCGCACCTTTACTGAAGGAGCTGGCGTTCCAGCGCTGATTGCCGTTGAACAGGATGTCACAGGCAAAGCAAAAGAAACGGCTCTTGCCTATGCAAAAGCGATCGGTGCTGCAAGAGCAGGCGTCCTTGAAACCTCCTTTAAAGAAGAAACGGAAACGGATTTGTTTGGTGAACAAGCGGTCCTTTGCGGCGGACTGACATCGCTTGTAAAAGCAGGATTTGAAACACTTGTAGATGCAGGCTATCAGCCGGAAGTTGCTTATTTTGAATGTTTGCATGAATTGAAGCTGATCGTGGATCTCATGTATGAAGGCGGATTGGAAGGCATGCGTTATTCTATTTCAGATACAGCACAATGGGGAGATTTTGTATCCGGGCCGAGAATCATCGATAAACATGTAAAAGAATCCATGAAGGATGTACTGGAAGACATCCAATCAGGGAAATTTGCTAAGGAATGGATTTCTGAAAATCAGGTAAACCGTCCTCAATTTAAGGCCATTAATAAACGGGAAAACGAGCATCAGCTTGAACAAGTTGGAAGAGTACTCAGGGAGATGATGCCGTTTGTGAAACCAAAAAACAAAGAGGCGGTGGTCTCTGGTGCGAAAAATTAATTTTTTTGATACAACACTTCGGGATGGAGAACAATCAGCAGGTGTTAATCTGAATTCTCAGGAAAAAATGGAGATTGCAAAGCAGCTTGAAAGACTTGGAGTTGACATTATGGAAGCGGGGTTTCCCGCTTCATCCAAGCTTGATTTTCTGTCAGTGCAAAACATTGCAAGAGAGGTTAGAAACTGTTCTGTAACTGGTCTTGCAAGGTCTATGAAATCAGACATTGATGCAGCTTGGGAGGCTTTAAAAGAAGGAGAAGAGCCAAGACTTCACGTCTTTATTGCAACGTCTCCCATCCATCGTTTGCACAAACTGAAAAAAACACCTGAGCAGGTGATTCAGACTGCTGTTGATTCAGTCAAATATGCAGCTGATTTTTTTCCGATTATTCAGTGGTCTGCTGAAGATGCCTGCAGAACAGAATGGACTTTTCTTGCAGAAATCATTGAGAAAGTAATCAATGCAGGGGCACGGGTAATTAACCTTCCTGATACTGTAGGTTATAACCATCCGAAGGAATATGGAGAAATGTTTTCTTACATGAGGGAAAATGTTCCGAATATCGATAAGGTCATCTTGTCGGCGCATTGCCATGATGATCTTGGCATGGCAGTCGCAAATTCTCTTTCTGCTATTGAACATGGAGCCGGGCAAATTGAGGGAACGATTAATGGAATCGGAGAAAGGGCTGGAAACGCTGCACTGGAAGAAGCAGCGGTAGCATTGAATATCCGGTCCGAATATTACAAGGCCTCTTCTTCCTTGAACTTAAATGAAATAAAGCGCACAAGTGATCTTGTCAGCAGGCTGACAGGAATGGTCATTCCGGGCAATAAAGCAATCGTCGGAAAAAATGCCTTTGCTCACGAATCCGGTATTCATCAGGATGGCGTACTGAAAGAGAAAACAACCTATGAAATTATTTCTCCAGAACTAGTTGGGGTTTCCTCCAATTCTTTAGTTCTCGGAAAACATTCCGGCAGGCATGCTTTCAGAAATAAATTGGAGGCGCTGGGCTATTTGCTGACAGAGGATGAATTTCATAGAAGCTTTCAATCCTTTAAGGATCTGTCAGAAAAGAAAAAGGAATTTACGGATGAGGACCTAACAGCAATTGTTATGGAAGAAAAACTTTCAAATGGAGAAGCAGCCTATGAACTGCGTTCCCTTCAAGTTCAGTTTGGAACAGATAACATTACGACAGCTACAGTCAGCATGACCGACAGAGAAAAGAAAGTGCTGCACGAGGCAGCAACTGGCGCAGGGAGTGTAGAAGCAATTTACAACACGCTTGAGCGCTGTATCGGTACCGAGATCCATTTGAAAGATTACCGCATTCAATCCAATAGAAGCGGGCGGGATGCATTTGCACAAGTGTATGTGAAAATTGATTTTAACGGAGTGGAATCGAGCGGCAGAGGCCTTGCTCAGGATGTTCTTGAAGCATCTGCAAAAGCTTATGTGAATGCAGTGAACAGAGTCCTGCTTTTTGACCAGCAGCAAGAGCCAAAAGCCAGTGTTTCCATTTAATTTGAAAAGGAGGACGTGACATGAATAAAACGATTGCATTGCTTCCGGGTGACGGAATCGGCAAAGAAGTCATGTTTGGGGCTGAAGAAATTTTAAAGGCCATTGGTGAGCAATATCATCACACCTTCACTTTTCAATACGGCCGTATTGGGGGAGATGCCCTTGATCACACAGGGGAGCCTCTTCCTTCTGAAACACTTGAAATATGCAAAAAGAGTGATGCTGTCCTCTTAGGAGCAGTCGGCGGACCTAAATGGGAAGAAAACAGTCCGGAGCTGAGACCTGAAAAAGGCCTTCTAAAACTAAGAAAAGAACTGAATTTATATGCGAATATCCGTCCAGTGAAAGCATACGAAAGCCTTGCTGACCATAGCCCTTTTAAAAGGGAAGTCGTAAATGGCGTTGATATGGTAATCGTAAGGGAGCTAACAGGGGGATTGTATTTTGGCAAGCCGAGCGAACGCCAATTTACAAAAGGAGAAGAGTCTGCAGTAGATACGCTATTTTATAGTAAAAAAGAAGTGCGGCGGATCATAAAAACAGCATTTGAAATGGCACAAACAAGAAGAAAAAAGGTTACTTCTGTTGATAAAGCGAACGTCCTTGAATCCAGCAGAATGTGGCGCGAAACAGCTGAAGAGATCAGCAAGGAATTTCCGGAAGTGACCCTTGAGCATATGCTTGTCGATAATGCTGCCATGCAGCTTCTGAAGAACCCTTCACAGTTTGATGTCATTGTTACTGAAAATATGTTCGGAGATATTCTGAGCGATGAGGCTTCCGTATTAACCGGTTCTCTTGGAATGCTTCCTTCAGCAAGTCTTTCTGAAGGCGGTCTTCATCTGTATGAGCCTGTCCATGGATCGGCCCCGGACATTGCAGGAAAAAACCTTTCCAATCCGCTGGCTATGATTTTATCGGCAGCCATGATGCTCAGGATGTCTTTCGGGTTGGAAGCGGAAGCGGAAGTTATTGAAAATGCAGTAGAGCGGGTGCTGGACGGAGGAAAATTAACGTCTGACCTTGCTAAAGGAAATGCAGGAGTCTTGACAACTCAACAGATGATAGAAGAAGTAAAAGTGTGCATTGCAGATAATGATGCCATCCTAAGTATCATGGAAGCTTACGCTTAAAACTATCAAAACAGATGCCCCCTTTTATAAGGGGGCGGTTTTATACCCAGGCTCTTTTCTTAAACTTTGTTCCTAATGACCATATATCTATTCCTGGAAACCATCGGGATGGCAAAAACTTTAAGAAAAGATGCCCCGAAACTAGTCTAAATGCGTGAAAAAAACATGTACTAAAAAAACAATCTTTGCGAAAACAGCCTATACCTATTAGAGAATATCAAATGAAGGAAGGGGAGAGTGAAGTGAAGAAGCGTACAATGGTAGAAAAAATTTGGGATCAGCATGTGGTTCACCATGAAGAGGGAGTACCGGATCTCCTGTATATTGATTTGCATTTAATTCATGAAGTAACCTCTCCTCAGGCGTTTGAAGGATTAAGAATAAATGGTAGGAAGGTAAGGAGGCCTGACCGCACTTTTGCAACGATGGATCATAACATTCCAACCCTTAACCGCAATGTAATCAGTGACGAGACAGCAAGAAAACAAGTATCCACCCTTGAAAAAAATTGCAGGGAGTTTCAAGTGCCTTTAGCAGACCTTGAAAGCGAAGATCAGGGGATCGTTCATATTATCGGGCCAGAGCTTGGTCTGACACAGCCTGGAAAAACAATCGTCTGCGGAGACAGTCATACTTCTACTCATGGTGCCTTTGGAGCTCTTGCCTTTGGAATAGGAACAAGTGAAGTAGAGCATGTGCTGGCCACTCAAACCCTATGGCAGCAAAAACCTAAAACGATTGAAATCAGGGTGGATGGCAGTTTACAGCATGGCGTTACAGCAAAAGATGTCATTCTTTACATTATAGGAAAATACGGTATTAAATTCGGAACCGGCCATGTTATTGAGTTTAAAGGCGAAGTGATCGAAAACCTCTCTATGGATGAACGGATGACGATCTGCAATATGTCTATTGAAGCCGGAGCAAAAGCAGGACTTATTGCACCTGATGAAACAACCTATTCTTACATTAAAGGAAGGAAATATGCACCGAAAGGCGAGGAATTTGAAAAAGCGGTGGGCGAATGGGGAAAATTAAAATCAGACGAAGGTGCTGTATATGACCGCTCCTTCTATATAAAAGGAGAAGAAATTTCCCCGATGGTTACGTGGGGTACAAATCCTGGGATGGTGATTCCAGTTGATGAGCAAGTGCCTTCTGCAGAATACTTTCATTCTGAAGAAGAAAAAATGGAGGCAAAAAGAGCCTATCATTATATGAATCTGGTTCCTGGCACCCCGATGGAAGAAATCCCAATTCAGCATGTGTTTATTGGCTCCTGTACGAATTCCCGTTTAAATGATTTGCGCGAAGCTGCTGACTTTGTGCAAGGGAGAAAGGTATCGCCTGGTGTACGGGCAATTGTTGTTCCCGGTTCTCAATCTGTTAAACGAAAAGCCGAGGAAGAAGGGTTGGACAAGATTTTTCTTAACGCAGGTTTTGAATGGCGAAATTCGGGCTGCAGCATGTGTCTGAGCATGAATGATGATGTTGTTCCCGAAGGAGAAAGGTGTGCGTCCACATCAAACAGGAACTTCGAAGGCAGACAGGGGAAAGGGGCAAGAACCCATTTGGTGAGTCCTGTTATGGCTGCTGCAGCTGCTATCTTCGGCAGGTTTACAGACATCCGAAAAATAAAGGGAGGTACTTCCATTGAATCCATTTCAAATTCATGAAGGGAAAGCAGCAGTATTAAATAGAGATAACGTAGATACAGATCAAATCATTCCAAAGCAATTTTTAAAGCGCATCGAGAAAACGGGTTACGGAAAATATGCTTTTTTTGATTGGCGCTATGAACAGCATGGGAATCTGAACCATGAATTTGAATTAAATCAGCCGTTGTACGAAGGTGCGACGATTTTGCTTGCAGGAGAGAATTTCGGCTGCGGTTCTTCTAGGGAGCATGCGCCTTGGGCTCTCTCGGATTATGGTTTTCGTGTCATTATCGCACCTTCCTTTGCAGATATTTTTCATCAAAATTGTTTAAAAAATGGAATGCTTCCCGTAAAACTGCCGAGGGAAAAAGTAATCGAGCTTATGAGAAAAGCAGAAGGGAAAGAATATTCCTTAACGGTCAACCTTGTGGACCAAACAATTTGGGATGAAAGCGGCCTTACAGCTTCATTCGAAATAGATCCTCACTGGAAAGATATGCTCCTGAATGGGAGAGATGAAATCGCCTATACCCTATTATATGAAAAAAACATTTCACAATACGAATCGGAAAAACAAGCATGGGTATAAACACCTGTGCTTGTTTTCCGTTTAGGTGATTGGTAAACTTGAAGGCAAATATCTCTTTGGAGTTGGTCCAGAGTCATGAAAAATGACAAACATAAAAAAATTATCCCATTCCCCAACTTGAAGGAGCGCCTGATTGACAAAGGAATGGAAGCACTAAAAAGCAAGCACTACCAAGAAGCGCTTGAGTTTTTTTCAGAGGCTAAGCATATGGATGAAGATAAAGCTGAAATTCATCTTGGCATTGCCCTGTGTTTAATGGAAATGGGGGAGCTTGAAGAAGCAAAACAGGTTTGCAAACAAATGCTGAACGAAGATATTGGCCACTACTTTACTGTGCTCCAAGTATATTTGACCATTCTTATTCAGCTTAGAGAATATGAAGAAGTCCAGCTGACAATTGAAGCCGTTCTTCAGGAGAATCAGATTCCTGCAGAAAGTGCTGAGCAATTTTACAAGCTCCTTGATTTTAGCAGGAAAATGAATCAATCTGGTGATTTTGATATAGAAGAGGAAGAGCCGGAATTTGAAAACTGGATGAGTTCCAATGTTTTTATGGAAGATCCCAATCAGCAAATCCAATATATCCAATCGCTGAGAGACCGGAATCTCGTAAAGCATATGGATACGCTTAAGTCATTGCTGGAGGAACCAAGAGCGCATCCTGTGATTAAAACAATGGTTCTGCAGCTATTTATGGAGAACGAACTGGCAAAAGAGGTAACCATTTATAAATTTGGAGAAAGCCTATCAGTTATCCCTGCTGATTTAAATGATATTTCCGATCTGCCATTTACTAAAAAGGTCCTGAATTTGCTCGATGATACACTCGGCAATGAGAATCCCACTCTTTTTGAAGCTGTGAAAGAATTATGGATACGCCATCTATATGTATTGTTTCCGCTTCTCCCAGAACCCCCGGAAGCATCTCTGTGGGCAGCTGCCCTTCATAAAGTAGGCTATGGATTTCATGGCATTGAACTGGGCTATGAAGAAGTAGAAGAAATTTATGAAATTTCCGGGTTTCGTTTAAGAGAAGCCGTTGAAAAAATTGAAAAGGTTGAAGAAATGTCCTACTTTTACGAAAAGGAACAATGATTTCATTATGCTTTTTTTCCTTTTGGATGGCCATTGCCATTTAATAAGAAAAAAAGGCGGATAGGTTGAAAGAAAAACATTCTATGGTATAATGAAATGGTTTCATATTATGATGGAAGCTTCATGTCCACTGAATACATAACAAATAATCTTTTAGATTTACTTAAAGGATCTTTGTCTAATGAGGACATTATTACATATTTTATAGATTTTTGGAGGGAAATACATGACTGCAAAATGGGAAAAACTAGAAGGAAATCAAGGGAAACTAACAGTTGAAGTAGATGCTGCTCAATTTGAAATTGCCCTTGACGAAGCTTTTAAAAAGGTAGTTCAGCAAGTATCAATTCCTGGATTCCGCAAAGGCAAAGTGCCGCGCAGCTTATTCGAGAAGCGTTTTGGTGTAGAATCACTTTACCAGGATGCTGTTGATATCGTATTGCAGCAGGAATATCCGAAAGCAATTGATGAAACTGGAATCGAGCCAATCGACCGTCCGGAAATTGACATCGACCAAATTGAAAGAGGCCAAAACCTTATTTTCACAGCTAAGGTTGAAGTGAAACCTGAAGTGAAACTAGGCGACTATAAAGGTCTTGGAGTAGAGAAAGAAAGTGCTGAAGTAACTGATGAAGACATCGATAATGAACTGAAAAGCCTTCAAGAGCGCAACGCTGAACTTGTTGTAAAAGAAGAAGGCCAAATTGCTGAAGGCGATACAGTTGTCATTGATTTTGAAGGATTTGTTGATGGAGAAGCTTTCGAAGGCGGACAAGCTGAGAACTATTCTCTTGAAATTGGCTCAAACACTTTCATCCCAGGATTTGAAGAGCAGCTGATCGGTCTTGAAACAGGCGGAGAAAAAGAGGTTGAAGTAAACTTCCCTGAAGAATACCATGCAGAAGAACTTGCTGGAAAACCGGCAGTATTCAAAGTGAAAATCCATGAAATCAAATCAAAAGAGCTTCCTGCTCTTGATGATGAGTTTGCAAAAGACGTTAACGATGAAGTGGAAACTCTTGATGAGCTAAAAGCAAAAACAAGAGAGCGTCTTGAAGAAAGCAAAAAAACAGAATCAGAAAACAAACTTCGCGATCAGCTAGTAGAAAAAGCGGCTGAAAATGCAGAAGTTGAAATTCCTCAAGCTATGATCAATTCAGAAGTTGACCGTATGATGAAAGAATTCGAACAGCGCCTTCAAATGCAAGGAATGAACCTTGAATTGTACTTCCAATTCTCTGGACAAGACGAAGATGCGCTTAAACAGCAAATGCAGGAAGATGCAGCGAAACGCGTTAAATTCAACCTGACACTTGAAGCTATTGCTCAAGCTGAAAAGATCGAAGCTTCTGATGAAGAAGTGAACAGCGAGCTTTCTAAAATGGCTGAAATGTACAACATGCCAGTAGAAAGCTTAACACAAGCACTTGGTTCTACTGATGCTGTGAAAGAAGACCTGAAAATCCGCAAAGCAATTGATTTTCTTGTTGAAAACAACTAATTCGATTTTATTGCAGAAAACCTCGAGCTAATTTTCTTGTAGAAAACCACCTGGTTATTGCATAATATAATAAAGAAACAAGGCGCGAGTTGCTCGTGCCTTGTTTTATAAGGCTCTTTTTTTAAACTTTGCTGCAGTTCATTTTCTAAGGAGCTCTTGAATTTGTTGCTTTTCACCATGTATTTCTTTTAAATCTACCATAATTTGGATGGAACTTTAAGAAAAGATGCAACGAAGCAAGGCAAAATGGTTATAAATGCTTTTACGGATAGTCTATGCGAAAACAGCCTTAAAAAAAGATGCAGCTAATTTCAGCGTGAGCGATAAGATATGATTAACAGCAAACGTTTCAAAAAGAAGTCTTAATAAGAAAATTGTTTAATGCTTCTATTATGATTGTTTCAATTATTCAGTCATGAGCAGGGCAAACGAACAGCTATACATATGCAGACAGAACAAAATTTGGTGCAAGCCTCCTGATTATGGCATAAAAGAAAATGACTGTGCATACAATTTGTAACTTATGACAAATAATGTTTTTTCTTTTTAATTTTGGGTAGTATAATTAAGAGCCATACATAGTAAAAATCGCCGCATCGTTTAACTAACGTTCCCAGTCTTACTTATGGTAAAATGCAATACATACCTGTTTTTCGTTTCTAACCGGGCTTCTTATTCGGTAAACCTGTTTGTGATTTAAAAGAATCAGCATAGGTTTTGTCAGCAGAATATTATTCTTTGCCATTCGATTGGGATGCTCGTCCAGAGATAAAGATACAAGGGGTGAAACAATGTTTAAATTTAATGACGAAAAAGGTCAGTTGAAGTGTTCGTTTTGCGGAAAGACTCAGGACCAAGTCCGCAAGCTAGTAGCAGGACCTGGTGTATATATATGCGATGAGTGCATCGAGCTTTGTACGGAAATCGTTGAAGAGGAATTGGGTACTGAAGAAGAAGTAGAATTTAAAGACGTACCAAAGCCAACAGAAATTCGCGAAATTCTGGATGAGTATGTTATCGGCCAGGATCAAGCCAAAAAATCACTTGCTGTTGCTGTTTATAATCACTATAAACGGATTAATTCCAATAGCAAAATTGACGAAGTAGAACTTTCTAAGAGTAATATTGCAATGATTGGGCCGACAGGAAGCGGTAAAACATTGCTTGCTCAAACTCTTGCACGTATATTGAATGTTCCATTTGCTATCGCAGATGCAACTTCACTTACTGAAGCTGGCTACGTCGGTGAAGATGTAGAAAACATCCTTCTGAAATTAATTCAGGCAGCAGATTATGATGTTGAAAAAGCTGAAAAGGGAATCATCTATATCGATGAAATCGATAAAGTTGCCCGTAAATCAGAGAATCCATCGATTACACGTGATGTTTCCGGTGAAGGTGTCCAGCAGGCTCTCTTGAAAATTTTAGAAGGAACTGTTGCAAGTGTACCGCCACAAGGCGGAAGAAAGCACCCTCACCAAGAATTCATTCAAATTGATACAACCAATATTCTCTTCATTTGCGGTGGAGCATTTGATGGGATTGAACAAATTATTAAGCGCCGTCTTGGCAGAAAAGTCATTGGTTTCGGCACTGATAATAAGCATGAAGAATTAGACACAAAACTGCTTCTTTCAAAAGTTCTTCCTGAGGATCTTCTGAAATTCGGATTGATCCCGGAATTTATCGGACGTTTACCGGTTATTGCAAGCCTTGAGCCTCTTGATGAAGGAGCTCTTGTTGAAATCCTTACAAAACCTAAGAACGCCTTGGTTAAGCAATATCAAAAAATGCTTGATCTGGATGGAGTTGAACTTGAATTTGAAAGCGAAGCTCTCACCGAAATTTCGAAAAAGGCTATTGAACGTAAAACCGGTGCCCGAGGACTGCGTTCCATCATTGAAGGCATTATGCTTGATGTGATGTTTGAACTTCCATCCCGTGAGGACATTAACAAATGTGTCATTACAGCTGATACAGTGGCCAATCAAACGCCTCCAAAATTAGTTTTGAATGACGGCACGATCGTTGAAAAAGATACGAAAACTTCTGCATAATGAATACTAAAAAAAGCCTGAATGAACTTTTTATTCAGGCTTTTTTGTGTTTGTACAAAAGCAATAGCCTCAACCAAAACCGATCAAGTATTTCTTTCTTCTGGAATAAATTAGCTGATCAGGCCGTCAAATAACCTCTATATAAAAGGTTTATTCCTATCTTCCCTCGGAGATACTATCAATTAAATATCGCTTCATCACAAAAGCCTTTTTACATAGAAGAAACTGTAACGGGAGGGTTATTATGAGCTGGACGGGTATAGCGCTTTTTGTACAATTATTTTTTGGGATTATTATCGGACTTTATTTTTGGAATCTCTTGAAGAACCAGCGGTCTCAAAAGGTATCGATTGATAGAGAGTCCAAAAAAGAAATGGAACAGCTTCGCAAAATGAGATCAGTTAAGCTCTCAGAGCCTCTGGCTGAACGCGTTCGTCCAAAAACATTTTCAGACATTGTCGGGCAGGAAGATGGAATTAAAGCATTAAAGGCCGCCCTTTGCGGACCAAATCCTCAGCATGTCATTGTTTATGGACCACCTGGAGTAGGAAAAACAGCCGCGGCAAGATTGGTGCTGGAAGAAGCTAAGAAAAATTTCAAATCTCCTTTTAAATTGGATTCCGTTTTTGTGGAACTTGATGCAACGACGGCTCGGTTTGATGAGAGAGGTATAGCAGATCCGCTGATTGGTTCTGTTCATGACCCAATCTATCAGGGAGCAGGCGCTATGGGGCAAGCCGGTATTCCTCAGCCGAAACAGGGAGCTGTCACAAATGCTCATGGAGGCGTGCTTTTCATTGATGAGATAGGAGAGCTTCATCCTATTCAAATGAATAAGCTTCTAAAGGTATTGGAGGATCGCAAGGTTTTTCTTGAAAGCGCGTATTATAATGAAGAAAATTCAAATATTCCGGCACATATAAATGATATATTTCAGAATGGGCTCCCTGCAGACTTCCGTTTGATCGGGGCAACGACAAGAACACCGAACGAAATACCTCCGGCTATCAGATCCAGGTGTGTAGAGGTGTTTTTCAGAGACTTGGAGCAGGCGGAATTAGCAATAGTTGCAAAAAAAGGCGCTATAAAAATGAATATGACAGTCAGTGAAAATAGTATTGAGAGATTAACGTCTTATTGCCGCAATGGCCGCGAAGTGGTCAATATGATTCAAATTGCTGCAGGAATGGCTCTTACAGAAGATCGCAGTGAACTGACGATGGAAGATATCGAATGGGTCGTACAATCAAGCCAGCTGACGCCAAGACACGAACGAAAAATCGGCTCAGAACCGATGATCGGATTAGTAAATGGTCTAGCTGTGCATGGTCCAAACAGCGGATCGCTGCTTGAGATAGAGGTGACTGTTATCCCTGCTAAGGATGAAGGCACTGTCAACATCACCGGAATTGTTGAAGAAGAGAGTATTGGCGACCGAAGCAAATCCCTCAGGAGAAAGAGTATGGCGAAAGGCTCTATTGAAAATGTCATTACGGTTCTTCGCTCTATGGGAATAAAGGCATCGGATTATGATATTCACGTAAACTTTCCAGGGGGCATCCCAATTGATGGCCCTTCTGCAGGAATAGCAATGGCAACAGGCATATTCTCAGCGATTCATAAGCTTCCAATAGATCATACCGTAGCAATGACCGGTGAAATCAGTATCCATGGGCATGTAAAACCAATCGGCGGTGTCATTCCAAAAATTAAAGCAGCAAAACTTGCTGGAGCCAAAACCGTGATTATTCCAGCTGAAAACATGCAAAGTGTATTGGCAGACATTCCGGGGGTTAAAATAATTCCAGTCGATCACCTGCAGGAAGTTTTTGACCTTGCTCTAGTAAGTCCGCCAACAGAGAAAATTCAGCCCATATTACCTTCGAGTACTGTATTTCCACAGCAGGAATCAGTATAAAGGCAGATTTGCAGGGAGTCTGATTTGCGGTTTGATCGCAGTCAGACTTTTTTTCATTACAGCTCTCATTCTAACGGGTTAATCAAAAATCCTTAAATGATGCGACTATTGGGTTCCTTTCCCTTTCATTTTGAGAGAACTCAGCGAACCATTTCTTTTTCATTCGTCTTATAAAGGGTATACTACCTACAAAGCTTGAACTTGTAAACATTCAAATAGACACTGTATGGAGAATAGGATAGAATTGTACAAGATATCTAAAGGCTCTTTTCCTAAACTCAGATGTGTTAAAGCAGACAAAAAGACAGGATTTAATGAAAGTGATGGAGGTGTATAGGGATGGCAAATGAGAATCAAATTACCGTTCCCCTCCTACCGTTAAGAGGCTTGTTGGTTTATCCGACAATGGTGCTTCATCTTGATGTAGGACGAGAAAAATCAGTACAGGCGCTTGAGAAGGCGATGATTAATGATCATACGATCTTTTTGACAACCCAAAAGGAAATATCCATAGATGAACCAAAAGAAGAAGATATTTATCAAATAGGGACTTACACAAAAATTAAGCAGATGCTTAAGCTCCCTAACGGAACAATTCGGGTCCTTGTTGAAGGGCTGCAAAGAGGGAAAATCGAACAATTTATCGAAGACGATGAAGCGTATTCAGTTACCATTTCCACTTTTACAGAGCAAATGGCAAAGGATGCAGAAAATGATGCCTTAATGCGGACACTTCTGGAATACTTTGAACAGTACATAAAGCTTTCCAAGAAGATTTCTTCAGAAACGTATGCAACTGTAGCAGATATTGATGAGCCGGGGAGACTGGCTGATATCATCGCTTCTCATCTTCCTTTAAAACTGAAGGAAAAGCAGGATATTCTTGAAACAGTTGATGTAAAGGAACGGCTGAATAAAGTCATTGATATTATTCATAACGAAAAAGAAGTGCTTCAACTTGAGAAAAAGATTGGACAGAGAGTAAAACGCTCTATGGAGCGCACGCAGAAGGAATATTACCTTCGCGAACAGATGAAGGCCATTCAGAAGGAACTTGGCGATAAAGAGGGCAAAACTGGAGAAGTTTCTTCGCTTAGTGAGAAGATCGAGGCAGCTCAAATGCCTGAACATGTAAAAGAAACGGCCTTAAAAGAACTGGATCGCTACGAGAAAGTTCCTTCCAGCTCAGCAGAAAGTGCTGTGATCAGAAATTATATCGATTGGCTGATCTCATTGCCATGGGTTAAAGCTACGGAAGATCGTCTTGATCTTAAAGTGGCAGAAGAAATTCTTGAAAAAGATCATCATGGTCTTGAAAAAGTGAAGGAGCGGGTACTCGAATACCTCGCTGTACAAAAATTGACGAATTCACTTAAGGGCCCAATTCTTTGCCTTGCAGGTCCTCCAGGAGTTGGTAAAACGTCATTGGCCAGGTCTGTTGCAAAATCGCTGAACCGGAATTTCGTCCGGGTTTCGCTTGGCGGAGTGCGCGATGAATCCGAAATACGCGGGCACAGAAGAACTTATGTAGGAGCTATGCCTGGCCGGATTATTCAGGGGATTAAGAAAGCAGGTACCATCAACCCGGTATTTCTCCTTGATGAAATTGATAAAATGTCCAATGACTTCAGAGGCGATCCATCATCTGCGCTCCTTGAAGTTCTTGACCCTGAACAAAACAGCAGCTTCAGTGATCATTTCATAGAAGAAACGTATGACCTTTCAAAAGTCATGTTTATTGCAACAGCGAACAATCTGGCAACGATACCTGGCCCGCTTCGTGACAGAATGGAAATTATCACGATTGCCGGCTATACTGAGCTTGAAAAAATTCAAATTGCTAAAGATCATTTGCTTCCGAAACAGCTGGAAGCACACGGTCTTCGAAAAGCCAATCTGCAAATGAAAGAAGAGGCTATTCAAAATATTATCCGCTATTATACAAGGGAAGCCGGTGTCAGATCCCTTGAGCGCCAGCTTGCTGCCGTTTGCAGAAAAGCAGCGAGGCAGATTGTATCAGAGGATAAAAAGAAAATTGTCATAACGGCAAAAAACCTCGCTTCTTATCTCGGCAAGGAAAATTTCCGCTACGGTCAGGCTGAGCTTGAAGACCAAGTTGGCGTAGCTACAGGTCTTGCTTATACAACAGTTGGAGGAGATACTCTGTCTATTGAAGTATCCCTTTCACCAGGTAAAGGCAAGCTTATCCTTACTGGAAAACTTGGCGATGTGATGAAGGAATCGGCTCAAGCGGCATTCAGCTTTATCCGCTCAAAGGCTAAAGAGCTCAACATAGATCCGGAATTTAATGAAAAAAATGATATCCACATTCACGTACCGGAAGGCGCTGTGCCAAAGGATGGCCCATCTGCAGGGATTACAATGGCAACAGCTTTAATCTCAGCACTTACAGGCAGACCTGTACGAAAGGAAGTTGGCATGACGGGAGAAATCACTCTGCGAGGCCGAGTTCTTCCAATCGGAGGGCTGAAGGAGAAATCTTTAAGTGCACATCGTGCCGGGCTGAAAACCATTATTCTTCCAAAAGAAAATGAGAAGGACCTTGACGATATTCCGCCAAGTGTAAGAGAAGGATTAACGTTTATCTTGGTTTCACATCTTGATGAAGTATTAAAGCATGCATTGACAGGAGAAATGAAATGAAAGTAACAAGTTCAGACATTGTGATCAGCGCCGTTAAACCTGAGCAATACCCGGAGGTTGACCTTCCGGAAATTGCTCTTGCAGGCAGATCCAATGTGGGTAAGTCATCGTTTATTAACAAAATGATTAATCGCAAAAGCCTGGCAAGAACGTCATCAAAACCCGGAAAAACACAAACACTCAATTTTTACATTATCAACGAAGCACTGCATTTTGTAGATGTACCCGGATATGGTTATGCGAAAGTTTCAAAATCCGAAAGAGATGCCTGGGGCAGAATGATTGAGACCTATTTGACAAGCCGTGAGCAGCTTGCAGCAGTTATTCAGCTCGTTGATCTCAGACATCCGCCTTCAAAGGATGATATCATGATGTATGGCTTTATCAAACATTATGATTTGCCGGTGATTGTGGTTGCCACAAAAGCAGATAAAATCCCTAAAGGGAAATGGCAAAAGCATTTAAAGGTGATAAAGGAAGATCTGGATTTGGTAAAAGGTGATCCCATGGTCCTCTTTTCCTCCGAAACAGGTCATGGAAAAGAAGAAGCTTGGGCAGAAATACACAAAGCAATCAATGCGAAAAACGGCTGAGATCTCTCAGGCGTTTTTTTAGCTTTTTTATGTACAGGAAGGAAAAGCGTAATACTTATTATGATTCCTGCTTACTTGGAAAAAACTTTGCTGAATCAAGCGGATCGGATAACTCTCCCGCTTTAGCAGGGTACTTTTTTTGTTATTAAAGGATTTCAATTCTTTTAGCCCTCTTCAAATTGTTCTTTTGACATCTGCTTGGCCGCATACATATAATACATGAGTGAAATTGCAATTGGGGTTGTATAAACAAGGGTTACATCAACATCAGATTTTCCGCAATTGTTCACTGAAGCTCTTCATGAGTTTTCGAAACCCATACGAATAGCAACAATCTTTTTCGAAAACAGCCCAAGGATAAAAAAACATCAGCCATTTACCGGCTGATGTCCATTTTCCTATCTTTTTCTTTTCCATAACAGGAATACCCCTGCTAACAAGAGTACTGCGGGCCAAAAATTTTGGACCGTTTCCATTCCTTTTTGAATCTGTCCTGCTGATTTGAAAATTTGATTGAAAAAATGCAGAAACAAACCAACTAAAAGAATGATAACTCCCTGAAAGTATCCATTTTTGGTTTTTATTGCATGGATTAATAGGCTAATGCCAATAATGAGAGTAATAGCTGCGGGATGATCCGGCCAAAAATCATAGCGGCCAGCCATATGGAAATGCAGCCCCAAACCAAATAAAATAAAGCCTGGCATTAAAAATGAATGGTCTTTTTCTGTAAAAGCCTGCAGAAGAAATAGAAACCCGAATAATGCGAGCAGGGTTTGCCAACTGTTTTGCTCTGGTATCAGCTGAATATTCATCTTTTGCAGCAAAAAGTAAGCTCCGATTCCTAGCAGGAAGTATGCAGGAAAAACAGTTGTTTTTTTCATTCCTTCACCTCGTTATGTAGTACACTCTGCTTGCGTTAAATCCCTTGTTTTTGATACTCTAATTGTTGAGTATTGAATAAGAGAAAAAGTTTGTTACCTATTTCACAAAGCTTCATTCTTTGTTCACATTTTTTAAAAAGAACTCTTCCCTATCATGTTATAATATAAATAATGACTTCTGTAAATGGGGGGTACCAAAAAGAAAATGCATGTTCTTGTCGTTGGATTAAATCATAGAACGGCCCCTGTCGAAATTCGAGAAAAGCTCAGCTTTAATCCCGAAGAGATCGGGGAAGCAATGAATACATTAAAAACGCAAAAAAGCGTTTTAGAAAATATAATTGTCTCTACCTGCAACAGGACAGAAATCTATGCAGTTGTGGATCAGCTTCATACGGGACGCTATTATTTGAAAGCCTTCCTCTCTGACTGGTTTCAAATTCCTATGGAAGAGTTCTCTCCGTTTTTATCTTTTTTTGAAAATGAAGGTGCAGTGGAGCATCTTTTCCGGGTAGCATGCGGTCTTGATTCCATGATACTTGGGGAAACCCAAATTTTAGGACAGGTGCGAACAAGTTTTATGCAGGGGCAAGAGCTCCATACAACAGGCACCGTCCTGAATCACTTAATTAAGGAAGCAGTGACTCTTGCAAAAAGAGGCCATTCTGAAACGGATATTGGATCAAGTGCTGTTTCGGTCAGCTATGCGGCAGTTGAATTAGCCAAGAAAATCTTTGGCGATTTGACTTCCAAGCATATTCTGATCCTCGGTGCCGGGAAAATGGGTGAACTCGCTGCAAAGAATCTTCATGGAAGCGGAGCTTGCAAGGTAACCGTTATGAATCGGTCCTATGAAAAAGCAGAATTGCTAGCAGAAAAATTTAAAGGTGAAGCCAGAGAAATGAGCGAACTGAAAGCAGCTATTGCTGAAGCAGATATACTGATCAGTTCAACTGGTTCGAAGGATTATGTGATTACGAAAGAACTAATGACGGAAATAGAACGTACACGAAAAGGACGGCCCTTGTTCATGGTGGATATTGCTGTTCCGCGTGATCTTGATCCTGCACTTGACGAACTGGAAAGTATCTTCCTCTATGACATTGACGATTTGGAAGGTATTGTTGATTCCAATCTGCAGGAGCGGAAAACAGCTGCTGAAGAAGTGGGCCTAATGATTGAAGCTGAAATTATAGAATTTAAAAACTGGCTGAAAACGCTAGGTGTTGTCCCTGTCATTTCCGCTCTTAGACAGAAAGCTTTAAACATTCAGACGGAAACAATGGAAAGCATTGAAAGAAAGATGCCGAATCTGACAGAACGGGAAAAAAAATTGCTTAACAAACATACGAAAAGCATTATTAACCAGCTTTTGCGGGATCCGATACTAAAAGTGAAAGAACTGGCTGCAGAACCGGATGCTGATGACTCTCTTGCTTTGTTCAAAAAGATCTTTGATATTGAGGAAGCAGCAGAACTTCAAAAGATAAAGGAAGAACAGCTTGAAACGATAGCCTCAAGCAAGATTAATGGCGATGTTTCTGTTCAATCATAAAAGAAAGGAATCGGCTTTATGATTGAGATGAACCTTTCAAGGTTAAATGAACTGACCATTATCATTTATGCTATTAGTGTTCTATTTTATTTTATAGATTTTCTTCATAACAACCGGAAGGCCAATCGGAGTGCCTTCTGGTTGCTTTCGGTTGTTTGGGTGATGCAAACAATTTTTTTGTTTTACGAGATGATTCATACAGGCAAATTTCCTGTCTTGAATATAGTGGAAGGACTCTATTTTTATACTTGGGTTCTTATCACTTTTTCGCTCTTGCTTAACCGTTTTTTAAGAATCGATTTTATCTTGTTTTTTACGAATCTGATCGGGTTTTTCATGATGGCCATTCATACATTTGCCTTGACTCAAAGCCAGTCAGGCGCGCTATCCGATCAGCTGATTTCTGAGTTGTCCATCATACATATCACAATGGCTATTTTATCCTATGGAGCCTTTTCCATAAGCTTCGTTTTTTCCCTGCTCTACCTTTTGCAATATGATTTGCTGAAAAAGAAGAAATGGGGAAAGAGGCTGCTCAGGATTGAGGATTTGTCAAAGCTTGACCGGGTTGCATATATTTTGAATGTCATTGCTGTTCCAATGCTTTTGCTCAGTCTGATTTTAGGTGCTATATGGGCTTATATTAAGCTTGATGACTTTCATTGGTATGACACAAAGGTACTCGGTTCATTCACTGTATTAATTGTGTACAGCTTTTATTTATATAACAAAATAGTGAAAGAACTTCAGGGCAGAACCATTGCTTTATGGAATGCGGCCTCATTTCTCATTCTATTAATCAATTTTTTTCTATTTGGCAGCCTGTCCAGATTTCACTGGTTTTAAGATGCAGCAGCCAAAATATTCGTTTGCCATAAGCAAGTTTGGAGGATCGTTATGAGAAAAATCATTGTTGGTTCCAGAAGAAGCAAGCTCGCCATTACCCAAACCAACTGGGTCATTAAGCAGTTGAAGAAATCGGGTGCGCCATTTGAATTTGAAGTGAAAGAGATCGTGACTAAGGGAGATAAGATCCTAGATATAACGTTATCCAAAGTTGGAGGAAAAGGGCTGTTTGTAAAAGAAATCGAACAGGCTCTTTTAAACGGCGAAATAGACATGGCTGTCCATAGTATGAAGGATATGCCCTCACAGCTTCCTGAAGGGCTCATTATCGGCTGTACACCTGTAAGAGAGGATCATAGAGATGTATTGATCTCAAAGGATCACTTGAGGCTTGATGAACTTCCTGAGGGGGCTGTCATTGGGACGAGCTCATTAAGAAGAAGCTCGCAGCTTTTAGCTTATCGGCCGGATCTCGAAATTAAATGGATCAGAGGCAATATTGATACCCGTATTGAAAAACTGAAAAATGAAGAATACGATGCCATCATTCTTGCGGCAGCAGGGCTTGCCCGTATGGGATGGAGCAGGGAAATTGTTACAGAGTTCCTTGATACTGAAATTTGTCTGCCGGCAGTTGGGCAGGGCGCGCTTGCTATTGAATGCCGTCAAAACGATGAAGAGCTTCTGGATGCTTTGAAAATGATTAATCATGATGAAACAAAACTTGCAGTTGATGCAGAGAGAACTTTCTTAAACCAAATGAACGGCAGCTGCCAGGTACCGATAGCAGGCTATGCCGCCGTTAATGGCAGAACAGTTACACTGTCAGCATTGATCGCATCACCGGATGGAAAAGTTATTTACAAGGATACTCAGCAGGGAGAAAACCCGCTTCAGCTTGGAAAAACAATTTCAGAAGGATTAGAGAAAAAAGGCGCGAAGGCTTTGATCGAACAGGTTAGGAACGAGCTAGACGAGTCATGATTGAAAAAAGCCCTCTTCAAGGAAAAGTAGTTCTGATTACAAGGGCAAGGGAGCAGGCGGTCCCTTTTGCAAGAGAGGTTGAGGCAAAAGGGGGAACAGCTGTGATCATTCCGCTTTTGTCCTTTGAACCTCCAGCCAATGCGGAAGAAATTAATCAGGAGCTTCGGAAGCTTGAAGACTATCAATGGCTAGTTTTTACAAGTGCCAATGGGGTCCGCTATTTTTTCAGCCATCTTGAGAAAGCTCAGGGAAACAGATTGATCCCTGAAACTCTTAAGGTTGCAGCTGTTGGAAAAAAAACTGCCCGCAAGCTTCAAGAATATGGGGTAAGGGCAGATCTTCTTCCTGAAGAGTACACAGCCGAAAAGCTTTCAGAGGCTATGAAAAAGAGTTTAGGAACACAGGAGCACGTTTTAATCATAAGAGGAAACCGTTCCAGGGAGATTTTAGCTGGTGAACTGACTTCCAATAGTTTTTCTGTAAAAGAGCTGATGGTTTACCATACAATCTTGAATACGGAAGCAGAACAGGAGCTCCGCACATTACTGGAAAGCGGCAGACTGGATTACGCAGCATTCGCAAGCCCTTCAGCAGTTGACGGTTTTATGCAGGTCATAAAGCAGCACGGAATAGATTTAAAGCGGATGAATGTTCAGTATGTCTGCATCGGGCCTATTACAGAAGAAGCACTCGCAGTTTATGGTATAAAAGCTCTTGTCCCTTCCCGGTATACAATGGAAGATATGCTTACAATTATCGCCGAGCATGCGGCACATTTTTAGGAGGAATAGTAGATGGAATTAAAATTTGCACGTCATCGCCGTTTAAGAACAACTGACAGCATGAGAGCGCTCGTACGCGAAACACAATTGCATCCTGAAGATTTTGTTTATCCTATCTTTGTAGTAGAAGGAGAAGACAAAAGAAATGCTGTTAGTTCAATGCCAGGAGTGTTCCAAGTATCACTTGATCATTTAAATGCAGAAATGCAGGAATTAAAGGATCTTGGAATCAAGTCTGTAATGGTATTTGGGGTACCTGACCATAAAGATGCAGTAGGCTCTGAGGCGTATCATGATCATGGAATTGTTCAAAAGGCCATCTCGCAAATCAAAGAATTTTTCCCTGAGCTCGTGGTTATTGCGGATACATGCTTGTGTCAATATACCGATCACGGTCATTGCGGAATTGTCGAAAACGGCAAAATATTAAATGACCCTACACTTGATCTGCTTGCAAGGACGGCTGTATCTCAGGCTAAAGCAGGTGCGGATATTATTGCACCTTCTAACATGATGGACGGCTTTGTAGCGGCAATTCGCCACGGCCTGGATGAAAACGGGTTTGAAGATATTCCGGTTATGTCATATGCGGTGAAATATTCCAGTGCTTTCTATGGTCCATTCAGAGAAGCTGCACATAGTACACCTCAATTTGGTGACCGAAAAACCTATCAGATGGATCCTGCCAATCGTCTTGAGGCAATGAGAGAAGCAGAATCGGATATCCAGGAAGGAGCAGATTTCCTTATCGTTAAGCCAGCTCTCTCATATTTGGATATTATCCGTGATGTGAAGAATAATTTGAATGTGCCTGTTGTGGCTTATAATGTCAGCGGAGAATATGCGATGGTAAAAGCAGCAGCTGCCAATGGCTGGATTGATGAAAAAAGTTTAGTGCTTGAAATGTTTACTGGAATGAAGCGGGCTGGTGCAGACCTAATCATTACATATTACTCCAAAGACGCTGCCCGCTGGCTGAAAGAACAATAAGACGAATAAAAGGGGGCATGCGAAATGCGAAGCTATGAAAAATCGAAAAAGGCTTTTCAGGAAGCTTTAACATTAATGCCGGGCGGTGTAAACAGTCCTGTTCGGGCGTTCAGATCAGTTAATATGGATCCTATTTTTATGGAAAGAGGAAAAGGATCTAAAATCTATGATATCGACGGGAATGAATACATTGATTATGTGCTGTCTTGGGGACCGCTGATTCATGGCCACTCAAATAATCAGGTTGTGGAAGCCGTGAAAAAGGTTGTTGAATCAGGTACTAGCTTTGGAGCGCCGACATTGATTGAAAACAAGCTGGCTGAGCTTGTAATCGAGCGTGTGCCTTCCATTGACATTGTCCGGATGGTCAGCTCAGGTACAGAAGCTACAATGAGTGCCCTTCGTCTAGCAAGGGGCTATACCAGCCGCAATAAAATACTGAAATTCGAAGGCTGCTACCATGGGCATGGCGATTCCCTTCTTATTAAAGCCGGTTCAGGAGTTGCAACACTCGGACTTCCTGACAGCCCTGGGGTGCCAGAAGGCATCGCAAAGAATACTATTGCCGTACCATACAATGACATTGAAAGTGTCCGTTATGCGTTTAAAGAATTTGGAGAGGACATCGCAGGTGTCATTGTTGAGCCTGTTGCAGGAAATATGGGAGTTGTGCCGCCTATTCCAGGATTTTTAGAAGGTCTGCGCGAGCTCACCAATGAATATGGCTCCCTCTTGATTTTCGATGAAGTCATGACGGGTTTTCGTGTTGACTACAGCTGTGCTCAAGGTTACTACGGTGTTACACCTGACTTAACCTGCCTCGGCAAAGTGATTGGAGGAGGTCTTCCAGTCGGAGCTTATGGAGGAAAAGCTGAAATCATGGAACGGATTGCTCCGAGCGGTCCTATTTATCAGGCTGGAACTTTATCAGGAAATCCTCTTGCTATGACGGCTGGATACGAAACTTTAACTCAGCTTGCACCTGATGACTACAAGGAATTCCGAAGAAAAGCAGATCAATTGGAAGAAGGCCTTGCACAAGCTGCATCGAAACATGGCATTCCGCATACAATCAATCGTGCAGGATCGATGATTGGCTTCTTCTTTACTGATGAAGAAGTCATCAATTATGAAAAAGCCCGCACATCAAACCTGGAATTCTTTGCTGAGTATTACAAAGAAATGGCCCACAATGGCGTCTTTTTGCCGCCATCCCAATTTGAGGGACTTTTCCTTTCTACTGCTCACAGTGATGAGGATATTCAAAAAACAATTGAGGCAGCAGAAAAAGCATTTTCAGTATTAAAATAGAAGCAAATCCTGGTCTAAAGGATCTCGTCAAATCCTGATGGCCGGGTTTTTTTAGTTCTTTTTTTTTGTTTTTCCGCATAAATCTGTAGTGTCATTGTTGTTTAGGCAAGGCGGATGAAAGGAGGAAAACATATTGCTTCAGGACTCGGCATTGCGTTTTTCAGTTGAAGAATCAGTCTGGTTCCAAAGGGGACAGGAAGTACATGAATTGCTATCTGTCACGTTGGACCCGGATATCTCCATTCAGGAACATGATCAGTATGTTTCGATAAAAGGGGCACTTCAGCTGACAGGTGAATATAGAATTTCAGAAAACCATCAGTCTGAAGAGGTATTTGAGTACGCGAATGTTCGCTATGTAAATGAAACGGAAACAAGAGAAGATGGAATTACTGAATTAAAACACCGTTTTCCTGTGGACATTACAATTCCAAAAAATAGGATTCCGACCCTTGAAGAAGTGTATGTGACCATTGAAACATTTGATTACGAAATTCCTGAGAAAAGATGTCTTAAGCTTTTAGCCGATTTATCGATCAGTGGTGTATCAAGACAGCAAATAGAAGAGATACAAGCAGAAGAATACACACCTGAAGATCACCTGTTAGAAAAAGAACAAGAATCACCCGTTTATGCACAGGAAGAAGCTTCTTATGAAGAGGAACCGGCATTGTACAGAGCACCTATCGCAGAGGAAGAAAAAGAGCAGGCTTATCAGGAAATTTTCATGGATGATTCTGAACGTGATGATGAGGAAAATGACCTTTATACACCTTTTGAGGTGGAAGTCAAAAAGACACCAGATACAGAAACAGTTCATTTTTCGAATGAACAACAAGAACCGGCATCCTATAATGAAGATTCTGAAGTTCATCATTTTGAAGAAGCCTCTGAAGTTCATCACTATGAAGAAGCAAGAGAGCCATCGAACAAGCAGACAGAGCCAACGATCGTTTTTGACAAGGAAGATTCTTCCAAACAAGGAATTCGCCAAGATGAAAATGCTCTGTATTTAACAAAGATTTTTGCAAGAGAAGATGAAGAGGAATTCTCCAGAGTGAAAATGTGCATCGTTCAGCAGGGAGAAACCATTGATACAATCTGTGAACGATATGATATCACGGTTCAGCAGCTGATGCGCGTCAATGAGCTGACAGCTGACAGGGATGTTTATGAAGGACTTATTTTGTATATCCCGGATTATGCAGATCTAAAATCGTAAGAATTTCCTAAAGGCTCCTGTCTTATCTTTCAGTTTAAAAGGTAAGGCGGGAGCCATATGCCTTTATAAAATATTAGTCATCAACTTTCCATTTAATTATGGAATTTTTCTGTTAAGTAATGTAACCAAGCTTAAGATAAGTGGTGAAACTCAAATGATGGAAGAAGTCTCTAATATCCTGAGCCAATACCAAATGGAACCGGAATTTGCTGAACAAATCACACAGAATCTGCTTAAGGTTTATACGAAACATGGGGTTTTCGGACTAAAAAAAATGAAGGAAAACCGTAATTATTACTTTCCAGAGCTGCTTGGAGAGCTGCAGCAGAAAGGGTTTTCCGATTTGGTGCCTGTTTATCAAAATCAGGCTGGGAGTTATTTGACGCCTGTTAACCAGCAGTATTATTATTTGATGCCTTGGTTTCAGGATGAACAGGAAGAAGAGCGTGATTCAAAGCATGATTACTTTTTTAAAGAAATCGCATTGCTCCACGGCCGGACATTGAAGGAAGTTAGCTTTACAGCTAAAGATTCAGAGCTTCATCATGAAAGGCTCACAAAAAAATGGAATAAAGATATTTATGATTACGAACGGTTTGTAGAAAAATGTGAGAAACAGTGGTATCTCTCGCCATTTGAACTCCAGGCTGTCACCTATTATATGGAGGTTTCCAGAGCATCTGAGTTTGCAAGGGAAAAGCTGAATGAGTGGAAGGAAGAAATGGCTGAAAAAGAGAACGGGAGGATGGTGCTGAATCATGGACGCCTTTCCATCCGCCACTTTATCTATGACAGAGACGGGAAGCCGTATTTAACCAACTTTGAAAAAGCGCATTATTCAAATCCCATTGATGATATGCTGCAGTTTTTCGCCAGAACCTTTAAAACGTATCCAATTCGCTGTGACGAGTGCGTGGACTGGTTTTACAGCTATCAGCGCCAATTTCCATACTCAAAAGAAGAAACTTCTCTCTTTTTAAGCTATCTGGCTTATCCGGAGCCGATTCTTCAGAGTATCCGCTCATATGCAGAAAAACAGGAGAGACGATCAGAGCTGGATTATAACAGAGGGCTCATGCAGGCTTACTGGACGTTTAAGAATGTAGAATACTTTGTTATGAGGGTAACAGAAATTGAAAATCAGAAGAAAATGGCTCAAAATGCCAGCACTTAAAAGGAAACGCCCATACTTGGCGTTTCCTTTTTACATGTATGTTATTAAGACTATTTTCCTAAACTTTGGTTGCTCTCCCAACTTTTTTTTTCTTGAAAACACCTGAAATCTGGACAAAATTAAGTCTTATCGGAACAAATTAGTTTTAGCAAGCTCAACCAGTTCATTTCCGTGTCCGTTTAGAACAGCCTTTAACATCCATAGCGTGAAACCATGAGCCTGTTCCAATTCAATTTTAGGAGGCAGGGAAAGCTCCTGGCGGTTGACGAGAACATCAATCAGCACAGGGCCGTCATGTGAAAAAGCCATTTTGAGGGCATCCTCCAAATCTCCTGGATCCTCCACTCTGATTCCTTTTAATCCGAGCGCTTCTGCAACGGAAGCGAAATTAGGATTATCAAGACCTGTCCCTGTTTCGAGATAGCCTGCTGCTTTCATTTCAAGTTCCACAAAGCTAAGAGCGCTGTTATTGAAAACGACAACCTTAACAGGAAGCTTATGCTGGCGAAGGGTTAAAAGGTCTCCCATCAGCATCGTTAAGCCGCCGTCTCCGGATAACGCAATGACCTGGGAATTTGGTTTTGCAGCCTGGGCGCCAATTGCCTGGGGAAGAGCATTGGCCATTGTTCCATGATTAAAGGAACCGAGGAGCCTTCTTTTTCCGTTCATTTCTAAATACCTGGCGGCCCATAATGTAGGGGAGCCGACATCACATGAAAAGATGGCATCCTCACTTGCAAGGTCACTGACTGCTTTTGTTAAATGCTGCGGGTGAATAAGTTTTTTTCCAGGTTTCCCTACAGCAAGCTTATCAAGAGATTTACGGACGTTTTTGTAGTCTGAAACATACTTGTCCAAATGGAGCGAAGAATGTTCTTTTGTTAATAAAGGCATTAACGGCTCAATCGTATTTTTTACATCTCCGCAAAGTCCGTAAGTCAGAGCCGCACGGCGTCCTAAATGTTCAGCTCTGATATCAACCTGCAGAATAACGGCATCTTTAGGGAAAAACTGGCGGTAAGGAAAATCGGTCCCAAGCATCAAAAGAACATCGCAATTCATCATGGCATGATAACCGGAGGAATAGCCGATTAATCCTGTAAGCCCGACGAGATAAGGATTATCGTACTCGAGAAACTCTTTTCCTCTTAGTGCGATGACCATAGGTGATTGCAGCTTCTCACAAAGCTGCATCAGCTCCCCATGTGCACCTTCACAGCCGGCACCGCAAAGAAGTGTTACCCGCTTTCCTTTATTTAAATAACCTGCAAGCTTCTTCAATTCATCATCAGAAGGCCTTACAACAGGCGCTGTCACATGAATAACCTGTTCAGGAACCATTTCGCTGTCACTAAGCGAGGCGACATCACCTGGAAGAACAAGAACAGAGACGCCTTTTCTTGATACAGCATGCTGCATGGCAATGGTAACAAGCCGCGGCATTTGTTCTGGCCTTGTGACAACTTCCGTAAAGTGGCTGCAGTCTTTAAAAAGCTGATCAGGACGTGTTGCCTGAAAATAGTCTCCGCCAATTTCATTGCTTGGAATATGGGCAGCTATCGCAAGAACCGGGATCCGATTTCTGTGGCAATCATACAATCCGTTGATAAGGTGGAGGTTTCCTGGTCCGCTGCTTCCTGCGCAGACCGCAATACTTTTGCTCAAAAGAGAATCAGAACCTGCTGCAAAAGCGGCAACCTCTTCATGCCGGACAGAAATCCATTCAATTTTTCCAGAGCGGCGGATCGAATCAAGTACGGCATTCAATGAGTCTCCTACGATGCCATAAATACGCTTTACTCCTGCATGAAGCAATGAATCAATAAGCAGGTCTGCTATCGTTTTTTTCATGTCACTTCTCCTTTTATGTATAGGGTTTAACAAGTACAAGAATGCTATCATTAATCATTCTTTGTAATTCTTTTGGCAGTTATACTTTTTTGATGGTAATAAAAAAGAGGCATCCAAGGAGCCTCTTTAAAACCATTCCAAATGGACTCCGAGGGCCAGAATAATGAGAGCTGCAAGCAGAATAACGTCAAAAGAAGTTGGAAAAAGTATCGTTCGTATGCCCTGAAATACGGCCAGCGGAATAACAAATTGAATTCCAACCGCCCGGAATTCTTTTAGCCATACAGGTAGGTTATACCGGTTAAACCCTCTGCGCATGGAAAAATCTCTCCTCACTTCATGTTGATATGAGCAGACTATGTGCATTCGTCCCATTTCGTGCTTGCCTATTCTGAATAAAACGGCGAAAAACGGATAAGATGATTGACTAAGGTGCTTTAAAATCTGCACTTATAAAGATTGCAGCAATCTCGGGAAAACAGCCTTGACGGTAAAAACATTTTTGTAATACTATAAGTACATATCCAATTTATAAGATGTTAACTGCTTTGAAAGGGAAGAGTACACTGTACTGCGCCTTATAGAGAGAGAAATCATTTGCTGAAAGATTTCTTAAGGAACCAACAGTCGAAGTCACCCTGGAGCAGCTTTCCTGAACAAAAGTAGGGATGGCCGGCAAACACTGCCGTTATTGCATATGAGAGCACGGTTTTTTCTGTACCGTGAATTAAGGTGGTACCGCGAAATTTACTCCTTTCGTCCTTTGGATGAGGGGAGTTTTTTATGTTTTAGGCAAGTTAAAGCTGAATGCTGATTAGGCAGTTTGATTGGAGCGGAAGGCACGAGACTCCTGCGGGATGAGCGTGTCAAGGGAGACCCCGCATGTTCAAAGTACCGAGGAGGCTCCCGGACCGCCCAAGGAAGAGCCTTGATAATAAGGAGGAAAAGCAAGATGAGCGAACAAGAACCATTAGCAATGCCGACAAAATATGATCCGAATGCTATTGAGAAGGACCGGTACGATTTTTGGCTGAAAGGAAAGTTTTTTGAAGCTTCCAATGACCAAACAAAAGAACCTTATACGATTGTTATTCCTCCTCCAAATGTAACCGGGAAATTACATCTTGGGCACGCTTGGGATACAACCCTTCAGGATATTCTAACCCGTATGAAACGCATGCAGGGCTACGATGTATTATGGCTGCCGGGAATGGACCATGCCGGAATCGCCACACAGGCTAAGGTGGAAGGAAAACTTCGTGAAGAAGGAAAATCGCGTTATGACCTTGGCCGTGAAGCATTTGTAGAAGAAACATGGAAATGGAAAGAAGAATATGCAGCGTTTATCCGAGCTCAGTGGGCGAAGCTTGGCCTTGGCCTTGATTACTCCAGAGAGAGATTTACCCTTGATGAAGGGCTTTCTAAAGCCGTTCGTGAAGTATTCGTCACCTTATACAATAAAGGGTTAATTTATCGCGGAGAATATATCATCAACTGGGATCCGGCAACAAAAACGGCCTTATCCGATATTGAGGTTATTTATAAAGATGTTCAGGGAGCCTTTTATCATATGCGCTACCCGCTAAAAGACGGAAGCGGCTATATCGAAATTGCTACAACCCGTCCTGAAACGATGCTTGGGGATACTGCTGTAGCTGTTCACCCTGAAGACGAGCGCTACAAGCATTTGATCGGCAAAACATTGATTCTCCCGATCGTTGGCCGTGAAATACCGATTGTTGCGGATGATTATGTTGAAATGGATTTTGGTTCTGGTGCAGTGAAAATTACTCCTGCCCATGATCCAAACGACTTTGAGCTCGGCAACCGCCATGATCTTGAACGGATTTTAGTGATGAATGAAGACGGCACAATGAATGAAAAAGCAGGCAAATATGAGGGAATGGACCGCTTCCAGTGCAGAAAGCAAATTGTCAAAGACCTTCAAGAAGCTGGAGTGCTTTTCAAAATTGAAGATCATCTTCATTCAGTAGGCCATAGTGAAAGAAGCGGGGCTGTTGTTGAGCCTTACTTGTCTACTCAATGGTTCGTAAAAATGCAGCCGCTGGCTGATAAAGCAGTTAAGCTTCAATCCACAGATAATAAAGTGAACTTTGTGCCAGAACGTTTTGAAAAAACGTATCTGCACTGGATGGAAAATATCAGAGACTGGTGTATTTCCCGTCAGTTATGGTGGGGCCATCGTATTCCTGCCTGGTATCATAAAGAAACAGGTGCAGTTCATGTAGGGCATCAGCCTCCTCAGGATATAGAAAATTGGAAGCAGGATGAAGATGTGCTGGATACATGGTTCAGCTCAGCATTGTGGCCATTTTCTACAATGGGATGGCCTGATACAGAATCGATTGATTTTCAGCGCTATTATCCGAACGATGCGCTTGTAACAGGCTATGATATCATCTTCTTCTGGGTTTCAAGAATGATTTTCCAGGGACTTGAATTTACTGAACAGCGTCCATTTAAAGATGTGCTCATTCACGGTCTTGTAAGGGATTCTGAAGGAAGAAAAATGAGTAAATCACTTGGTAACGGTGTAGACCCGATGGAAGTAATCGAAAAGTATGGAGCAGATTCCCTTCGCTACTTCCTGTCTACTGGAAGCTCTCCAGGCCAGGATCTTCGCTTCAGCTATGAAAAAGTAGAATCTACCTGGAACTTTGCCAATAAAATTTGGAATGCTTCCCGCTTTGCATTAATGAATATGGAAGGTTTGACTTATGACCAGATTGATTTGTCAGGAGAAAAGTCAGTTGCTGATAAATGGATTCTAACAAGGTTAAACGAAACGATCGAACAGGTGACGAAGCTTGCTGACCGATATGAATTCGGAGAAGTCGGCCGCCTTCTTTACAACTTCATTTGGGATGATTTCTGCGACTGGTACATTGAGATGGCGAAAATCCCGCTGTACGGTGAAGATGAAAAAGCGAAACTGACAACCCGGTCCAATTTGGCCTATGTGCTTGATCAGACAATGAGACTTCTTCATCCTCTAATGCCGTTCCTTACAGAAGAAATCTGGCAGAACCTGCCTCATAAGGGAGAGTCAATCACCATTGCCAAATGGCCTGAAGCCAACCCTGAATTAAATGATGAAAAAGCTGCAGCTGAAATGAAGCAGCTTGTTGAAATCATCCGCTCCGTAAGGAATATTCGCGCTGAAGTGAATACGCCAATGAGCAAACAAATTCAGCTGCAAATTCAGACAAAATCAGAAGAAACAGCGAGACAGCTTGAAAGCAACCGTTCATATCTGGAGCGCTTGTGCAACCCGAGTTCACTTGAAATCGGAACAGAGCTAGAAACCGCTGATAAAGCAATGACTGCCGTTGTAACGGGTGCGGAGCTTATTCTTCCATTAGAAGGGCTTATCAATATTGATGAAGAAATTAAGCGTCTTGAAAAAGAATTGGATAAACTGAACAAAGAAGTAGAACGGGTTCAGAAAAAGCTTGGAAATGAAGGCTTTGTAAAAAAAGCTCCGGAAAAAGTAATTGAAGAAGAACGTGCAAAAGAAAAAGATTACTCTGAAAAAAGAGATGCTGTATTGGCAAGGATTGAAGAATTAAAAGGAATCTGATGCAAATTCGGGTGATCTTCTATACTAGAAGATCACCCGTACGTTTATAAAAAGGCTGTTTTCGTATAGTTGCTGCTATTCATAATATCTTAGAACACGTATAAAGACTAACTTCGTGGCATCTTTTCTTAAAAAATTCGCAAGTGAATCCTTGCTCTATCATCACTTAAATGGATGAAAAAACAACAATGTTTAAGAAAAGAGCCTATAAAAAAATCCTTTCTAGCTGTGTTTTTGGAGTAGAGGAGCTGTCATGCAAAATGTTTATGTCCTATGAAGAAGCATTGCACTGGATTCATTCCAGACTAAAGTTCGGAATAAAACCCGGGTTAATAAGAATGCAGAAAATGATGGAGAAACTAGGCCATCCTGAAAAAGAAATTCCAATCATTCATGTCGGAGGAACGAATGGAAAGGGCTCTACAGTGGCTTACCTGCGAAGCATTTTTAACGAAGCAGGCTATAGCGCAGGAACCTTTACCTCCCCTTATCTTGAAACATTTAATGAAAGAATCAGTATGGACGGAACGCCAATCAGTGATCAATCGATGATTGATCTTGTAAACAGATTAAAACCGATTGTGGAGGAATTGGAAGAAACAGAGCTTGGATCACCAACGGAATTTGAAGTGATAACAGCAATGGCTTTTTATTATTTTGGCAGAATCGCACCTCCGGATATTCTCCTTTTAGAAGTAGGGCTCGGAGGAAAGTGGGATTCAACAAATATTATCCATCCTCTGCTGTCTATTATTACAACAGTAGGACATGATCATATGAACATTCTTGGAAATTCTATTGCAGAGATTGCCGGAGAAAAAGCAGGGATTATTAAAGAAAATGCCCCAGTGATCAGCGGAGCGGAAAACCTTGAAGCAGCGCTGGTTATCGGAGAAAAGGCATTGGCAGAAAATGCTCCTTTATACGAGCTGAATCAGGAAATCATCATTCAGGAAGCAGCTGTTCAGGAGGATGGAGAAGTATTTTCAGTGACTACCCCGTTTTCCGCCTTTAAAAAAATGAACATTCATATGACAGGCATCCATCAAATGAAGAATGCCTCTCTTGCTGTAATGGCTGCTGAACTGCTGAATAAAGACGGAATTTATGAGCTTTCAGAGGACCACATTCGAAAAGGGCTGCAAGAGGCGTATTGGAATGGAAGGTTTGAGATCATCTCAGAGGTACCGAAAATCATTTTGGACGGGGCTCATAACCGGGAGGGTGTTGAAAGCTTAGTCAATACGTTGCTGCGCCACTATCCTGACAAAAAAATCCGCCTTCTTTTTGCTGCATTGGAGGATAAAGAATATTCTCTTATGGTAAGCCAGCTCGAAGGCGTTGCAGACCATCTGTATTTTGCTTCTTTTGACTTTCCACGAGCGGCATCAGCAGAAACTCTCTACAAGTCAAGTAATCATAGCCGTAAATTGATTCTTCCAGACTGGCAGCATGGAATAAAAAAAATTGCCGGGGAAATGAAAGAGGATGAGCTGTTTGTCATTACAGGCTCACTTTACTTTATTTCACAGGTGCGGAAATCCTTAATTGAAAAAAATAGGCTATGTTAACGAATGGTGTTGATGTTTGAGCACCTGTTGATTGGAGCGTAAGGCGGAGAATCCTGCGGGAGTGCGAGTCAAGGGAGACCTAAGCAGGAGCATAGCGGCGAGGAGGCTCAACAGACAAGTTTAATAGAGCCAAAGAATAAAAAAATCTTTGCCAGAATTTCTGGCAAAGATTTTTTTCTATTTGTTAAAATTTTAATCAGATGGGACCAATGTGGAAATAAAAAAGAAAATCTTTAGGTCTAAAAACCTAAAAACATAAGACAGTTTTCAGAAATTTTGCTAAAATATAGAAAATAGAGACAGGGATAGAGAAGGGTGTGGAATTTTTGGAGAGGAAACGACAGGTGATCCTATGGACCGGCTGGGCTATTTTATTCCCGTTTATTTTAGCTGGAACCTATTATTTATGGCCTCCGTCACTATCAGGCAATTACATTGACCTCTTGCTTTTTTTAATTTTAATTTGCATCGTTTGCTTAAAACCGATTGTGGTTAATGATACACCGATCTTTTTTGTGGAAGGTGTTGCTCTGGCTGTTTTTTTATATTTTGGCTTTTTTGCAGAGATGGTCATGATGCAAATTGCAATAGTCTTTGTCATGATCAACATGAGAGTTGGCTGGACATCTCATTTTCGTTATGCTGTTAATTCGTTAATGTTTTTATTGGTTTCCTTTTTAGGTGGAGCTTTTTATGAACTGATCAGCGGAAAGCATGGAAAAATAGAATTCTCCGTGAATTTTTTGCTGACTGTTGCAGGATATTCTCTTGTGGTATGGATTTCAAATCATTTGCTGCTGCACTCTGCAAGAATAGGGCTGTATCAGCGGCAGCAGAAATTTTTCACAAAGGATTTCTGGTGGGAGATTTACAGCTCCATTATGGTATTGCCCGTAGGGATCATCCTATACATTCTGTACGCTCAGCTTGGAATGCCTGCTATTCTTTATGTAGGAATTCCTATGATTACCCTTGCCGTTATCCTCAATCTGTATTATTCCAGCCAAAAAGTAAATGGATACCTGCAGCAAGCAGCTGATATAGGAAAACAGCTGACAGAAAGACTTGAAGTAGACGAAGTGCTAGATGTTTTTCATGAACAAATGACTTCTATGATCCATGCAGATTATGCCTATATTATAGATGTTGCAGAAGACTCCCATTTTAAGATAATACGTAAGATGGCAGATGGAAAAGTAACAGTAGGGACAATGGAAACCTTCCCGATTCAGGAAGGAATAAGCGGATACACCTATCGGATTAAAAAGGGGCTGCTATTTAAAAAACGGATTGCCTGGACTGAAATTGGTCATTCGCCTTTGCCTGAAAGTGTGGAAAGCGTCATTTCTGTACCGATTATCCGCAATCAGAGAGTAACAGGGATTGTATTGTTCACTTCGAACAATAAGAGAGCGTATGAAAATTATCAGCTGATGATTGTAGAACTTCTGACTGCCCATCTCGGTGTAGCGATCGAAAATGCAAGAAACCATGAACTGACAAGAGAACAGAGTGTCCGCTGTTCTTTGACGAAGCTTTACAATTACCGTTACTTGGAAATGGAGCTTGAATCTCAATTTATGAAGCTGAAAAAGAATTCCTTGGAACGTTTATCTCTCGTTATATTGGACATCGATCACTTTAAGCAAGTTAATGACACATATGGCCACCAATCAGGCAACGAGGTGCTGATTCAGTTAGCAGCAAGGCTGGAGAGATTTACAGGTGAGCGGGGAACCGTTTTCCGTTACGGCGGAGAAGAATTTGTGATCCTACTGCCAAATGTCGACAAAAACGCCTGTTTTGCCTTTGCGGAGGGTGTCAGAAATGAAATTGCCTCCTCTCCATTTGTGCTTGAGCAAAATATAAAAGAGGACAAAAACAAAACAGCCCTTAGCATAACGGCGAGCATCGGAATCGCTACAGCTTTTGATGATGCCGATGATGAACTTTCTTTAATCAGGCATGCTGACAGAGCCATGTATGTTGGCGCAAAACAAGCCGGAAGAAACAAAGTAGCCGAATACGCAAGATAATATGCAAATATGTCCTTTGGACTAGTAAAATACTATTACTTAATTGTAGGATTTTGGTATAATATGTTTGAAAAGGCATTGTTTTCTAAAATAAAGATGCCAATTGGAGGAGATTCATGCGCATTAATGGAAGAGCCGTCTCATTTACAGCACTTTTTCTGATTTTGGTTCAAGTCTTTATACCTATTAAATTTGCATCTGCTGCTGCTTCTGGGATTTCTCTTGATGCTAGTGTTTCAGCTCCTCAAAATCAGCTTCAAAGAGAATTTACAAATAGAAATCCAGAAACGAATGTCATACTAAATTTATTGCCTCAAGGAAAAGCTCCTTCTACTGAGAGGGATCCGGCAGATGTTGTATTTGTATTTGATAAATCAGGTTCTATGGGTATTGATAAAATAAGCGGACAGCCTAAGTTACTTTATGCACAGCAGGCAGTCAGGGAAGCAGTCAAGACATTCTCGGATAACAATAAAAACCGGAAAGTTAAGGACAGATTTGCTCTTGTATCCTTTGATTCTGATGTGAATAGCCAATATTCACAGTTTACCTTTAAAGAAGATCCTAATTCTATCGCAACAATCGTTAATACTATTACGGCCGGCGGTGGCACAACTTATACACAGGCTTTAGAAAAAGCAAGGCAAATCTTTGAACAGGATCCATTAAGCCAAAATAGAAAAAAATATATTATTTTTATGACAGACGGGAAGCCAACAAATTCTCATAAATAAGTATCAGTTAGTGGGAAATACGCAAGACTAATGATTCCAAATGATTATTATAATACATATGGTTACTGGAGTTATGCAGATAAATATTTATCAGGACAATACGTTGGTTTTTTAAATGACTATTATATAATCAGTGATATTTACGATAATATTACAGGAAACAAGGATTTATATGTAGATACAAACAGTGATCGGAATAATGTTTTTGTTCTAAGCAACAACATGCTATATCTGCAATCAAGAGCCAGTACTTTAGCTCCAGAGCTAATTAAAAGCCATATCAATGAGCAGGCCCAGCTGCTTTCTAACGAGTATATTGTATTAAATTCGATCGGTTTTGGAGAAGCACAAACACTAGATATGAATCTATTAACCGATATTTCTTTAAAAGCAAATGGACAGGCGAAAAATGCTGCCAATCAACAAGATATCATTTCATTTTTCCAGGAAATGTCCAAAAATATTTCCTCCCAATACCCAATACTCTCAAATGGATATGTGAAATTTTCACTGCCAGATAATGTTGCTATTGCTTCGAGTGCGACTAAAATTCAAAAGTCCGGCGACAGCTATATTATGTATTTAAATGATTTACCGTTTAATCCGGATCCTCCAACTTCAGGTTTGACATATAACATTCCTCTTGTATTCAGCGCTGAAGGGGAATATACGATTAACTTTGAAGTGACTTATAACGGAGGCGATTATAAAGTCAATAAAAGCGTAAAAGTTAACGTAAAGGATGTTCCGCTAGAGAGTATAAACTTTTCTAGTAGTGTCTTAAATATAAAGGTTGGAGATAAGGTGAAATTGAATGACCCTGAAACTAGTTTAATCAGCTTCAAACCATCCAATGCATTGAATCAATTGATTCATAGTATAGAAAGTAATGACTCTGAGATTATTCGCCTTACATCAGAAAATGGGATTTGGACTGCAGAAGGGGTTAGTCAAGGTTATGCTATAGTGACAGCAAATGCGTTAGACAAAGCTAAAAACTTTCAAGCCGCGATTATGATTTATGTTGGTGCAAATGATACAAGCAGTAAAATACAATCTGATAATTATAAATGGTAAAAGAAAAAGCTTTTGGGAGTTCACCATCCCAAAAGCTTTTTTAGTTGATCAATGTATTTTCTATTATCACCTGGTTCTCTTAAACAATGCAGCAGTCGGAAACCTGATTCGAAACGAAAAAACCCATCAAATTCCGAGCGTCATCCAGACTAGCCGGGCACAGGGAATGCATTCCTTTCAAAGCAAGCTCGATGAGTTTGTCAAAAGCGGGGTTATTTCAATGGACTCAGCCCTGCCGTATATGCAAGGGAAGGCTGAATAATGGCAAGGTTTCAATATGAGGGCAGGGATAAGACAGGAAAGGTTTCGGGAAAGCTAACATCACCTTCCAAGCGCGATGCTGTGATGAAGCTTGGCGAGTCAGGGATTCGAATTACGCAGATTAGTGAAGTGCCTGAATCGTTATTTACAAAGGATATTTCTATTGGAACCCGGTTAAACTGCAGGATTTTGTTATCTGCATCAGACAATTTGAGCAGGAATCTCTGTAGTTGAAGCAACGAATATCCTGTCAAAACAAACTAGCAGTAAACCTCTTCAAAAAGCATTAGAGCAAATGGAAGAGGACCTTAGAGAAGGTAATCAGCTTTCAGTTGCTGCAGCAAAACATTCTAAGATATTTTCGAGCATGTTCATTAACATGATTCGAGCGGGCGAAGCAGGAGGAAATATGGATGATACTCTTGAACGCCTTGCAGAACACTTTGAAAAGCAAAATAGAACAAAGCAGAAAATACAGTCAGCATTAGCTTACCCAATTACAGTTGCAATAGTAGCTGTAGGGGTTGTAATCTTCTTGCTTTTATCTGTGGTACCGACTTTTGTAACCATGTTTGCAGGTTTTGGTGCTAAGCTTCCAGCTATTACACTATTTGTTGGTTAACTCGAGTAATTTTATGCAGGCTTATTGGTGGCTTGTGATAGGATTAATGATCCTTGCCGTTGTTTTTTTCATTTTATTAAGAAAAAATTTTGCTGCGAAATACTACTTAGATTTAATTGCTTTGAAGCTTCCCTTTTTTGGAGGGATGATTCAAAAGGCAGTCCTTGCAAGAATGACTAGAACGTTAAGTTCACTTTTCTCTAGCTCTGTTCCAATACTTCAAGCAATGGGAATCGTTGAAAAGATTGTTGAAAATGAAGTAATAGCAAAAGTTATAGGACAATCCAAAATTTCTCTGGAAAATGGTTTATCCCTAACAGAACCGATGAAAAGACACTGGGCTTTTCCACCATTGGTTACTCAAATAATAGCGATAGGAGAGGAAACTGGGTCTCTTGATGCGATGCTTGGAAAAGTGGCAGATTTTTATGAAGAAGAAGTTGAGAACAGTACTGATAGGCTTAAAGCCATAATAGAACCTTTAATGATTGTTTTGCTAGCTGGAATAGTTGGGACAATAGTCATCGCTAACATTATTCCGATGTTCGATATATTTAACCATATTCATAAATAATTTTACAAAAAATTATTAAATTTAAGGTATATTGTCATGTATAATCATCTTGTAAATTAGGGATTATTTACTAAGAAATAGGGGGAACTGAAAGTGTTTAAGAAAATGTTGAAAGATCAGCGTGGTTTGACACTGATCGAGTTACTGGCTGTTGTAGTTATTCTTGGTATTATTGCAGCTATTGCTATTCCAGCTGTAGGCGGAATGATTAAGAATTCTAAAATTGATGCTCATTTACCAAATGCTCAACAAATTGCAAACGGAGCAAGATTGTATGTAACTTCCGAAAAAATTAAGACTTTCCCTTCAACAGTTACACTTGATGATCTAATTAAACAGGGGCATCTTGAGCACATAAAAGATCCTAGCACTAGTGGCAATTATGATGAAACTATAACTACAGTGACAATTAATAAAACAGGTAGTATTTATACTTTTAATGTTCTACTTAACGGAACAAGTGGATATATAAAATCAGCTAGTCAAACTAAAGATGCAAAAGACTTAACGAGAAATGATATTCAAGTTCAATAATAATTAAACTATGTAGTCCCATAATTGGGACTACATAGTTTTTTAAAACATAAATCATTTAGGAGTAATTCTATGACCATTCCAATCATCCTACACACCTACCTATTCATCCTAGGTACCGCATTCGGTTCCTTCTTCAATGTCGTGGGTCTTCGTGTACCCCAAAACCAATCAATTGTTAGACCTGGCTCAGCCTGCCCAAAATGCGGACATAAGCTAAAGCCTTGGGAGCTAGTCCCTATATTTTCTTTCGTTGTTCAAAACGGAAAATGCAAGTCTTGTAAAACAGCAATCTCTCCTATTTATCCATTTATGGAGCTGTTCACAGCAATTCTTTTTACGATATCACCTTTATTGGTGGGATGGTCAAAGGAATTGGTTATTGCCTGGACACTTGTTTCCCTGTGCATGATCATTAGTGTTTCCGATATTGCTTATATGATTATCCCTGATAAGGTTCTGCTTTTCTTTTTGCCTCTAACTCTAGCAGAAAGAATCATAATACCGCTCACTCCTTGGTACGATATGTTTATTGGACTGTTTGTTGGTTTTATCATTCCCTTTCTGATCATCCTGATAAGCCGCGGCGGCATGGGAGGAGGGGACATGAAGCTCCTTGCAGTGTTTGGTGTATTGCTTGGGTGGAAGCTTGTCCTTCTGGCATTTTTTCTTGCCACGCTCGTTGGAACAGCAGCGGGGGGAGCCGGCTTAATGACAGGTATCGTTAAAAGAGGCAAGCCTTTTCCGTTTGGGCCTTTCCTCGTTATCGGGGCTCTCTTGTCCTATTTCTTCGGGAACCATCTCATTGATTGGTATTTTACTGCCTTTTTTTCTTTTTAATGTTTTATTTATACATAGCTGCTGAGGGCCCGCCTTGAAAATTTGCTAGGCAGCAGCCATCTTTGCGAATGACGCTATATAAAAGGAGCAACCCTATGAATCTGCCATTCTTTCGTTACTAAATATAGCTTAGCCAAAATTATGCTGACGGATTATTCCATTCAGTTTTTAGAATTAAAATCCATAGATCCGCTAGTCGTTCATCGCTTTGGCGAACACTGCCTTCCTGCAGGAATTATTGAGAATGGAAAAATTATCAATAAAGAGAAGCTCTCCATGATCATGGATGAAAGCATTCAAGAGTGGTCTTTAAAGAGGCGGTATATCCGTTTTATGGTGCCGGATGCTTATGTTATCATTAAGAAAATCACCATTCCTGCTGACGTTAAAAATGATGAAATTAAAGGATATCTCTATCTTGAGCTTGGCAACAATATTCATTTGCCATTTGAAGAGCCAGTGTTTGATTATCAAATCATGTCAGAAGGAGATGGAGAACGGGAAGCCATATTGTTTGCAGCTCCTGAACCGCTAGTGAAAGAATATGCTGAGTTTTTTGAAACAAAAAAACTAAAGCTTTCTACAGCCGACATCTCTCCCCTTTGTGTTTTTCGCTTATATAAATGTAAGGTCTAAAGAAAATGTTCTCTTGATCCAAGCGAATATGAAGTCTGTCACATTCACGATCTTTGAAAAAGAACATCCTATTTTAATGAGGAATCTTCAGGTGACTTCTCATTTGAAGGAATGGGATCACAAAACTGAACATATGACAGGCTTGTATTTTACATTTTCTCTTAAAGAAGGTACCAAAGAAGATGCCCTTCTATTATTTGAAGATAATTTGCTGGAAGTCGAAAAGCTTCTTGGCTTTTATAAGTTCAGTGTAAGCCAAGGGGAACAGCAAATTCATAAAATTGCGGTAACCGGTGATCATCCTTTCATAAAGGAATTTACGGAAAAAATCGCGAAACAGACAGAATTGCCAATTGTTCCGCTAACAAAAGAACACATTTTTAGTGCGAAAAATGAATTGGTTCCGGAAAAATTCAAGACACTTCTAGGGCTGTCTCTAAAAGAGGTGCAATAATGCTTGCGAATATTAACCTCCTTCCAGAAAAAAAGCAAAAGAACTACGCTTCCTTATTAGTTATTGGGGTGTCCGCCATTCTGCTCGCAGGCGCTTTAGCGTTCCTATTTAACAGGATTGATGCAGACCAGGCTTTTCTAATCCAACAGGTGAAGAAACACTAGCAGGTGCTGTAAAATGGACAAAAACTTATCCCGTTAAATTTATTCCTATCTTAATGAAATTGACCAACCTGTTGCCTGAAGGCGGCTACTTTACAGATCTTGCTTATACAGAGGCAGACAAATTAGAGCTATCCGTCCAATTTGATCAGGAACCAACACCGCTAAAGTATACGGCAACCGTCTCAGCCTTCTACATGCCAAACCTTACAGAACTTAAAAAACAGCTGCCGCCTTTCCCTAAAACCATACCAGCCAACAAAGAAAACCCCTTTCAGCCATTCAATACTGAAAACAATGCTGAAAATCAGTAGCAATTGGCGAAAAGCTTTGCGAACAAGACGACAAATGTCTTGTTCTTTTTTTTTTGCCCTGTGATAGCATTACAACCAAATCATAAAACGAGATGGGTATGAGGTGGTGAGGAAATGAACAAGAGGACAAACCAGGCAATGAAGATATTACTTAATGGAAAAGAAGAATTGGGGAAAGAAACGGATAAGCTTGCTTCATTAACAGACAAGCTTGCAAAGAAAAAGGAGAAACTCCAAATCTCTACATGGGAGGAGAAAGCAAAGACGGAATCAGAAGTAGCGGCAGCTGAGGAGAAGGCAGAAAAAGAAGATGAGTTTCCGTGGCTTCTTCCTGATGAAAACGAAGTCTTTCAGGATGATCCCAAAGTGGTTACTGCTTCTAAAGCACCCAAAAAATCTTTTGTCACTTCATTTAAACAAGTAGGAGAAACCAAAAACAGGCAAAGATTTCCTATGAAACAGCTGCTGATCACAGTCACCATAGCTGTAGTTATGGGACTCGGGTTTGGCACCGCCGCTTTGAAATTCATGTCAAATGGAGGAGAACAAGCAAACGGAGAACCTGCACCGCAAACGGCTGATGCTGGAACTAGCCTTCCTGTATCCGGAACAGTTAAAGAGGGCGCAGGCAATAACGCCTCAGCTGATCCTCAAGCAGCCGCCGGTTCTTTCAGTACTTACGTTGTACAAGCTGGGAAGTTTTCTACGAAGGAAGGGGCAGATGCTGTTAAACAGGATTTAGCTGGAAAGGGCTATCCTGCTGTTTCTGTTCAGGATCAAAATGCTTACTATGTTTACGCTGGAGCTGCAGCAGACAAGGCCCAGGCTCAAGCCATGAGCAAAGAATTTCAGTCGAAAAGCATAGATGCATGGGGCGGGAAACAAACAACATGGAACCTGCCAAGTGAGCTGAAGTCATATTCAAAACAAATTCTGGCATTATCTGCATTATCAGCTGATGCAGCAGCTGGAAATACATTGGACAAATCGGAGCTTGCTAATACAGCCAAAGCGATTAGCCAAATGCCTGCAAAAGATGCAAAGGCAGCAGCTTTTAAAAAAGAACTTCAATCAGCAGCTGAAACCTTAGCAGCGAATTCTGATCAAAACGGCGGATGGAAATCTCAGCAATCACTCTTGAATGCTTTCTCTGGAAATTAACACCCCCAAATAGTTTAATGCTCTAAAACCAAGGAGTTCTCTTTTTAAGAGCTCTTTTTTTATGCTGATTTCCTCTGCCGAATTGACCTTAAAGTATACAAACAATGATTTGATACATACTAACAAATACCATTTTTCATATCTGGAGGGAAGAATATGCCTGCTTTTCGCGAACCTAAAATTCCGAGAAAAATTGATAGTGACAAATTTGGTACTAAAAGTTGCAGGCATTCTGAAGACTAATATCAGCATTACAATCTTTCCACATTTGTGAGGTTTGTCCGAGTTATTTCCTATTTTATTGCTCTCTCTTTGCCTGCATTTTATATTGCCATGCTTTTAGCTGTATGTGCAGGTTTATTGCTGAACTTCGTGATCATTCTCCTGATGAGAAAATACAAATATGCATCCCTTTTCGATATTACTGAAAAAGCATCCCATTTTTGGTGCGCTGGTCCATTTATTGATTGTATTTTATTCCTTGCATCTTGCCTCTTATGTCATAAGGAACCTAAGCAATTTTATGATTACTTCTATTAACCCTGAAGGGAATTCGTCTTTTTATGAGGTTATCATTTTTCTTGTAGTCATTTACACCGTTATTTAGTGCAGCGTCAAACCTAGTCTACCTTTGAGGTTATGAGCTTTGAAAGAATCGAAGTGCTTGTCGATACGTTTTGGGTATTTGGAACCTTTGTGAAAATAACCCTCTGCTTTTTGACAGCCATGCTCGGTTTGCAAAAACTTTCAAGGCACAAAACTTACTACCCTTTTATTTTTCCTTGTGTCATTATTGTATGGGTGATGAGGCCTGGAGTTTCATCCAGGTCTCGTTGATTTTACCCAATATGTTAATAATGTATGGACACTATGGTGGTTCACTTTATACTCACTGTTATGCTTTGTTTGGATCATTGGCATTGTAAGAAAAAAACACTCTGGCAAAGGAAAGCAATCGAAGCAGGCCGAATAGTGAAAAGGCAGAATTTAAAGCATTATGGATGGGAAAATGTCTTTTTAACAAATTGAGAAAAGGATTTAGGTTTGATACGATACAGCTGTATCTCCCTTAACGAAACAATTAAGAAGGAAGTGGACGAATGATGGAACACAGCCTTATTCTGGCTTCAGGTTCACCGCGAAGAAAAGAACTTCTGGAAATAATCGGACTTCCATTTACTATTATTAAAAGTGATATGGAAGAAGTAGTAGAGGAAAATGCTTCTCCTGAAGAAACGGCTTCATCTCTCGCTTATCAAAAAGCTCTCCTCATAGCGGAGCAGTATCCTGATGCATATATCATTGGTGCAGATACTGTAGTTACGATTGAAGGCAAGATTCTCGGGAAACCGTCAAATGTGAAGGAAGCCATACAAACACTATCCCTGTTATCAGGAAAGACCCACATGGTTATGACGGGTGTCTCAATCTGTTATAAAGGAAAAAATAAAACCTTTTGTGAAAAAACAGAAGTGACTTTTTGGGATTTGTCACATGATGAGATTGAGAGCTATGTTTCTACTGGGGAACCCATGGATAAAGCAGGTTCCTATGGAATACAGGGAAAAGGTTCTTTGCTGGTGAAAGAAATAAAAGGAGACTATTTCAGTGTAGTAGGCCTCCCGCTTGCAAAAACCTATAGAGAGCTTAAAAAGATGGGATATAAAGGATAAAGCAGGAAGGGAAATCTAAAGGAGGGTATCATGAGTGCCGAAACGTTGAAGATCCGGGATTTCCCAGAAGATGAAAGGCCAAGGGAGCGAATGCTCGCCAATGGTCCGGACAGTTTGTCCAATCATGAATTGCTAGCCATCCTGCTCCGAACGGGAACAAAACAAGAATCCGTTCTTCAGCTCTCCAATAGGCTGCTGACCCACTTTGAAGGTCTGCGGCTTTTAAAGGAAGCTTCTGCAGAAGAAATAACCAGCATTTCAGGAATCGGAAAAGCAAAGGCAGTCCAAATTCTTGCGGCACTTGAGCTTGGGAGGAGAATAAACCGTCTTGCTTTCGAGGACAGATATGTCATTCGGTCTCCTCAGGACGGTGCCAATTTTGTCATGGAAGAAATGAGATTTTTGACGCAAGAGCACTTTGTCTGCCTATACCTGAATACGAAAAATCAAGTGATCCATAAACAGACTATTTTTATAGGCAGTCTCAATGCCTCCATTGTCCATCCGAGAGAAGTTTTTAAAGAAGCTCTCAGACGATCCGCAGCTTCATTTATCTGCATGCACAACCACCCTTCTGGCGACCCCGCTCCAAGCCGCGAGGATATTGAAGTGACCAAAAGACTTTCTGAGTGCGGAAAGGTCATTGGAATCGAACTTTTGGACCATCTTATTATCGGTGATCAAAAATATGTCAGTTTAAAAGAAAAAGGCTATTTGTAACACTTTTTTTTTTGGTTATTTACGCTATAATAAGGTTTATGAGTTTTTTTTCACCAGCCTTCTTTACAAAGTAATTCGTTTCAGAAAGGGAGATACATTAATGTTTGGAATCGGTACTAGAGACCTTGGAATAGATTTGGGAACAGCAAATACGCTCGTTTTCGTCAAAGGAAGAGGAATTGTCGTAAGGGAGCCTTCAGTTGTTGCGCTTCAGACGGATACAAAGCAAATTGTAGCAGTTGGAAATGACGCGAAAAATATGATTGGCCGGACTCCTGGCAATGTGGTTGCATTAAGGCCGATGAAGGATGGCGTCATTGCTGATTATGAAACTACAGCGACAATGATGAAATATTACATAAGACAAGCAACGAGGAACAAAGGTCTCTTCTCAAGAAAGCCATATGTTATGATTTGTGTGCCTTCTGGCATTACTGCAGTTGAAGAGCGTGCGGTTATTGATGCGACAAGACAGGCTGGCGCGCGCGATGCTTATCCGATTGAAGAGCCGTTTGCAGCTGCAATCGGTGCGAATCTTCCAGTCTGGGAACCTACTGGAAGCATGGTCGTTGATATTGGAGGGGGAACAACTGAAGTAGCCATTATCTCCCTTGGCGGTATCGTTACAAGCCAGTCCATCCGTGTAGCAGGGGATGAAATGGATGAGGCGATTATTAACTATATCCGCAAAACCTACAACCTGATGATTGGTGACAGAACGTCTGAATCTATAAAAATGGAAATAGGATCCGCAGGTACTCCAGAGGGTGTCGATAATCTCGAAATCCGCGGACGTGATTTGTTAACAGGATTACCGAAAACAATTGAAATTACGGCAAAAGAAATTGCGGAAGCGCTAAAGGATACGGTTTATTCTATCGTTGAAGCAGTTAAAAATACTCTTGAAAAAACACCTCCTGAACTTGCTGCAGACATTATGGACAGAGGTATTGTGCTGACAGGCGGAGGAGCCCTTCTTCGCAACCTCGATAAAGTGATCAGTGAAGAAACAAACATGCCTGTATTAATTGCTGAAAATCCGCTTGATTGTGTTGCCATCGGCACAGGAAAAGCATTAGAGCATATTCATTTGTTTAAAGGAAAGGGCAGAGAGAGCCGCTAATTGTAAAATAATGAAAAAAAAGCGGAGGAATGGCATAATTTCCTCCGGCTTTTATTTAAGGCTCTTTTCTTAAACTTTGTTTCTTTTACATCTATATTTGAGCATTTCGGGCAAATATTTAACTGCGAATTTTAAGAAATGATGCCACGAAGAATTTCTTCAACCATGTCCAGACACATGTGAAGAGCAACAATCTTGGCGACAACAGCCTTATTTACAGAGCTGACGCTACAGCTTTCAGATGCCCTGTCAGCTTTAACAAGAGATTTTAGGTTAAGAGGTGTAAATATGCCACAATTTTTCTTTAATAAACGGTTAATCTTGTTGCTGATTAGTATCATCCTTCTGGTGGCATTGATAGGTTTTTCTATAAAAGGAGACAGGAAAATCACTTGGCCTGAACAGTTTGTAAAGGATTCCACCGGGGTGTTTCAGAATATTTTCCATAGACCTGCCCAATATTTTTCCGGCTTTTTTGGTGATATGAATGATCTGAAAAATACATATGATGAAAACAAGTTTCTAAAGTCAAGACTTGATCAGTATGCACAGCTTGATTCCGATCTTCAAGATGTCAAAGATGAAAATAATAAGCTAAGAGAAGAGCTGAACCGCAAAGACAGTCTTCGAGCTTATAAACCAACACCTGCTGTCGTTATTGCCAGAAATCCTGACAAATGGTATGAATATATTACAATTAATAAAGGTTCCCAGCAGGGAATAAGTGTCGACTCAGCTGTTATTACTTCAAAAGGACTGATCGGTAAGATAAAAAGCACAGACCAGTTTACTTCTACTGTGCAGCTTCTTAGTGCTCAGGACAGAAAAAACCTGATTTCTGCCATTGTGCAAAACAAAGATGGAAAAGGCAGTAAAATCTACGGTTTAATTGAAGGCTATGACAATAAAAGCAAAAAACTGCTGCTCAGGCATATTGGCACAGATATGAAAATCCAAAAAGGCCAGGATGTTGTAACAAGCGGGACAGGCGGGGTCTTTCCTAAAGGCCTATCAATTGGAAAGGTGGCAGAAGTTCAGCCTGATTCTTACGGTTTGACAAAAATGGCCTATGTCGAGCCATCGGCCGATTTCTATGATCTGGAAAATATATCAGTTGTAAAAAGAGATGTTGCCACAGCAGATGCTGAAAGCTTGGGCAAGGAGGATGGGAAATAGTGAGACGATTGCTGCTTCCGTTTCTCGTCCTGGTTATTTTTATAAGTGAAAGTATTTTTGCTGATCTGGTCCATTTCCCATTTCTGTCGGGACAGCTTATTTTTGTTCCGAGATTTACCTTTCTGACAGTGCTGTTTATGTGCGCTTATTTCAACCGGAATACCGCCATTTTGTATGGCGCCATATTTGGTCTTTTATTTGATATAGTGTATACAGAGGTTCTCGGGATTTATCTGTTTGCCTTCCCGCTCCTTGTTTACTTGACATCAAAAGCGCTGAAAATCCTGTACAACAACGTGCTCATTGTAATCTTTATGTCTCTAATTTCTATCACCCTTCTGGAATTTTTCGTTTTCGGCATTCAGGTGCTGATTCAGGCTGTTCCAATTAACCTGCATGATTTTGTAAATCTGCGCCTGATTCCTACTCTTGCGCTTAACTTAGTTGCCGGTTTGGTGCTTGTTTATCCCATCAAGATTTTTCTCGCCGGGCTTAGCAGAGAAATAGACTAACGATGTTTTTTCAAAAACTGCTGCAGGAAATTTCATGAGAAATACTCTTTTTTAAGAAACTCTCTGGACAGAATTTCCTTAAAGGCAGCTTTGCAAGAAAAAAGCATGAAAAAAAGGAAACATGACCCGGTATGTCGAAAATGTATTGTTATTGAGGTGAACATCTTGAAAGCTCAAAAACAGCAGCTTGTAACGATAAAAGGAACGAAGGACGGATTGACGTTAATTCTGGATGATGCTTGTTCATTTGAGCAGCTTCTCAAGGATCTTGAGGATATGCTTTCTTTGAAACAGTATGTTCAGGAAAACGGCCCTGTGACAGGTGTTATTGTTAAAGCAGGGAACCGCCTTTTGAGGAAAGAACAGCAGGAGCTGCTAATAGCAGCTATCCAAAAAAAGAGAAGTCTCAAAGTTGAGACAATTGAATCAAATGTTATGACAAAAGAAGAAGCCTATCAGCTGGTACGCGAAACGGAAATTGTATCGATCGCCAAAATTGTGCGTTCCGGGCAAATTCTTAAAGCGGAAGGTGATTTGCTGCTCATTGGTGATGTAAATCCGGGAGGAGCGGTTATTGCAAACGGAAATATCTTTATTCTCGGTTCGTTAAAAGGAATTGCTCATGCGGGGTACAGCGGAAACCGGGAAGCCGTTATTGCTGCTTCTTATATGACTCCTGCCCAATTGAGAATCGGCGATGCCTTTAACCCTTCACCTGACCGGATTTCATCCGAAAAGCATGAAATGGAATGTGCCTACATAGATGATGAGGGCCAAATTAGAATTGACCGGCTGCAGCAGCTTTCACATATTAGACCGAATATATCAAGGCTTGAGGGGGGAATGTAACCATGGGTGAATCGATTGTTATAACCTCTGGGAAGGGCGGGGTCGGAAAAACGACAACGTCTGCCAACCTGGGTACTGCACTGGCAATACTCGGGAAACGGGTTTGTCTCGTTGACACGGATATTGGCTTGCGAAACCTGGATGTCGTAATGGGGCTGGAAAACAGAATCATTTATGATCTTGTGGATGTGGTTGAGGGCCGCTGTAAAATTCAACAGGCCCTTGTCAGGGACAAACGATTTGATGATTTGCTGTTTTTGCTTCCTGCAGCGCAGACCAGTGACAAAACGGCAGTTGCTCCCGAGCAGATGAAAATACTGATTGATGAGTTAAAACAGGATTATGATTACATTATCATTGATTGCCCTGCCGGAATTGAACAGGGATATAAAAATGCTGTAGCGGGTGCTGATAAAGCGATTGTGGTGACAACACCTGAAATTTCAGCTGTAAGAGATGCCGACCGTATTATCGGTTTACTTGAAAAAGAAGAAATCGAGCCTCCTAAGCTTGTTATCAACAGAATCCGCAATCACCTTGTTCAAAACGGGGATATGCTCGATGTTGATGAAATTGTCAGCCACCTTTCTATCGATTTGATAGGGATTGTCGCAGATGATGACCAGGTCATTAAAGCTTCGAATAGCGGAGAACCGATTGCGATGGATCCGAATAACAGGGCAGCGATTGCCTACCGAAATATTGCAAGGCGGATTCTCGGCGAATCTGTACCTCTTCAAAGTCTGGAAGAACCTAATAAAGGATTTCTTGCAAAGCTTAAACAATTCTTCGGTGTGCGTGCCTGAGTTTTTATACTAGTCTATTAAATGGCTCTTTTCTTAAACTAGTTGCTTTTTTTCTATGGCTCTTTTCTTAAACTTTGTTGCTAATGACCCTATATTACGGTTAACAACCATCGGCAAGACTTTAAGAAAAGATGCCACGAAGCTAATCTTCAAGCGTGTTCTAAACCCATAAGAAAAAGTAATAATCTTTGCGAAAACGGCCATAAAAACAATCCCTGCCAAATGGGATTGTTTTTTTATGGTCACTTTCCATTCTCCCTCTATTTTCTTTCGTTAAAGCTTTTTATCCAAAGCGTATACATAATTCCGGAGGACAAGTCATAGACTTGTACAAATTCATGGAAAAAGGGATTGATGAATATGTCGTCTCGGCGTGCGGATGAAGTGAGAAAGCGAATAGCGAAAAGAAAAATGGAGCGAAACGGGGAGCATAAAGAATCCTCCGTTGTCATTCCGATTCAAACGAAGCTTCAAACTGTGACTGAAGAAGAAAAGTTCGGTCTTCCAGCTCCGGATCTTCTCACAAGCTATGAAAGTGTTCCTGAACAATTAAACGAAAAAGGCCATCCTCTCTTTAAAAGCAGCCTTTTTATGCTGAAGCTCCTGTTATCTGCCTGTCTTGTTCTTTTTACTGCGATTGCTTTTAAAAACCATTCTCCTTTTTTTGATAAGGCGAAAACGGTCATTTCGAGCAATCTGGAAAAGGAATTTCAATTCGCTGCGGTTTCAGCATGGTATCAAAAACAATTTGGCCATCCGCTCGCCTTTTTTCAAGGGAATAATCAGGAGAGTTCAGGTGAACAGCAGCAATATGCCGTGCCAGCAACAGGGAAGGTATTAGAATCCTTTAAAGATAACGGCCAGGGGATTATGGTTGAAACGGATAAAACAGCAGTCGATGCGATGAACGAGGGCATCGTCGTGTCTGCAGGAGAGAGTCCAGGCACAGGGCTCACTTTAGTACTGCAGCATGCGGACGGCAGCGAAACTTGGTACGGACATTTGGGCAAAATCAATGTATCCCTCTACGATTTTGTTAAAACAGGTAAAGAAATCGGCTCTATTAAAGAGGGGTCAAATAATAAAGGAACGTATTATTTTGCCATAAAAAAAGGGGAACGTTTTATTGATCCGATCCAGGTGATTAACTTTGAATAAGCTTTTGCAGCTCTTTTGGAAAATACACATTCACCCGATCCTTTGGGCGATTATGTTTCTTAGTGTTATTACAGCCCAGTTTAAAGGGATGCTGATGCTCCTGGTCATCGTTCTCATTCATGAGCTTGGGCATGCTCTGTGTGCAAGCTTCTTTTCCTGGAGAATAAAATCAATTGTTCTTCTCCCCTTTGGGGGAGCAGCAGAAGTAGACGAACACGGAAACCGCCCTTTGAAAGAAGAAATATGGGTTATCGCAGCAGGACCTCTGCAGCATATTTGGCTGGCTGCAGCAGCTTTTCTTTTACAATACAGCGGAATCCTAAACGAAGCAGATTTTCAAGCATTCATGTATTATAATGTATCCATCCTGCTGTTTAACCTGATTCCAATCTGGCCGCTGGATGGCGGAAAACTTTTATTTGTGCTTTTTTCCTTTTTTAAGCCGTTTCACAACGCACACAAAGGAATGCTTTTAGTTTCCGTATTCGTAATGGCAATTTATAACGCCATTTTATTGATTGTTTCACCATTCCAGCTTAATTTGTGGGTGATCAGCCTTTTTCTCGTTTATCACCTGATTATGGAATACAAACAGCGCCGATTTGTTCTTATGCGGTTTTTGATGGAAAGGTATTATGGCAGGCAGAAGGATATTGCGAGGCTAAAACCGATTGTCGTTGACCAGAATGAGTCTATATTTAAAGTGCTCCTTCAATTTCAAAGAGGATTTAAACACCAGATTATGGTGGAAAGAAACGGAGAAAAATGGTCGCAGCTTGATGAAAATGAACTTCTTCATGCCTATTTTAATGAGCATCGCACGGGCTCCACTGTCGGAGAATTAGTCTATGCGTATTGACTAAGAGCACCGAATCGTGAGTAAATTGGGGAAAATGGTTTTATAAAAGAGGGACTTGGTTTGGAAACACTGCTTATTAATGCGAAAACAACAGAGAAACGGCTGGCCATTCTTGACGATCAAAAACTCGTTGATATCAGGGTGCAGCAGCCTGAAAAAGCAAATGTGACAGGAAATATTTATGCAGGAAGAGTTGTAAAAGTGATGCCTGGCATGCAGGCTGCTTTTGTAGATATAGGGCTTGAAAAAAATGCTTTTCTCTCTAGGGAAGACGTTCCGCCTAAAAAAGAGCTAAAGGATTCAGGTGGCAGGCTTTCGATTTCTGCTCTTCTGCACGAAGGTGAGAAGATTCTGGTACAGGTCAAAAAAGAAGGAGACGACTGGAAAGGGCCGAAGGTTTCTGCAAAGCTTGAATTTACCGGTTATTCCCTCGTTTTTATGCCATATGGAGACTATGTGGCAGTATCAAAAAAAATTACAGATCCCCTAAAAAATGAGGAGCTGCGTGCCTGCGGAGAAATGTGGGTTCAAGGAACAGAAGGAATTCTTTTTCGGACTGCAGCATCTGAGAGTTCTAAAGAAGAACTGAAAAAAGAATTTGAACGGCTGAAAACAGCTTTTAACTTTCTAAAGGATATGCGGATGGAAAAGGTTCCGGCGCGATTAAAGTCTGCAGATGAACTGACAGACCGGCTTTTGAGTGAAAGACCTCTTTCTTCTTTTGGCAAGGTAATCTGTGATGATTTGGCTCTTCACAAGAAACTGAAAGATCTCTTACCTGAGAAACATGAAACAGAGCTCGAATTTTATGGCGCCAAAGAAAACTTGTTTTCGGTCTATAAAGTTGAAGAAGAGCTTGAAAAATTGCAGAAGCGTATTATTTGGCTGAAAAATGGATCTTATATAGTGATTGACAAAACAGAGGCCATGAATGTGATTGATGTGAATTCAGGGAAGTTTACCGGAAAGTCATCTCTCAGGGATACGGTTCTTAAGACAAATGCAGAAGCTGCACATGAAATAACAAGGCAGATCAAGCTCAGAGATTTGAGCGGAATCATTCTGATTGATTTTATCGATATGAAAATGAAAGAAGATCAGGACCGGATTCTTCAGATTTTCAGAAAAGAAATGAAAGAAGATAAAGTTCATACAAGAATTGTAGGATTTACCGAACTGAACATTCTTCAGCTCACCCGAAAAAAAACAGGAGCTAATTTGCTGTCCATTTTGCAGGAGCCGTGCCCAACCTGCAGCGGAACCGGCAGAATACCTGCCGCTGAAACAGTAGCTTATCAGCTTGAGAGAGAGCTTTGGGAGCATCAGTATATGGAAGAAGAAGCTTTATGGATTGAGGCTACTGCTGATGTAAGGGACTGTCTAAGCGGTAAACAGGGAGAGCATATGGAGAGGCTTGAAAAAGCTCTGAAATTTAACATTCTGTTTACGATAATGCCAGGCAATACCCCTGCTTATGAGATTAGGCAGAAAGGGAGATTGCAGGAATTGAAAGAAAGAAAACAATAGAAAATGAATTGACTTTACATACGCCCTTTGGTATCATTTAAATGTTATTGATTGTAGCACCCGTGCTACAACCGCTCAGGATCAGGTTTTTAAGATTTGGCATTAGCCGAAACACCTGCTAACTGGCGAGTCTGAGTATAAATGGGAGGTGCATTTGGAATGTACGCAATTATTGAAACAGGCGGTAAGCAAATCAAAGTAGAAGCTGGCCAAGCTGTCTACATTGAGAAACTTGTTGCTGAAGCTGGCGAAACAGTTACTTTTGACAAGGTTTTATTCGTAGGCGGCGACGACGTTAAAGTTGGAAGCCCTCTAGTTGAAGGCGCAACTGTAACTGCGAAGGTTGAAAAACACGGCCGCGCGAAAAAAATCATCGTTTTCAAATACAAAGCGAAGAAAAATAATCGCAAAAAGCAAGGTCATCGTCAACCATACACAAAAGTTGTCATTGACGCAATCAACGCGTAAGGCGATCTGAAATGATAAACGCAGCGATTAACCGTTCCAAAGACGGTTTCATTCGTTCCTTTTCATTATCAGGCCATGCCCAGTCAAATGAGTATGGAAGAGATTTGGTCTGTGCAGGAGCAAGTGCCGTTACATTCGGCTCAGTTAATGCAATAATAGCACTAGCCAATATTGAACCGAAGCTTGATATAGGTTCTGAGGGAGGCTATTTGAAATTTGAACTTCCAGATGGTCTAGAGGATGCTGTTTTTGAAAAAGCGCAGCTTTTGCTTGAAGGAATGCTCGTTTCCCTGCAAACCATTGAAAGAGATTACGGCGAGTATATCAGAATAACCATAAAAGACTAATAGGAGGTGGACTTCATGCTAAGATTAGACCTTCAGTTTTTTGCTTCCAAAAAAGGAGTAGGTTCTACAAAGAACGGACGTGACTCCATTGCAAAGCGCCTTGGCGCTAAGCGTGCAGACGGACAATTCGTAACAGGCGGATCTATCCTTTACCGTCAGCGCGGAACAAAAATCTATCCAGGTGAAAACGTTGGACTAGGCGGCGATGACACGCTATTCGCAAAAGTAGACGGTGTTGTACGTTTCGAGCGTTTAGGCCGTGACCGTAAAAAAGTCAGCGTATACCCTGAAGCTCAAGAAGCTTAAAACCTAAAAAACTCCAGCCACTTGATTGGCTGGAGTTTTTTATTTAGTCCATAATGAAGTATAAACCCGATGTGACAGGCTTAAATTGGCCGGTTTTCCTTTTAAAAGGGTGTTTTCACCTGAATGTTTGAAGAAACCATTTTTTCCTCTTCTCAAGTTTGATATAATTTTTGTAATAATGATTTTGAAGAGAATGTTTCTCTTCTCTTTTAAAGTCTAACCTTGGGGCGAAAAAGAACTGGAAAAGCAGTCATCATGTGCAAAATAATTTTTTAAACTCCCTGCGGAAATCAATGAATGAGTGGAGTGCAAAAATGAAAAAAACAGATAGAGATTGGGGAATAGTAGAAGCGATCAGCCACTACCGCCATGATTGGATGAATAAGCTCCAGCTGATTAAAGGAAACTTATCACTGGGAAAGTATGAACGGGTAAATGAGATTGTTGATGAAATCGTTATCGAAGCCCAGCAGGAATCTAAGGTATGTAACTTAAAAGTTCCTGAATTTGCCGCTTTGCTTATTACCTTCCCATGGGAGATTCACCATTTTACTCTTGAATATGAAGTACTTGGGGAAATAGGGGACTTATCTGAATTTGAACAGAGAATGAACGATTTATTCAAGAAAATTTTTCAGCTTCTGGATGACCACGTGGACCGCAGAACAGAAAATCATCTTGTTGTTTCGATAGATACAGAAAACATAAGCAGGCAAACAGGTTTCATTTTTGATTTTCATGGAATGATAAACAATAGTCAGGAACTTCTTTCTTTTTTTCATAAATGTGAAAAGGACGGGATTTCTCTCATTGATTTTCAGCTTCATACATATGAATGGACTGCAGTGCTTGCTATTAAGAAATAAGGTTTATCGGGTTTTAGAACGGAGGAAAAAGACATGTTTGTCGATCAGGTAAAAATATATGTTAAAGGCGGAGACGGTGGCAATGGTATGGTTGCTTACCGCCGTGAAAAATATGTTCCAAAAGGCGGTCCAGCGGGCGGCGATGGGGGAAAAGGCGCAGATGTCGTTTTTGAAGTGGAAGAAGGCTTGCGCACGTTAATGGATTTCCGTTACCAGCGACATTTTAAAGCCAGCCGAGGCGAACACGGCATGTCCAAAAATCAGCATGGGAAAAATGCAGCCAACATGGTTGTAAAAGTTCCGCCTGGTACGGTTGTAATGGATGAAGAAACAAACCAGGTGCTAGCAGACCTTGTTGAGCATGGACAGCGGGCTGTTATTGCAAAAGGAGGCCGCGGAGGGCGGGGAAATTCCCGATTTGCAACACCAGCCAATCCTGCCCCTGAGGTTGCTGAAAATGGGGAACCTGGCCAGGAGCGTAATATTATACTGGAATTAAAACTGCTTGCAGATGCCGGTCTTGTCGGTTTTCCAAGTGTCGGAAAATCTACGTTTCTATCTGTTGTAACTTCTGCAAAACCAAAAATTGCTGAATATCATTTTACGACACTGGTGCCGAATCTCGGAGTTGTTGAAACCGAAGATAATCGCAGTTTTGTCTTGGCTGATCTGCCTGGTTTAATTGAAGGCGCGCATGAAGGTACAGGCCTTGGCCATCAGTTTCTGCGGCACATTGAACGCACAAGGGTTATTGTGCACGTAATTGATATGTCTGCAGGTGAGGGAAGGGATCCTTACGAAGACTATGTGACCATCAACGAGGAATTAAAGGAATATAATCTCAGACTGACTGAGAGACCGCAGCTTATTGTTGCGAATAAAATGGACATGCCTGAATCAGCCGAAAACCTGGAAAAATTCAAGGAAAAGCTGAAGGATGATCATAAAATATTCCCGATCTCAGCGATTACCCGTGAAGGTGTAAGAGACCTTCTTTTTGAAATTGCCAATACGGTTGAGCAGACTCCTGAATTCCCTCTTTATGAAGAGGAAGAGGATACAAGCAGCCATCGTGTTATGTATAAATTTGAAGAGGAAGAGGCTCCATTTGCCATTAGCCGTGACAGTGACGGTGCGTTTGTCTTAACTGGAACGAAAATTGAAAAACTGTTCAAGATGACTGATTTTTCAAGAGAAGAATCCATCCGCCGCTTTGCAAGACAGCTTAGAGGAATGGGTGTTGACGAGGCACTTAGAGAAAATGGTGCTGTTAATGGCGATACAGTCCGGCTTCTTGAATTTGAATTTGATTTTGTGGATTAACTCATACGGAGAGCAAAAATGCTCTCCGCTTTTCTTACATATTTAAAGCAAAGTAAGGATACTTTAGGCGGCAGCATCCTTAACGAGGGAAAATACTGAAAATTGGAAATTAATTTTCGCCGGACTTTTAAGAACTTCCAGGGAGGGGAAGAACCCCATGAAAGAAGAAAGCTTTTATCTAGTCAGAGAAGATGTTCTGCCTGAGGCCATGCAGAAAACCTTGGAAGTGAAAAAGCTGATTGAGAGAGGAAAAGCAAATTCTGTAGCAGAGGCTGTCCAGCGTGTCGATCTCAGCAGAAGTGCTTTTTATAAATACCGGGATGCCGTATTTCCTTTTCACAATGTGGTAAAAGAAAAGATTATTACACTATTCTTTCACCTTGAAGACCGATCAGGCACCTTATCAGAGCTTTTGGGGATCGTTGCGGGGGCAGGCTGCAATGTGCTAACCATTCATCAGACAATTCCCCTTCAGGGAAGGGCGAATGTAACCTTATCTTTAAACATTAATGGAATGAGTGAAGATATTAATAAATTAATGTCCAGGCTTAAACGGATGGAATTTGTGGAAAAGGTAGAGATTCTTGGTTCCGGGGCATAAGGGAGATGAACAGAAATTGAGTACGAGAATTGGTTATCTGGGTCCTGAAGCAACATTTACCCATATGGCGGTAACCCGCTTTTTTGGTTCAGAAATAATGGCAGTACCTTATCAAACCATTCCGGATTGCATGGATGCTGTTGCCGGAAATGAGGTAAAATTTGCTGTTGTCCCTCTTGAAAATACCATTGAGGGCTCGGTCAACCTTACCGTCGATTACCTAGTACATGAACAGCACTTATACATATGCGGAGAAATAACAGCTCCCATAGCACAGCATTTAATGGTTAATAAAGGCAACACAGAAAAATGGAAAAAAGCTGAAAAGGTCTATTCACATCCTCATGCCCTTGCACAATGCCATAAATATTTGCATACCAACTTCCGCGGCATTTCTTTAGAAAATGCTCCATCTACAGGAGCAGCTGCAAGATATGCAAGCGAGCATTTTGAAGAGCGCATTGCTGTTATTGCCAATGAGATGGCCGCTTCTGTTTATAATTTGGAGATCGTGGAGCGAGACATTCAAGATTACAGCCATAATCATACTCGCTTTGTTATTCTTCATCCTTCGGAAGATGCTGAACCTGCAAGTTTTGAAAGTCTTTCCAGCAGGGAGAAAACAACCTTGGTTATTACGCTTCCTTCAGATCAGTCAGGAACGCTGCATCAAGTTCTTTCAGCTTTTGCTTGGCGCAGGCTGAATTTGTCCAAAATTGAATCAAGACCGAGGAAGACGGGCCTTGGTAACTATTTTTTCATTATCGATATCGAACAAGGAATGGATTCCATCCTGATCCCAGGCGCCATTTCAGAGCTTGAAGCACTTGGGTGCGGGGTAAAGCTTCTTGGCAGTTACAAGGCATACAATTTATAGAGATCAAAATAAGGATCCGGTGAGATAACCGGATCCTTTTGCATGCCTGCATTAATCATTTTCTTCTGCTAAAAATCCCGCTTTTTCAAGAGCATCTGTAACCTGAATGAGCTTTTCCTCTGAATCTGCACAAAGGGTATGAAGATGCAGCCCCTCCGTGAGCTGAGATAGATAAGAAGCTTTCGTATCTCGCACTTTTTCAATAAATTCTTCCACTTCTTTTCTTGTATGGACCATAATTGAAGCAGTCAAATCACCGTATACCGGGTGCTCGACAATAACGTCTTTGACCGTCACGCCATAATCAACGATCAAATTTAATTCGGCCATTGTTTTCTCAGGAGAATGCCTGCTCGCTATCATTTTCTCAAAAGGGTGAGGCTTTCTTGATTTTTCCACATATATATAGCCCTGGCTCGTTGCCATGATGGGAATATTTTTTGCTTTTAACAAGGACACGTCCTGTACAATGACTTGACGGCTCACGTTTGTTTTCTTTGCCAGTTCACTGCCTGTCAAAGGGCTGGTGCTTGATTTTAACCATTCTAATATCGTTTTTCTGCGTTCTTCGCCTGATTGTTTTTGCCCCACCTTTTTCAATCCTTTCCTATACCTGCTTCTAATCTAACATTTTGAAGGACTTTCGTGAAGGAAAGCAATTCGTCTTCTGTTGTCTTGGCACTCATTGAAACTCTTATAAACCGCAGCGCTTCTTCACTTGAATAACCTAAAGAAGTAACAGTCTCTGAGGGCATTTGCATTCCTGCCTGACAGGCACTTCCGGCAGAAATAGCAATTTCATGCTGGTTGCAGGACAATAGGGCATACTGTCCTTCCATATTTTCAAGAACTAACCCTGCAATCCCTGGAAGCTGGAGCTCGCCTTCAATAAATGCGGCATTCACAGAGTGATCCTTCAGGAGTCTTTTTAAACAATTTCGAAGCTTTCGAAGCTGCTGCTGATTTTCTTCCATACAGCTGCTTAACTCTTTTACAGCTATGGCAAAGGAGGCAATGCCCGGCACATTTACCGTACCGCTTCTGAAGCCATACTCATGTGTGGTCCCAGGGAGGACAGGCTGCCATCGTGTTTTGGTATTTATATAGGCTGCTCCGATTCCTTTTGGCCCAAACACTTTATGTGCTGAGATTGAAATTGCATCAATTCCCCATTCTTTTGCGAAAATAGGTATTTTGCAAAAGGTTTGAACACAATCACTATGAAACAAAATTCCCTTTTCTTTTAAATAAGGGCTGATTCTTCCGATATCCTGAAGGATTCCTGTTTCCGAGTTGCCCTGCTGAATGGTTACAAGCGCCGTATTTTCCGTTAATAACGGTTCAAGCTGAATTGGCAAGATACGGCCGCCTGAATCAGGGGAAATTTTTTTAACAATGTATCCCTTTTCCTTCAAATGCTCCATATAAAGTTTAATAGAGGAGTGCTCAAACGTACTGCAGATAATTTCGTTTTTATGAGGTTCGTCTATCCCATTCAAAAGAGATTGAATGGCTAATATATTGGCCTCGCTTCCGCTTCCTGTAAAGTATAACCCTTTAGCATCCCCATGAAGGGCAAGCGCAATCATTGTTCTTGAGGCTTCAAGAAGTTCTTTCGCCCTTCCCCCGAGATCATGAAGACTGCTTGCATTCCCATACATTTCCTCAGCTGCTTCGATGTAGCCCTGTAAAGCAAGGGGGCTCATAGGTGCTGTTGCCGCATAATCCAAATTGATCATATTCATTTCTCCCAGTCTATATAAAATACTTGCTATTCTTTCAGTTCATTTCAAAGTAAGCTGCTTAAGGATTCAGTTCTTTTTCATAATCATACAAAGAAAAAATTCTTGTTTTTAGTTTAAAGTTATGTAAAGATAAGTGTCAAGACAGATGTAAAGTTAGGTGATGAAGATGCCTCATTCCGACATTGTAATTGTAGGAAGCGGTTTGGCAGCTTTAACTGTTGCTTACCATGTTTGTGAAAGTATGAGCGTAACGATCATAACGAAAGGCAGCATAACAGACGGCAACTCTTACATGGCACAAGGCGGAGTTGCTGCAGTAATGAACGCAGGGGATTCCTGGGAATCTCACATGGAAGATACGCTTCAGGCAGGGGCTTTCCATAATTCAATTGATGCAGTGGAGCAGCTTGTAAAAAGCGGGCAAAAAGAAATTCAGGAATTAATAGAAAACGGGGTAGATTTCGACAAGGATCCTTCAAGGAAGCTCTTGCTTGGGAAAGAAGGTGCACATAAGCATCATCGGATTGTCCATGCTGGGGGAGATGCAACAGGCAAAGCCATCATGCTGTTCCTGATTCAAAAACTGAAAAATAAAGTGACATTCATCGAGCATACAATGGCCGTTCATTTGCTGAAAAAATATGGCGATTGCATTGGTGTTATAGGAAAAGATGCTGCTGGAAAATTAGCGTATTATACAGCTTCTCATACTGTGCTTGCCACTGGCGGCTGTGGAGCTCTTTTTAAACATACCTCCAACCATTCAAGCTTAACAGGGGATGGTATTGGTTTGGCATACAGGGCAGGTGCTGAGCTCGCTGATTTAGAATTTGTTCAGTTTCATCCGACAATGCTTTCTGCTGAAGGAAAAGCTGCCGGGCTAATTTCGGAAGCGGTAAGAGGAGAAGGGGCTGTTTTGCAAAACGAGGCAGGAGAAAGGATTATGAATAATGTTCATCCGTATAAAGATCTTGCGCCAAGAGATATTGTTGCAAGAGAGATTTTCCGAAGGAACCAAAGAGGGGAGACCGTTTTTTTAAACATAAATCCTGTGAAAAACTTCACAAACAGATTTCCAACCATTAGCGCCATGTGCCGGAAGTATTGCATTGATTTAGAAAAAGGATTAATTCCTGTCGTGCCGGGGATGCATTTTTTAATGGGGGGGATTGTGACCGCTTTAAACGGCGAAACAGCAGTTCCGCACCTTTATGCCGTTGGTGAAGCAGCTTGCACCGGCGTTCACGGAGCGAATCGGCTTGCCAGCAACTCCTTATTAGAAGGTTTGGTTTTTGGGAAAAAGCTAGCGGTGCATTTGAAATCAAGACCTATTGGTAAAAAAGAGCATCCAGAAGAGCTGGCATATACAGATCAATTTCTTCAAGAATTGCCTTCCAAAAGGGAAATTCAGAGTGTTGTGACTGCATTCCTCGGTATCGAACGTAACGGACCGGGATTGAAAAATGCCTATGAATGGTTTAACCATTTTCAACTGAAAATCTTTTCTTACGAAAAATTTGTGAAGAATTCCACAATCGAACAGCTTGAAATATTGAATTTGCTGACAGCGGGGCTTCTTATTTCCCGCTCGGCCCTTTTAAGAATAGAAAGCAGGGGAGGGCATTATAGGAGAGATTTTCCTGAACAGGAGGAAAGCCTAAGAGGCCAGCAAATCAGACAGAGTCTTGAAGGAACAAAAATAGAAAGGCCACATTCAGGGGTGATTAAATGAATGAACTGAAGCTGAGAAAAATGCTCGAGCAATTTTATTTAGAAGATATTGGAGAAAGAGATTTGACAAGCACTTCTATTTTTTCAAAGGACGATAGGGGAGAAGCTGTTTTGATCAGCAAAGAGGATGGCATTTTTTCAGGAAGCAGCGTTGTTGAACAGGGATATTTTCTAATGGACCCTTTTGCTGAGATCAGGCTGCTGAAAAAAGACGGTGAGGCAGTAAAAAAGGGAGAAAAGATTGCCATTGCCCATTCTTCAATCCGGACGATCTTAAGCAGTGAGCGTGTTATATTAAATCTTGTTCAGCGTATGAGCGGGATTGCGACTGCAGTTAATCAGGCAGTTAAACAGCTTAATTCAACTCATACCAAAATAACTGATACACGCAAAACAACACCTGGTCTTAGAATGCTCGAAAAATATGCTGTCCGCTCAGGGGGAGGCTGCAATCACCGATATGGCCTCTATGATACTGTCATGATTAAAGATAATCACATCGGCTTTTGCGGTTCGATTAAAAAGGCAGTTGAAAAAGCCAGGCATTCAATCGGGCATACTGTGAAAATTGAAGTAGAAATTGAGTCCGAAAAACAGCTCTATGAAGCGATCGAAGCGAACGCAGATATTATCATGTTTGACAACCGGTCTCCTGAAGAAGTAAAAAGGTTTGCAGAGCTGACCCCTAAATCCATTATTACGGAAGCATCCGGCGGCATTACACATGAGCTTTTGCCTCTTTTCGGAAATACGGGGGTCGATTACATATCACTCGGCTTCCTCACACATTCGGTTAAGTCTCTTGACATTAGTTTATATATGAACAATAAGGAGGAGATGGCGTGAGTCTTCTGCAAACACTAAAAAATGATCAAATGAGGATGATTCCTGAAAAATATAAAAGTATACCGGTTTCTGAAATGGAAGAAAGAATACGGGAAATCAAAAACAAATTTGGGGAAAAGCTGCTCATTCCTGGGCATCATTACCAAAAAGATGAAATTATCCAATTTGCCGACATAACAGGTGACTCCCTGCAGCTTGCACAAGCATCTGCCGAAAACCGAAAAGCGGAGCATATTGTTTTTTGCGGAGTTCATTTTATGGCTGAAACGGCTGACATGCTGACAGCTAATCATCAGAAGGTCTATCTCCCTGACATGCGTGCGGGCTGTTCGATGGCAGATATGGCGGATATCAAACAGACAGAGCGGGCATGGGAAAAGCTTCAGAAAATTTTCGGCGATACCATTATTCCGCTGACCTATGTTAATTCTACAGCTGCGATTAAGGCTTTTGTAGGGAAAAACGGAGGAGCAACAGTCACTTCTTCTAATGCAAAAGAAATCGTAAAATGGGCTTTATCACAAAAAGAGCGGATACTCTTTCTGCCTGATCAGCACCTTGGGAGAAATACCGCTTTTGACCTTGATATTTCTTTAGAGAAAATGGCGGTATGGGATCAAAACACCGAGAAGCTTGAATATGAAGGCGAAGATAATCTCAAAGTGCTTTTATGGAAAGGACATTGTTCTGTACATGAGAAATTCACCGTTAAAAATATTGAATACATTCGAACATCAAAACCGGATATGTCCATTCTCGTTCACCCTGAATGTACACATGAAGTTGTAGTGAAATCTGATTATGCCGGTTCAACAAAATATATCATTGATATGCTTGAAAAAGCCCCAGCAGGCAGCAAATGGGCGATTGGAACTGAAATGAATCTTGTAAACAGACTGATTCAAGCTCATCCGGATAAAGAGGTGATCTCCCTGAATCCTTATATGTGCCCTTGCCTGACGATGAACAGAATTGATCTCGCTCATCTTCTGTGGTCTTTAGAAGAGCTCGATCAAAACGGAACGGGAGTCAACCAGATTATCGTTGGTGAAGACGTGACAAGAAATGCTGTAAAGGCGCTTGATCGAATGCTTTCAATCAGATAAAGTCATAAGAATTACTTAGTAAAGCCGCGTACTATGAGCAGCTTTACTATTTTTTTTTGCAGGACAAATAACCATAGCCCATAAAAAAACATATCTAGATAAAGGGTAAAGGCTGCAAAGGCTTTTCCTTTCATCGACCCTATTTGGATAATAGGCATAAACAGCCCTCCATTCGAATAAGTTGTGATGAAGAAGAATGGCATTTAGCTGTAAAGCTGTATCGTTTACAGTTTATTGAATAGGAGGGGGAACCGTTGAAAATCCATATTGTTCAAAAAGGGGATACCCTTTGGAAAATTGCAAAAAAATACGGGTGTGACTTTGAAGAATTGAAAAAAATGAATTCCCAGTTAAGCAATCCCGATGCAATTATGCCGGGAATGAAAATTAAAGTGCCAGCAGGAGGAAATGTTCCTGTAAAGAAAGAAGCACCGATGGGAAATCCACCTAAAAAAGAAATGCCGATGGAGCACCCTTTTGCAAAGGAAAAGCCAAAGGAAGCACCTATGAAAGAGGAAGTAAAGGCAGAAAAGAAAGAGATGCCTGTACCGGTAATGCCGAAAATGCCGAATATTCCTCAGCCATTATATCCGGAAATCGATATTAATAACTATTATTCTCTAAACATGAATTTGCCGCCAAAACAGCCGCAGCTTCCAAAAAAACCAGTAAATGTTCTGCCTGAAGTAAAGCCTGCAAAAGAACAGGCAAAGCCTGCCAAAGAGGCACCTAAGGCTGTTTCACCAGCGAAGAAAGAGGAGGCCAACAAGAGTATGGCAAATATGCCAAACATGCCTAATGCCAATATGCCTGCCAATATGCCTGCAAATGTAGCAGGAGTGCAGCAAATGCCTGCATACCAGCCTGAATGTATGCCGGTATCCCCAGTATTGCCTGGCTCAGGTTTCTGCCCGCCGGGATGGATCCCTGAACCATACTGCCCTCCGGGAATGGTCCCAGGCCCTATGCCATATGGATATGGCCCAGTGATGCCCCAGGGAGTTATGGGAGCGTATGAAAACCAGCCGAACGTAATGGGAGCGTATGAAAACCAGCCGAACGTAATGGGAGCATATGAGAATCAGCCGAACGTAATGGGAGCATATGAGAACCAGTCAAACGTAATGGGAGCATATGAGAACCCAAATGTTATGGGCGCCTATGCAAACCAGCCAAATGTGATGGGAGAATATGAGAATCAGCCCAACGTAATGGGAGCCTATGCACAGGATGACTGTGGATGCGGAGGACCATCTGGGGACGGCTATCAGCAAGGATATGGAATGATGCCGCAATATGGCGGTCAACGGTTCGGAATGCCGCAGTATGGAGGCCAGCAGTACGGGATGCCTCAATATGGAGGACAGCAGTACGGGATGCCTCAATATGGAGGCCAGCAGCATGGGATGCCTCAATATGGAGGCCAGCAGCATGGGATGCCTCAATATGGAGGCCAGCAGTATGGGATGCCTCAATATGGAGGCCAGCAGGGGATGCCTCAATATGGGGGCCAGCAGCACGGGATGCCTCAATATGGGGGCCAGCAGGGGATGCCTCAATATGGGGGCCAGCAGCACGGGATGCCTCAATATGGGGGCCAGCAGCACGGGATGCCTCAATATGGGGGCCAGCAGCACGGGATGCCTCAATCTGGAGGCCAGCAGCACGGGATGCCTCAATCTGGAGGCCAGCAGTATGGGATGCCTCAATCTGGAGGCCAGCAGTACGGGATGCCTCAATATGGGGGCCAGCAAGGTCAAATGTTTGGAAGACCGCCTTTTGACGATGGATTTGAAGACTAAAAATATTCTGAACAAATGTATGAGACGATCTCTAATCGTCTCTTTTGTTTTTTTAAAATGCTTCATCCTTTGAAATAAACACCTAGGTCATTAAGATCACTGCCACGCCAAATGAAAAGGATAAAATTTCTATATTTGGCCAGACTAAAATTGGAATATTCCTTTCAGTAAATTTTTTGGCTGCTTTGTAATGATAACCTCAACAATTAAAGGGTGTGCCAGATGAAGCTTATCAATAGAATCGTACTGATCACAACTTGTTTTTTTGCTTCTTTTTTAGATGTGCCTCTCAGTCATGCTGTGCATCAAAATAAATCTTCTGAAGAAAAGCCGCTTGAAATGAAAGTCATTCTCGAGAGGGTTTATTTGGATGGAGAGACAAGCCAGGAGCAAAAAAAAGAAAAAATTTGGTCCATGGAGGATTTTTGGGCCCGATACGAAGATTGGCAACTGCTTGATGAAAGCCCTTCTCAAATGGTATTTCGAAAACAGATGGATGATATCTCTCCTTTAATGAAAGCAAACGGTTATTTCGGTTTATCAAACGAAGGGATATTAACTATTTTCCTTGGCAAGCCTGAACCTTCATCCAAAGTGATTCAATCTTTTTTTCAGATTGATGTCGGCAAATTGGAAAGCAGAAATCACAGTGAATTAAATAAAGGCATAAGAGTCGGTACTAGGGACCATTATTTAAGAGTCATTGAAACATACCGGCACTTTACAGCAGCGCCTGACAAGCAATAAGGAAGCCGCTAAAAACAAAGTGTTTTACCGGTTTCTTTTTTGCGTTGTTTTAAATAACGTTTGTTTTCGCAAAGATTACTGCTATTCGTACGGGTTTTAAACACGCATAAAGATTTGTTTCGTGGCATCTTTTCTTAAAACTTGCAGATGTATTCTTGCTCTGAATTCACTTAAATGGGAGAAAAATCAACAAAGTTTAAGAAAAGAGCCTAATTTAAATATCGCCGAACATATGTTAACATTATGTGCTCGAAAACCGCCTTTTTGTGATACAATGGGGTTCAGTCACAAAGAGGTGAAGACATTGATAGAGTTCGTCAAAGGCAAGGTTGATTATATTTCTCCTGAATATTTAGTCATTGATCACGGCGGCATAGGGTACAAAATTTTTACTCCAAATCCGTACGTTTTTCAAATACAAAGCGAAGAAACGATTTATACATATCAGCATGTCAGAGAGGATATTCTGGCACTTTACGGTTTTAAATCAAGAGAAGAAAAAAGCCTCTTTACAAAGCTGCTGAATGTAACAGGTATTGGTCCAAAGGGGGCTCTGGCCATTCTTGCTTCAGGTGACCCATCACAAGTTGTAGAAGCGATTGAAAGGGAAGATGAAGTGTTTTTGGTGAAATTCCCGGGGGTAGGAAAAAAAACCGCCCGTCAGATTATTTTAGATTTGAAAGGGAAGCTAGCGGATGTCGCTCCGGAACTTATTCCAGACTTGTTTACGCATAAGGAGCTTGAAAGAAGGGATGCAAGCGCCCGAGCATTAAATGAAGCAATAGAAGCTTTAAAAGTTCTTGGCTATGCAGAGAGGGAGATCAATAAAGTCCTTCCATCCTTGAAGGATGAAAAGCTCACTACAGATCAATATGTTAAAAAAGCTTTGCAAAAGCTTCTGAAGTAGGGTGATAAATATGAATGACCGTCTAGTTTCAGGTCAAGCAGAGACGGATGAAGCAGCTCTTGAACTATCCTTGAGACCTCAAAAACTTCATCAGTATATTGGCCAGGAAAAAGTGAAGGAGAATTTGAAGGTATTCATTGATGCAGCAAAAATGCGTAATGAAACTCTTGATCATGTCCTTTTGTTCGGGCCCCCCGGTCTAGGAAAAACCACACTCGCTACCATTATAGCCAATGAGATGGGAGTCAATATCAGAACAACTTCAGGGCCTGCCATTGAGCGGCCGGGGGACCTTGCTGCTATTTTAACGTCACTTGAGCCGGGCGATGTTCTGTTTATTGATGAAATTCACAGGCTTCAGCGTTCTATAGAGGAAGTGCTGTATCCTGCTATGGAGGATTTTTGTCTTGATATTGTCATTGGGAAAGGATCAACGGCAAGATCTGTCAGGCTTGATCTTCCTCCATTTACTCTTGTTGGAGCTACAACGAGAGCAGGCCTTTTGAGCGCACCGCTTCGGGACAGGTTCGGTGTTTTGAGCAGGCTTGAGTACTATCATGAAAAAGATCTGGCAAGGATAGTGGAAAGAACCTCCGATATTCTGCAAATCAGGATTGAACAAAAAGCCGCGGAAGAAATAGCAAGGCGCTCCAGAGGCACACCGAGAATTTCCAACCGCCTTTTACGGCGGGTCCGTGACTTTGTCCAGGTCAAAGGAGAAACACTGATTACGGAAAATTATGCTGTCAGTGCACTCGAAAGGCTGCAAGTTGACCGTCTTGGTCTGGACCATATTGATCATAAGCTCCTGCTTGGCATTATTGAAAAGTTCAGAGGCGGCCCAGTTGGAATTGATACCATTTCAGCTACAATAGGGGAAGAGCCCCATACGATAGAAGATGTATATGAACCTTATCTTTTGCAGATCGGGTTTTTACAAAGGACTCCAAGGGGAAGAATGGTAACAAATTCAGTCTATCATCACTTCAATTTGGAGGTGCCTCATGAATGATTTCCCCAAAATTCTAATGGTGCTTGGAGCCGTGCTTCTTCTGGCGGGTTTTTTGCTGCAGTTTTTAGGAAAGCTGCCTGGAGACATACTAGTTAAAAAAGGGAACACAACATTCTTTTTCCCGGTTGTGACCTGCATCATTATTAGTGTAGTATTATCCATTGTGTTTTCCTTTTTTGGGCGAATGAAATAATTTTAAGAAACCTATTAGCAGCTATACGCAGAAATAAAAGAAGCAAAAGCTAAACAATAGAGAAACCAGGTGAAAAAATGAAAGTGGAATTATTTGATTTTCATCTTCCAGATGAACTCATTGCACAGACGCCTTTAAAAGAGAGGGACGCATCCAGATTAATGGTCCTGAATAAAGAAAATGGCGAAATGAAACACGAAACGTTTAAACAAATCAGTGATTATTTGAACCCAGGCGACTGTATTGTTCTGAATGACACACGTGTCATGCCTGCACGTTTATTTGGAATGAAGGACGGAACGGGTGCTAAAATAGAAATTCTTCTGCTCAAGCAGCATGAGGGAGATACATGGGAAACGCTTGTTAAGCCGGCAAAGAGAATTAAAGAGGGATCTATGATTTCATTTGGCGATGGCCTGCTTGAAGCAAATTGCGTTGGTACATCAGAGCATGGAGGAAGACTGCTGAATTTCCAATATGAAGGTATTTTTTACGAAGTGCTCGACAAGCTTGGAGAAATGCCGCTTCCCCCATACATAAAGGAGCAGCTTGATGACCAGGAACGGTATCAGACTGTCTATTCACGTGAAGTAGGCTCAGCTGCTGCGCCTACAGCTGGTCTTCATTTTACAAAAGAGATCCTTGAGACAATTGAAAAAAAAGGGGTCCACATTGCGTATATTACCTTGCATGTAGGTCTTGGTACATTCCGTCCAGTAAGCGCTGATACGGTTGAGGATCATGAGATGCATTCCGAATTTTATCAAATGAGTGAAGGGACAGCGAGGCTTCTGAACCAAGTGAGGGAAAACGGCGGAAAGATAATAGCTGTCGGCACAACCTCGACCCGCACGCTTGAGTCTATTGCAAAATACAACGGGGTATTTAAAGAGGAAAACGGGTGGACGAATATTTTTATCTACCCAGGGTATCAGTTTAGTGCCATTGACGGGATGTTAACCAATTTTCATTTGCCAAAGTCATCATTAATTATGCTGGTGAGTGCGCTGGCTGGAAGAGATCATATCATGAAGGCTTATGAAACGGCTGTACAGGAAGAATATCGCTTCTTCAGCTTTGGTGATGCAATGCTGATTATATAGGATATAGGTTTTTATAGGCTTTCCAGAGGATAAGTATAAATTTTCACTGAATAATCAAAGGTTGGATAAGTTGATTTGCTAGTCTCTCGGATCTCTTTAGAAGATCCCACAAAGTCAAAACCGGACTTTGAGGGATGATTTTCCGTAAGCAGCTGTCGAGGCTGAACAAGGCGCCGGCTGACCGTCTTATGCTTGCCTTAGCTGAACAAGGCGCTTGCGCTTTTCATTGTCCAGCTCCAGCGCCTAGCCCGATCTGAGGTCATAAGCCGTCCATCCAGAGAAAGGAAAGATCGCCTTTCTCCGGCTGACCGTCTTATGCTTGCCTTAGGCTGAACAAGGCGCTTGCGCTTTTCATTGTCCAGCTCCAGCGCCTAGCCCCTCGAGGTCATAAGCCGTCCATCCAGAGAAAGGAAAGATCGCCTTTCTCCGGCTGACCGTCTTATGCTTGTCGGGGCTGAACAAGGCGCTTGCGCTTTTCTTACAGCCTATCCAAAAGGAGGGGAAATTGGTGACCAATTCTTCACCAATTCGATACGAATTAATCAAAACATGCAAGCAGACAGGGGCGAGGCTTGGAAAAGTCCATACACCTCATGGTTCATTTGAAACACCCGTGTTCATGCCTGTCGGCACGCTTGCAACAGTAAAGACAATGGCACCAGAAGATTTGAAAGAAATGGGAGCAGGCATTATCTTAAGCAATACCTATCATTTATGGCTTCGTCCAGGACATGATATTGTTAAGGAAGCAGGCGGTCTCCATTCGTTCATGAACTGGGACAGAGCTATTCTGACGGATTCAGGCGGATTTCAGGTTTTCAGCCTGAGCGAGTTCCGTAAAATCGAGGAAGAAGGCGTTCATTTTAGAAATCATCTAAATGGGGATAAACTTTTCCTTTCTCCTGAAAAGGCAATGGAAATTCAAAATGCTCTCGGCTCAGATATTATGATGGCATTTGATGAATGTCCTCCTTACCCGGCGGAATATGATTATATGAAAAAATCAGTTGAACGGACAAGCCGATGGGCAGAGCGCTGTTTGAAGGCGCACGGACGTCCGGGAGATCAGGGACTTTTCGGAATCGTCCAAGGCGGAGAGTTTGAGGAATTAAGAAAACAAAGTGCAAGAGACTTAACTTCACTCGATTTTCCGGGATATGCAGTCGGCGGACTGTCAGTAGGAGAACCAAAGGATGTTATGAACCGTGTGCTGGAATCTACCACCCCGCTTCTGCCAGCTAATAAACCGCGTTATCTGATGGGAGTTGGCTCGCCTGATTCACTGATTGACGGTGCGATTAGAGGAATAGACATGTTTGATTGTGTCTTGCCGACCCGGATTGCCAGAAACGGCACACTAATGACGAGCAATGGCCGTTTAGTTGTAAAAAACGCAAAATATGCGCGTGATTTTGGCCCAATTGATGAGAATTGTGATTGCTATACATGCCGGAATTATTCAAGAGCTTATATCAGACACTTAATTCGCTGTGATGAGACATTTGGTATTCGTCTAACTTCTTATCATAACTTGCATTTTCTGTTAAAATTGATGGAGCAGGTGAGAGAAGCAATCCGTGAAGATCGTCTTGGTGATTTCCGCGATGAATATTTTGAACGCTATGGTTTTAATAAACCAAACGCGAGGAACTTCTAACTAAACTTTTTAATAGCTGATTTAGCCTCTTAAAAATGAGGAAGAAATAAAAGCATTGAGTTTAGGCTTGCATGATAATACAGCATTTTAAATTGATTTGAAAGGGGTGAAACTAAATGAATTCTTTATTGACTACAATTGGACCGCTTGTCCTGATGTTTGCAATCTTTTATTTTCTGCTTATCCGTCCTCAACAAAAACAGCAGAAAAATGTTCGACAAATGCAGCAGGCTCTGGCAAAAGGAGATAAAGTTGTGACAATCGGAGGATTGCACGGCACTGTTGATGCAATTGACGAAGACCAATTTGTTCTTAAAGCAGGAGATGGTTCCCGTCTGACTTTTGACCGCCGCGCGATCCGCGAAGTTCAGAAAAAGGCAGCAGCAGCTCCAACTCTTGATAAAGCGTAAAAAATACATAGAAGGTTCTTCCTCTTATGGAAAAAAGGGAAGCGGCTAAAATGCTGCTTCCTTTTTTATTGCAGTCATAGCCTTTTTTAGCGAGAGGAAGAAAGATTCACTCCCATAATGCCGCCAAGCATGGCGATTAAAAGAAATCCTGCATGAAAGGCCAATTGTTCTAATGAAAAAGAGGAGCCAAGGCCTAAAAATTGAAAAACGAGTATTATCAAGGTATAGAGCAAAGAGGTAAGGCCGCCGATCAGCCAGCCCTTTTCCTTTCCTTTTCCCCCGGAAACAAATCCGCCTATAAAAAGTGTCACGAAGGATAATCCCATAATCACCCACTTCACAGAGTCTTCGGTTAAACCGGTAAATTTCAATAGCATTGAAAATATAAAGCTGATTATTAGGGCCATCGCAAAAATTGTGATAAGCCCGTGCATAATGGCTTTTCCCCATCTTCGAGTTTCGATGATCCATCTCTCCTTTCATGGATAACCAATACAATTGGAGCTTGTATCCCTTTGTTTTATACAAGCATATTCGTGTGCAAAAAAAATTAGAATCTTTCCAGGAAATGAAATGGAAGAATTTCGCTGAATGCTTCTTTACCTGCTGTAAACACTAAAAAAAAGCAGCAAAGGAGACCATTTCGTGGAAACTTATTTTGCGATTATTGTCCGGACCATTCTTTTTTATTTTTTAATCATCATTATTTTTCGCATCATGGGAAAACGTGAGATTGGCGAACTGAGCATATTGGATCTTGTTGTTTTTATTATGATTGCAGAAATGGCTGTTATGGCTATTGAAAACACAGACGATCCGGTTTGGCATACGCTCATTCCAATGCTTTTATTGCTGGGAATTCAGATGGGTCTCGCTGCTTTGTCACTTAAATCACAGAAGGTAAGGCAGTGGATTGATGGTAAGCCTACGATCATTATCAATCATGGGAAGATCGATGAAAGGGCAATGAAAAGCCAGCGGTATAATTTTGATGATCTGATGATGCAGCTTAGGGAACATGATATTAACAAGCCCTCTGATGTAGAGTTTGCTATTCTTGAGCCTTCAGGAAAACTTTCCGTTATTAATAAGAAAATAGAGAAACGGGAAGACTTGCAGCTTCCATTTGTTGTTGATGGGGTCATACAGTTTGAGAATCTGAAAACATTGAATAAAACAGAGTTTTGGCTTAGAGAGCAGCTTAAAAAGCATGGCTATGGCAACATTAAGAATATTTCGTTATGCACATATGGAAATGGTGTTTTTTTTGTTGATAGGAAGAATGAAAAAGGAGAGCAGTAGCCGCAACTATCTTTTTGAAGCTGGAAAAAGCTTGATCAGTTTGCCAAACAGGGGGACTCGCGAGAGCTCCTCTTTAGCAACAAGCTTGAATAATAAAAGGAAAAACAAATAGATAAAAGAACTAAGCGTGATGGATAAAAGGAGATTAGAGACAGCCGGAAAGCCAGAAAAAAAGGCTTTTCCTGCAAAATAACCCAAAACCCCTGTAAAACCCATAACCAGAAAGCTTTTTACATAATCCTTTACATAAATAGAGAGCGAAACCACTTTAACAACAGTCGCCATATGCAAGAGAGTAACAAGCATAATACCTGCAACGATGGCAAGTGCCGCCCCAGTGATTCCAAGAGAAGGTCTAGAGGCTAGAATAAAAATCAATCCGGTTTTTACTGCTGAACCAATCAGACTGTTGATCATGGCAGCTCTTGCTAGATTAAGCGCCTGCAAAACCGCCTGCAAAGGACCCTGGATATACTGAAAAATGAAAAATGGAGCCATCAGCCTGATAAATCCTGCCGCATCATCATTTCCATACATAATGCTCATAAGGGGTTTGGCATAAAGGTATAAGATAACGACGGCAAGTCCTCCTGTTACAATGCTGAGCCGCAGGGCCTGACGTAATCTATGTTCAACAAGTACGCTATTTTTTTTCGCGATCGCCTCACTGATTGCAGGAACTAAAGAAGTGGAGAGCGAGTAAGTAATAAAAGAGGGCAGCATTAAAAGCGGAAGCGCGTACCCTGCAAGCTCTCCGTACTGCCTTGTTGCGGCAATGGCTGTAATGCCAGTAAGAGCGAGGCTTTGCGCGACTACGACGGGTTCAAAAAACCAGGCTACAGAACCGATCATACGGCTTCCGGTTGTCGGAAGGGCCACTTCCATCAGCTGGCTGAATGTTTCTTTTCCCCCTTTAGCAGCATGAAAAAAATTTTTTCGTATCTTTATCGTCTTTTTTCGTTTAAAAGAAACCCATAAATAAACGAGTGAAACCATTTCTCCAATAACAGAAGAAAACATCGCTCCTGCCGCAGCATATTCAATGCCGTAAGGATAAAATGCACTTGTCAGTAAGGCAATCAGCGAAATTCGGATGACTTGTTCCAGCACCTGTGAATAAGCAGCAGGCTTCATATTCTGTTTTCCTTGAAAGTAGCCTCTGAGGACAGAAGAAACAGCGACAATTGGGACAACCGGAGCAATGGCGAGGAGCGGGAAAAAAGTCCTTGAATCAGTCAGAAGGCTATTCGAAAGAAAGGGAGCCAGTACAATCATGAGAGGGGTAAAAATGAGACTCAGGCCCCCTGTAATGCTAAGCGAAACGACAAGGATTTTTTTTATCTTTTTCTGATTGTTTTCCGCTTCCGCTTCAGCTACGAGCTTAGAGATCGCAACTGGAAGCCCAAACTGGGTTATTGTAATGACCAGAACAAGGGTGGGAACCGCCATGCGATATAAGCCAACGCCTTCAGGTCCGACAAATCTTGCGAGCACAATGTTATTTATAAAACCAAGCACTCTCGTAATCATGCCGGCAGCAATCAAAATCAGGGTTCCTTTTAAAAAAGTTTGCTTGGACATCACTCAACCTACCTTCTCAAATAGCTTCTTTTCATATACAATTACTATATGCGGTGCATATGTCCAAGCATGACAAGTTTACTAAAGGACGCACCATGATGTAAGAGATGGTTTAAGGGAAAATGGCTGAGGAGCGTGTAGCGATGGAGAAACATCCGGCAGATTTATATCGGCAGCATGTGATGCCTTTTATAAAAAGCAAGCTGGAAGAGTTCAGGATACTCGGGTATAATCATGTAACGGAAAAAGAATTGTGGGTCTATTTAACTAAGAAAAAGTGGAAGGCCATGCAGGAACCACTTGTGCATGAGCTGGTAAGAGACATCATGTCTGTTAAGGCTGGAGAGTTCATGAATCATGCCACAGTGGAAACTTATAAATCTGCTGCATGGTTTGACTCAGAAGAGGGCAAACAACTATTGAATGATCTTATTTAACAGCTGCTATGGAGACTTAAGGAGGATACATAGATGATAAAAAAAGGACGCGTGGCAGCGTTTTTTCTGATTACGATAATTTTAGGCCTGATGGTAGGCCTCTTTACAAACAATGCAACAAAAAATATCCCCCTGGGATTGGACTTGCAGGGCGGATTTGAAATTCTTTATAAGGTAAAGCCGGCGAATCCCGGAGACAAAATTGATAAAAGCACGCTCCTTAGTACGGTTGATGCCTTACAGCGCCGTGCAAATGTTCTCGGTGTAAGCGAACCGAACATCCAAATAGAAGGCAACGACCGTATTCGCGTCCAGCTTGCAGGTGTTAAGGACCAGAATAAAGCGCGCGAAATTCTTTCAACTCAGGCTCAGCTGACCTTCAGGGATGTGAATGACAAAGAAAGAATGAATGGTTCCGACCTTGTCGAAGGAGCTGCCAAGCAGCAGTTTGATCCGAACACCAACAGTCCAGTTGTATCTGTAAAACTGAAAGACAAAGAGAAGTTCAAGAAAATTACCCAGGAAATCCTAAAGATGGCTCCTGATAACAAGCTTGTTATTTGGCTTGACTATAAGCCAGGTGATAAATATAAAACAGAAGCAGGAAAACCGAATCCTAAATTCCTTTCAGATCCTGCAGTAAGTGAAGTATTAAACACCACAGATGTTCAAATTTCCGGTAACTTTACTGTAAAAGAAGCTCAAAATCTGGCTAATCTTTTAAACGCAGGAGCATTGCCAGTTAAACTTGACGAGGCGTATTCTACTTCTGTCGGCGCTAAATTTGGACAAGAAGCGATGCAGTCCACTGTTTTTGCGGGCATAATCGGGATCGCCATCATTTACCTATTTATGCTGTTCTTCTACCGTCTGCCTGGTATTATCGCGATTATCACGCTAAGCACCTATATTTACGTCATCCTGCAAGTATTTGATTGGATGAACGGTGTGCTGACACTGCCAGGAATTGCAGCATTGATTCTCGGAGTTGGTATGGCAGTAGATGCCAATATTATTACTTATGAGCGGATTAAAGAGGAAATCAGGCTAGGAAAGTCAATCAGATCTGCATTCAGAGCGGGTAATAGACGTTCCTTTGCGACCATTTTTGATTCCAATATAACAACCATCCTAGCTGGTGCCGTTTTGTTCTTCTTCGGAACAAGTGCTGTTAAAGGATTCGCTACCATGCTGATTGTCAGTATCATTGCAAGCTTTATAACGGCTGTATTCCTTACTAGGCTTTTATTATTCCTTTTGGTAGAAAGCCGCTGGCTTGATAAAAAACCAGGTCTGTTTGGAGTTAAAAAGAATCAGATCCTGGATATTAACAAAGCCAATGAGCAAACAGATCCGCCAACGAGATATGATAAGGTTAATTTCTTGAAATACAACAAACCATTTGCAATCTTCTCCACCACAGCTGTTGTGCTTGGAATTATCGCCCTGTTCATCTTTAAGCTGAACTTGGGCATAGACTTTGCGAGCGGTACGCGTGTTCAGATCAATGGCAGTAAACCACTAACTGCTGAACTCGTGAATAAAGAATTTAACTCTATTGGACTGAAGCCTGATGAGGTGGTATTGGCCGGAAACAACAATACAACAGGTGTAGCCCGGTTTGTCGGAGTTCTGGATAAGAAGGAAATAGCCAAAATAAATGACCAGTTTAAAACGAAATACGGTTCAGGAATCAGTGTAAGTACAGTTTCTCCTGAAGTTGGGGCTGAACTGGCCAGAAATGCTCTGATTGGAATAATTATTGCTTCCATAGGGATTATTATTTATGTCGCAATCCGGTTTGAGTTTTATATGGCTGTCGCGGCAATTGCATCGCTTTTGTATGATGCATTCTTTATCGTCGCATTCTTCAGTGTGACGAGACTAGAGGTTGATGTTACCTTCATTGCAGCCGTTCTGACGATCATTGGTTATTCCATCAATGATACAATCGTTACGTTCGACCGAATCAGAGAACTTGAAAAGAAAAAACGCATGAAGACAAAAGAAGACTTGAGAATCATTGTAAACAAAAGTCTTCAGCAGACCTTTACACGATCCGTTAATACTGTGTTAACTGTGCTTGTAACGGTTATCTGTCTATTGGTTTTCGGAAGCGAATCGATTCGCAACTTCTCTATTGCTCTTCTTGTCGGTTTGGTTTCTGGCGTGTACTCTTCCCTATACATTGCGGCCCAGCTTTGGATGTATTGGAAAGGCAAGCAGCTTACAAAATCACATGAAACGAAGACGATCGAGAAAAACAGCAATCCCCAAGTATAAACAGCAATTAGGGCACACCATATAAATACGGTGTGCTCTTTTCATACCGAGTTTCAACTTTTGCTGATACAGGGTAGTTATACATAATGTGATGAAAATTACATCATTCTAATAAAAACAATCGTATGATGAAGGAGAGGGGAGTTTGCTTGAAAAGGCAATGGAGTATTATTTTAACAATTGTATTTGCTCTTATAGTCGCCATATTTGCAGTGAACAATGTTGATAGTGTGAAGGTAAACTTTCTTTTCGGCCAAACTCAGTGGCCGCTGATTTTAATTATTTTAGGTTCTGTCCTAATGGGCGGTCTTTTGCTCGGTTCGACTGGAATGTTTCGAACTTATGCCCTTAAACGCCGTGTAAAGGAGCTTGAAAAAGAAAACGATGCTTTAAAAATAGAAGCTGAAAAACATCGTATTTCTGAGGGGGCTGCAAGCTCAGATGAAAGAGATCCTCTGCTAAAAGAAGAAAGAGAATATCCAGTTGAAAGAGAAATACCAGCTCATGAAGAGCCAATAGGTGAAAGAGAAGCCTATGAAACGGAAGAGCCTTCAGAATATAAGACACGAAAAAGCCGAATGGAGCGGCATAAATAATACCCTCCTTATTAAAGGCTGTCCACCCGGACAGCCTTTTGTCATGTACACTTAAAACAGCTTTCCGTGAATAAATATGGGTATTTGGCACAAATTAACCATAAGAACGGAAAGGTGGTAAAGGAAATGAAACTCTGTAAAATTATATTTGTGATCCTTTTAGGAAGCATTTTGAGTGCAGGCTGCGGTATGAGCCAGTCGAACAATAATAAGCCAAATCAGGCTCAAAACACGTCCTATGACAAGCAAAACAATATGAAAGATAATATGAACAACAACGTGAATAATCTCACCAACAATGTAAAAAAGGCTCCAAATAATATGGCTAACAATGCGGGGAATAAAATGAAGCTCGCTGACAAAGAAGCAAAAAATGTTTCCGCATTAAAAGAAATAAAGCATGCCTATGTGATCGCGACGAACTATAACGCCTATGTGGCTGTTGTATTAAAGGATGATAAAAAAGGAAAGCTGACTGATGAACTGAAAAGCAGGATATCAAAGCAAGTCAAGGCGGTTAATCCTAATATCCGCAATGTGTATGTCTCTGCCAATCCTGATTTTGTGGACCGTATGGCGGATTATACCAAAAAGCTTCAGGAAGGCAAACCTGTCAGCGGACTGGTTGATGAGCTTACAGAAATGGTCAGAAGAATATTCCCGAATCCAAAATAACAAGGAAAGAACCGCTTTTTTCAAGCGGTTCTTTTTTGGTTTTATGGGAAAGCACCTGTTAAACAACGCTGTTTTTCCATGAATTGGAATCGGAAACATCAGGATCAAAGACAGAACTGATTGGAAGGTAGATCGGTGCAATATCTCCGTTTTCCTCGCCAAAACCCTGGTTTTGTTTAACGGACAAGAAATAATCAATCTGCTGCAGGGTACCGATGTTCAAGGTGCCGCTGCGGTCGATAACATTTACTTTGAAGCCCATTACGTTAAGGACCATCGGGGAAAAAATCATTATTTATGCTCCTCCTTTTTTAAAGGAAAAGGTTTTGAATCAAATGAAGAAAGGGAATCAAACTGATCGCGGTCATCAACAAGGCTTCTTGTTTGAAGAAATTCGCTTTGATCTCCGAAGTTCTGGCCGTATCCCTGATTTTTTTTATCAGAATTGTACCATTCTGCCAAGAGGTTTTGCCCCACATTAACGGCTGAAGCATTTTCAAAGGAATTAATTTTCAACATAAAAATATTAATATTTATATAAGGCGAAGGTGCTTTCAATATCTTCCCTCCTTTTCCTTTTCCATTTTATGTTTTTTAGAAGATGAATATGATGACTCCTGGGGGAATCCAATATGGACGCAGAAAAACTAAAGCAATGGATGAACCTTTCCAAAAACATGTATGGAGGGGACTTTTGGAAAGGAATATTTGACGATGATACGATGAAACAGTTTATGCAGGACCTCCCGTTTATGGAATCCGCCAATGCCAGTAAGCCTGACACAAAAAAGGGCTTTCCTGAAATTGATATTGTGGAATCGCAAAAGGAACTCGTGCTGATTATCTATCTTCCAGGAGTGGAAAAAAACAATGTTCAGCTCGCTTCCTATGGAGAATACATTGTCATTAAAGGAACAAAGCCTTTCCCTTTTCCGGAACAGGCATACCGGAATATAGAAAGCCATTACGGGGATTTTGAAAGGAAACTGAAGCTTCCTGACTATATTGTGCCTGCAGAAGCATCAGCAAAATTTTTAAACGGAATCCTCTATGTGAGCTATTCAAAAGCGATCATAAGAGGAGACATTATTCCGATCGATTAAAAAAATCATTTTTCCTGGCGGTTGCATCTAAAATATCTTCATCAATCACAATTTGTATGGGATTATAGACAAAAACAAGATCAGCGTTTTGCTCCCCAAAGCCTTGATTTCTCTTAACAGAAGAAGCATGGTTTCGAATAAGAGCCTTTCCGATGTTCATGCTGCACCCTTTCCCAACCGAATTGATTTTCATCCCCGCAAGATTTACTTTGCTTCCTCCAAAAAGCATCAGGAAAACTCCCTTCGGCATATAACCAGTTTGTTTAACATAAAAATAGGACAAGCATACAAACGACTGAATAAAGCGGTGATCTCATGTCATTAAAAAACCTATTCTCCTTTTTTGCGAAAGATGACCAAATCGCCCAAATGCAAGTTAAAATATCATCCTTCGAAAAGCAGCTGACTAAATTGGACGAACTGAAAGATCTGCTCAAGCAAAATGGCAAGCAGGCTGTCGAGAAAGGAACAACAATAGAAGAAGTTCATATTAAAGTGGATAAATTCGTTCTTGAAAAACTAGAGTACAATATCCACATGGGCCAGCTGGGAATAAAAGAACTCAAAGGAAAACTAAATATAGGGGCAACTTACGGAGAACTTTTTCCTTTTCAGCTTGAAGATGAAGAGGAGGCTCCTGAAGGAGAAAAAAAGACACCTAAAAAAGAAAAAGCTCCAAAAGTAAACATTCGGTCCCGTTAATTAAAGGGTTCCGTTTTCGGGTGCTTTCTTTATATTGACATATGCAATGACGTGTAAATTGGTATACGTCAGTTTCTTTATTTACCAAGGGTTTTCACCGGCAAATTATCGGAGCTGCGCCTGTCACGCCCCGGATTCTGTTTCAAAATAAAAAAGTTCCAGGTGCCGTCTGATGTACTGGAACTCTTTGTTCTGTGTTCACTGAGCTTAGTTTTTAAGAAAATCCAATTTTCTCTGTGCTGTGGATTCTCGGACGATTAACTTCGTAGGCAGAAGGATTTCATGAATAGGTTCATTTATATTGCCGATTCTCCAGCAAAGCTGCTCGACTGCTTTTTTTCCAAAATAATTTAAATCAATTTCCATGGTGGTGATCCTTGGAGTTGCAATTTGTGATAGCTGGCCATTATCAAAGCTGCAGACAGAGGCATCTTCTGGTACTTTATAGCCTTTTTGCTGCAGAACAGCTGTAACGTTGAAGCCATGGCCGTCATTCACGCAAAACCAGGCGGATGGCTTGGTTTTAATATTTTCGATATTCTGCCCTATTTCATCCTGGTTTTCATGTGCATTTTTAAAAATAAATTCCGGAATTGGTTCTATACCATATTTGTCTAAAGCAAGCAGATACCCCTCATAGCGTTCCTGGTAGCTTGGCGAGAATTCCACATCGCCAACAAAGGCTATGCTGCTATGTCCCAATGAAATTAAATGTTCAACAGCTGTGAAAGCACCAAAACGATTATTTGTTAATATCGAGTCTGCTTGCAAATAAGGGGAATGGTGGTCAATCAGTACGGTCGGAATCCCAGTGCTGATGATCTTCTCTGTATAGTCTGTGCTGATATGCGATAGGATTAAAATACCATCAATTTCATGATTCGATAGCAAGGCAGGCAAAGTTAAACTTTCTTTGGCCTCACCGCTTATTGATTCAATAAATAAATTCATTCCCCGCTCACGAAGCTCTTTTTCTACACTTAAATAAATTTCTCCGAAAAAACTTTTTAAAGAAAAGGCATAGTCAGATGCGATCAAGGCAATATTTTTTGGAGCTTTTTTAAACCCTTGTTGATGCATGCGGCCGGCTGAATATTGGTAGCCTAATTCGTCAGCGGCCTGCTTCACCAGCCTTCTCGTTTCTTCGCTAACCCCCGGTTTCCCCGACAATGCCTGCGAAACAGAGTTCTTTGAGATGTTTAACTGATTGGCTATATCCTGCATTGATATTTTCTTTACCATATATATTTCTCCCTTTATTAATCATTCTGCAGAGTACTTTAGTAATGATTTTTGTAATTTTATTGTAACGTGACAATAAAAATTTTACAATAGATCACTTTTACAAAATTCTAGGTATTTAGATTAATTTTTCGTAAAAATAGTTTGACAGTACAAAAATAAGATGCAATAATTTATCTGTAATTAATATTTAAACATTACAAAATAAATATTGTAATGTAAATCTTGCGGAATGAGAGATAGAGATTTTTATCACATTGCTACTGAAATATTTTTTTGACAGAAAATGATAGCGTTATCAATTTTATTTCTGTTTCGTAGATTCATAATTTTTGTCATATTGCTTTTTCAAGATATTTATATCGGAGGGATTTAGGATGAATATGAAAAGAGTGGCATCTGCTTTATTTGCAGCTACTTTAACTGTTTCCGGCCTTGCAGCCTGCTCGACGGGAAATCCGGATACAGAAACAGCCAGTACCAAAAACGGTGTAACAACGATTGAGTTCTGGGCTGCTCCAAACCCGACTCAACAGGTTTATTGGAAAGAAATAGCGGATGAGTTTACAAAAGAAAATCCGAAAATCAAAGTAAATGTCAGTCCGATGAAGGAAAGCCCAACGTCAGAGGCAAGCATTCAATCTGCTATAGCAGGACAAAGTGCTCCAACCATGTCTGAAAATATCAACCGCGGCTTTGCTGCACAATTAGCAGATAGTAAAGCGCTTGTCCCACTGGATACATTAGAAGGCTGGGATAAAGTTAAAAAAGAACGCAATATGGAAAATACTATGAAGGGCTGGAAGTTTGCTGACGGACACCAATATGTATTGCCAATCTACTCCAATGCGATGCTGTTTGGCTGGAGACTCGATATCTTGAAAGAGCTTGGTTATAACGAGCCGCCTAAAACCTATAGCGAAATGCTGGATGTTGCCAAGAAACTAAAAGCAAAATATCCTGACAAATATGTATGGGCAAAAGCAGACCTTGCTGACCCAACCTCCTGGAAAAGATGGTTCGACTTCTTCATGCTATATGATGCAGCATCTAACGGCAACAAATTTGTAGAAGGCAGCAAGTTCACTGGTGACGCTAAAGCAGGGGAACAGACACTTGCTTTTGTTGATGACCTTCGCAAGGAAAAGGCTCTCTTAACAAGGCAGTCAAAGGATCCATTTGAAAGCGGTCTTGGAATCTTTTCTGATATCGGCCCTTGGACAATTGGATACTGGAAAGATAAATTTCCGAATATGAAATTGAACGAAACGTACACATTGGCCTTGCCGCCTGTTCCAGATGGCATGGAGTCACAGGATGTCCATACATTTGCTGATACAAAAGGTTTGGTCGTCTACGCTTCAGCTACAAAAGAACAGCAGAAAGCGGCTATGGAGTTCATCAACTGGGTATATTCAAAACCTGAGAATGATTTGAAATGGCTTGAAAAAACTAACCTGCCGCCTGCACGTGATGACCTGACAACCAATGATTCCTTTAAGTCGTTCTTTGACAAAAATCCGGCCTTACAGCCTTATGCAGAAGCCGTACCAACTGCAATTCCGCCAATGGACAATGCGAAATATAATGATATTCAAACTCTAATCGGCCAACAGGCATTCAATCCAGTGGTTAAGGGAGAAAAGGTTCCGAAAGCTGCTTGGAAGGACATGCAACAGGCAATTGAGGGGGCTCTCAAGTAATGAGAACCAGGAACGGAAGATTGGGCTGGCTTTTTGCCAGTCCTTATCTTATATATGCACTTGCTTTTTTCTTGATTCCGCTCGTTTGGTCACTGTTTCTGTCAGTTACAGACTGGAATCTGATTGCACCAACGTTTAATTTCGTTGGCATTAAAAATTATATGGATGCTCTTAACAGTCCGGGGGTACAGGCAGCGTTTTTTGTTACTTTTAAATTTATGATTGTATTTGTTCCCCTGGTTATTGCTTCTTCTATTATTGTAGCCCTCATTATTCATGGGCTGCCCAGATTTAAGGGTTTATTTTTAATCGGCTTCTTCCTTCCATACTTGGCATCAGGCGTTGTAGCTTCGCTGATTGTGAAAGGGCTTCTGTCTTACAACAGTCCGGTGAATGAATTTTTACGGAAATCCTTTGGCCTGGATATTGACTGGCTTGGATCACCGTTTGCAGCACTGTTTGTGGTTGCGCTGATAATCGCTTGGAAATTCACCGGCTATTATGCGCTTATTTTAACATCAGGTTTTGAAAGCATAAGTACTGAAGTATATGAAGCAGCCATGATCGATGGTGTAACGCCATGGCAGCGCTTTTGGAAAATCACTCTTCCTCTCCTGTATCCGGCATTGTTTACCGTTTTGATATTATCAATCGGTGTTACATTCGGTATCTTTACAGAGGTATACCAATTAACAGGCGGGGGACCAAATTATGCGACCAATACATGGCAGATGGAAATTTTTACACGCGCCTTTACCAATCTGCAGGCTGGATATGCTTCAGCCATTGCGATTATTGCTTCAATTGTAACGTTTATATCAATCTTTATCATTCGAAAACTGCTTGAATTGTGGGGGAAACGAAATGGGTGGACATAAGAAAAAAGGATTATGGTTTCGATATCTGCTTGCGACTGTTCTCTTGCTCATTATGGTATTTCCCTATATCTATATGGTGTTAAGTTCCTTTGCGGATTGGGACCAGGTGGATAAAAAGCTCATTCCTACCCATTTTAGCCTGAAATCCTATCAGTGGCTGCTGGGCGGAGGAGAAGCGTTTATCCCAAGGCCTTGGCTTCATGCCTTTTTTAACAGCTTTATCGTTTCTGCGGCTTCAACATTGCTAATGATGGTGACTGGCGTAATGGTTGCTTATGCACTGGCAAAAATCAATTTTAAAGGAAGAGACACGGTTAACAACGTGATTTTATTCCAGATGTTTTTCCCGGCTATCATTCTATTAATCCCAACATTCCTTGTGATTCAAAGGATTGGTATGTATGACTCTTACTGGGGAATGATCTTGCCGAAAGCACTCAGCTTGTGGGCGGTCTTCATGTATACCAACTTCTTTAAGGGAATTCCGGATACCTTCATTGAAGCGGCCAAGCTTGATGGTGCATCAGATCTGCAAATTATTTTCAAAATCGTTCTGCCGATGTCCAAATCCATTACAACCGTTATCTTCCTGTTCCTGTTTATGGAAAGATGGACAGAGCTATTATGGGATATGATCGTTACAAAGAGCGATGGCATGCTGACGCTGAACGTTCTTTTAAGCCAAATGTTCGGACCGTACGGAGGTTATCCAGGCCCAATGTATGCGGCATCTGTGCTACTAACACTTCCAATCATCATTATCTTCCTGATTTTCTCGAAGAAATTCCAGGAAGGTATGCAGTTTACGCTTAAATAAAGGCTGTTTTCGCAAAGATCGTTTATTCGTATAAGCTTCAATCACGCTTATAGACTGCATTCGGAGCAGCTTTTCTTAAAATTCTTACTAAAATAATGGTTTATTTACTTAAAATAAGTTAGCAATAAAGTATAAGAAAAGAGCCTAAAGAATCAAAGCTTCGCAAGGAACAATCTCCTTTGAGTCTGGGAGAATACGAGGAATTGGGTTTTGACGGGGAAATGATCAGTTACGTGAGAAAGGATCATTCTAAAGAGAATACGAGTTATGCTCAATTTCAGCAACCAGGAACAGGTACTAAATGTGGGGAATGATGCTAAGTTCTTGCTCGTAAAAAGGCAGGTTGTCCTTGACAGCGGAAAAATACTGGCAAATGAAGCCATGCTAATAAAGGAGTGTATATATGAGATGGCAGTTTTAACAAAGGGAAAGGTAAAAACCTGCGAACAGCTCTTGCAGGCGTTCACCGGGAAACCAGTTAACCCAGAGAAAATTGTTTTCTACGGGATTGGTGAAAGAGATGTCTATAATATCTCCGCACCGTTTGAAGATGAAGGTGAAAGAGTAATCGCCGGCCGCGTGGAGTCACGTGACAGTGAGCATTCTAATGTATACTTTTTTGTCAAACGAAACGGGGAGTGGGTTCCAAGAGAAAATGCACCTGTTCTCGAGCTCCAGGATCCTTTTTTTACAAGAATAGGAGAAGAGCTTGTTCTGGGCGGAGTGCAAATATTTACTCACCCAACCATTGAAGGAGCACTTGGCTGGCGCACTGTGTTTTATAAAGGGAAATGCATTTCCGGTTTGAAGGAGTTTGCCAAGGGGCCGGATGGAATGAAGGACCTTCGCCTTGTGGAACTGAATGACGGAACTATAGGTGTACTGACAAGACCTCAGGGAGAAAAAGGCGGCAGAGGAAAAATCGGCTGGACGCGTATTTCTTCGTTGGGAGAGTTGAACATCAATGTGATCGACGGAGCGGCATTACTGGAAGGCCAGTTCATTGACGAAGAATGGGGCGGAGCGAACGAGCCTCATTTGCTGGCAAATGGTCTTGTTGGAGTGTTGGGGCATATCGCCAATTTTGATAAAGAAGGCAATCGTCATTATTATCCAATGGTTTTTGCGCTTAATCCTGAAAAAGGGGAACTTTCGGATATTGAATTAATTGCAACAAGAAGCCATTTCCTTCCTGGGCCGTTTAAACGCCCTGATCTGGCTGATGTCGTGTTTAGCGGCGGTTTAGTGCGGAAATCCGATGGTACGGCTGATATGTATGCAGGAATTAGTGACGCTGAAGCACAGAAAATTACGATTGCTGATCCATTTTTAAAATTCGAACACTAAAGGGGAAATGAAAAATGAACGTTTACAGATATGAACAAAACCCATTGATGGCACCGGCAGATGTAAAACCTTACCATGATGGTTTTGAAGTTATCGGGGCCTTCAATGCAGGGGTAACGACCTTTAATGATGAAACGATTATGCTTCTTCGTGTGGCGGAGCGCCCTATAAGCGAGGACTCAGCGATTGTTAAAGCGCCTATTTATAACCCGCAGACAAATCAACTTGAGATTTTTGAATTTAAGCTTGATGACCCCGCCTATGATTTTTCTGATCCGCGTGTCATCAGGGAAAACGGCTCCTCCCAAGGCTTTAAATATTTGACCTCTCTTTCTTATTTGCGGATTGCGCGCAGCAAGGACGGCCGCAGCTTCACCGTTGATGACCAGCCTTTTATTTATCCAGCCAATGAACTGGAAACCTATGGAATCGAAGACCCCCGGATTACAAAAATAGACGATACCTATTATATCTATTTTAGTGCTGTTTCACCTGTTGGCGTTGGCGAATCCTTGGTTTCCACGAAAGATTTTGCTGCTAAAGAGCATCTTGGAATGATTTTTGCGCCGGAAAATAAGGATGTTTTAATTTTTCCTGAAAAAATAAACGGCAAATACTATGCCATTCACCGTCCGGTTCCAAAAAGCAATGGGAACCCTGAAATGTGGATTGCCGAATCTACGAACCTAGTACACTGGGGAAATCATAAATTCCTTCTAGGATTGCGCGATGGCATGTGGGACAGCGGCCGCATGGGCGGAGGAGCAGTGCCTTTCAAAACAGAAAAAGGCTGGCTTGAGCTTTATCATGGTGCATCCAAGGATCACCGATATTGCATGGGCGCTGTCTTGCTGGATTTGGAAGATCCAACTAAGGTCCTTGCCCGTTCAGATAACCCAATTCTTGAACCGGAAGCTCCTTATGAAGTGGAAGGCTTCTTTGGGAATGTTGTCTTTTCATGCGGCGCGGTAGTTGAAGGCGATGTTGTGAAAATGTACTACGGTGTTGCTGATACCTCTATGGCTTGTGCGGAATTAAGTGTACAGGAAATTCTTGATTCATTGACTTATCTATAATTAAGACAGAATAGAGTGCCAAAATCGCAGGAGATTTTGGCCTTTTAGTTTGCCAGGCAGGTTCATCAACCAGGGGCAATTAACTAATTCAGGGGTGGGAACTGCCTTTTGAAAAGATGTGCGCGTGACAGGGATGCCCACATTAGATGAGAACTTTAGAGCTTGTCGGGGAAAAAGACTCAACCAATAAATAAAAAACCCTGTTAAATTAGCTATCTCTGAGGAAGAAGCTAAGAAATATTCCAACTTCAGGAATGGTTATTGGAGGAAGTCCTGAACCGAAGTAATTCATATAGCCTTATATAACAGGTGCTGAACTCGTTTAGGGTTAAAATCATGCTCTTCAATTATTTCATAAAACTTTCAAACCTCCGTAATCGAATAATATCTACAGTTGTGTGAGAAGTTGGGGGTTAATCACCCATTCTACTCGATTCTTATAAAGTTTATTAAATGGCAGGTGACTTTCAATGAAACTGAATGACAACTGGAAAATCCGGCAATTTGACGTCGGAGGAGCCCGGGACCTTGAAGTGGCTTCTCCTGAGTATATTGACTATTTTTGGATGACTGCCACCGTACCTGGTGATGTTCATTCAACGATAATAGACCGAAATTTGATTGATGATCCTTTTTACGGACATAACGATTTGAAGTGCCAGTGGGTAGAGGAAAAGGTTTGGTGGTATCGAAGCACCTTTGAATTCCACGATGATATTCAACAGGGAGAAAGGTATGAACTTATTTTTGAAGGACTAGATACCTTTGCGACAGTTTACCTGAATGGTGTGGAGCTTGGTTCAACGGAGAATATGTTTATCAGTCACACCTTTGAAGTGGCACGTGAGCTGAAAAAAGGGAAAAATGTTCTCGCGGTACGATTTGACCCAGTTCATGTACATGTGAAGGAAAAGGTTCAATATTACTGGTCGGGCTTCAGTAAAAAACGTATCTGGACACGGAAGGCTCAAAGCCATTTTGGCTGGGATTGGGGCCCACGCCTCGTTACATCAGGAATCTGGAAGGATGTCCGGCTGGAGAAAAGAACCTTTGCCAAAATAGATCATGTTTTTGCTAAAACCGCTTCCATTGCTTCAGACAAAGCAGTTATTGAAGTGGAAGTTGCAATTGAGAAGTTTGATAGGGAAAAGAGCTATGAAGCTGTAATAAGTTTGGTTCAAGGGGATGAGCGTTTTGCGGCATGTGCGGAAATTTCCATTAACAAGGCTGCAGCTGTACTGGAAGTAGAAAATCCAAAGCTATGGTGGACGCATGATATTGGCTTGCCGAATCTTTATCAGTTATTTGTGGAAATATTTGCAGATGGCAAGAAGATTGATGAAAGCACCGAGGAATTTGGAATAAGAACCATTGAAGTAATGCGCCAGGATGAGGCTGGTAACAACAGCTTTACCTTCGTTTTAAACGGACAAAAGGTGTTTGCCAAAGGAGCCAACTGGATTCCGATTGATAGTTTCATAGGTTCTGTACCGGATTCCCGCTACAGGCATCTGATCAGGATGTCGAAAGACGCCAACATGAATATGCTCCGTGTCTGGGGCGGCGGGATTTATGAAAAGGATGTTTTTTACGAAGAATGCAACCGGCTTGGAATACTGGTCTGGCAGGATTTTATGTTTTCATGCGCTCTTTATCCGGACTACAATAAAAACTTTATGGCCAATGTGCGCGAGGAAATTATTGCTGTTGTAAAACGGCTTCGAAATTTTCCATGCCTGGCTATTTGGTGCGGAAACAACGAAAATGACTGGCTGTATGAAGCTCTGGCATCTTCTGGTGAAATTCCTCATCCCTTTTACGGTGAAAAAATTTACCATGAATTGATGCCGGAATTACTGGAGGAATTGGATCCGACCCGACTGTTCTGGCCAAGCTCGCCATTTGGCGGCAATGACCATAATTCACGGAAAGAGGGCGACACGCATAACTGGCAGGTGTGGCACGGAAATATTGAGCCGCGGGTGTTTGGAGACCCTCAAGAAGTTAACTACAGCATTGAAGGTTTGTCCTTTAAAAATTTTAAAAATGATACGACCCTTTTTGCCAGTGAGTTTGGAATGCATGCTTCCTCCAACCGTTATACACTGGAACGAAACATTCCCAAGGATCAGTTTTTTTGGGGAAGCGAAGAGATGGCTTACCGCAACAAAGATATCCACCATCCAAAGGGAATCTTGTTAATGGAAGGATATACCGGAATACCAAAGGATCTCGACGAGTACATATCCTTTTCCATGCTGACGCAGGCGGAAGGATTAAAATATGGCATCGAGCATTACCGCCGCAACAAGCAGCATACAAGCGGGGCGTTATTTTGGCAGCTGAATGACTGCTGGCCGGGTACAAGCTGGTCGGTGATCGATTATTATTTATTGCCAAAGGCCTCCTACCATTATGCAAGGAAGTTCTTCAGTCCGGTATTATTAACGCTTGATCATGAGCCCGGCAAGGACATTCATGTGTGGGTTCTCAATGACCTCTTGGAGCCTTATCAGGATAAAGTTGATCTTGCTGTCTACAATTTAAGAGGGGAAAAAGTCTTCTCCCGGGAGTGGCAGGCTGAGATTGAAGCTAATGTGGGGAAACGGCTGGATACTTTGCCTGAAGTTGATGTGTTATCCGGAATGCCCCCTGAAGAAGCTGTAATGGTTATCCGCTCCAAAGACTATGAAAATATCTATTATTTCCGTGACCAGAAGGATTTGAATTTTAGCCCAGCGGAATTAAAGGTCGAAATTGACCGGGTGAACCAGGAACTTATCATTTCAACAGATGTGGCAGCACGCATGGTAACGATCGAAATGGATATCGAGCAGCTCGTGCTGGATGATAATTTCTTTGATCTGCTGCCTGGAGGAAAGAAAAAGCTGAAGGTTGAACAGGCTCAGGGAAAGGACATTCCTTGGGGTTCATTAAAAGTAAAAGCAATCAATAGTGTGAATACTATATTAGCAGAGGGATGAATTAAACATAATTGAGGTTCAGGATTGGAATTATCCTGCACAGGGATCGTTTATTAATCCATATAACCTGGAAGAAGCCGTTAGGCTGATTGCAAAAAAGGCGGTAGGTGTAAAGCCGCTGATTTCCCGCCGATTAACATCGAAGAGCAGCCGGAGGCAATGTCTAGCTACCCAAATCTTGAAGTTTCAAAGGGTGATATTAACTAACCGGTTTAAGGGGACGGCTACGTTTCCCCTTTAGGGCTTGGTTTTCCCAAAAGGAGAATAAATAAATGTTTCAAGTATTTAGGTCCTTTTCCACAGAATTGAAGTTTTATTTAATTATGAACGCTTTTTTCTGCTTTGGGGGTGCTCTGTCTGGCGTTTTTCAAAGCGTTTTTCTTTGGAAATTGGACAAAACCTATTCCTTGCTTGCCCATTACAGCTTGTATTGGTCTGCCTCCATTATTATTAGTTCTATTGTGTGTTCTTGGATTGCCAGAAAAACAAGCCCGATTATTACATTGCGTTTTGGATTTCTCTTTTATTTGTTTACGTACTTGATCATCCTTATTTTTCATAACAACTTGCAGGATCATATCATGCTGCTGGGTGGAACCACGGGCCTGGCAATGAGCCTCTATTATATAGGTGTCCATATGGCCGTTTTGGACTTGACTACAAATGAAAAACGGGATTCATTTTTGTATATACAGGGAGTATTAAATACAGTTGGAGGGGTCGTTGCCCCGCTTTTAGCAGGAATTTTAATCTCGCAATTCAATGGAATGATTGGATATTATGTTGTGTTCATCGCAACCTGTGTTTTCTTCTTTATTTCATTTTTAATTTCTCTAAAGGTGAAGGGTAGCCCGATTTCATCCAAAAGTTACTTTTGGGAAGTTATTAAAGAACCATCGCGTGAGTGGAAAAAAATGTACTCCGTAATGTTTGCGGATGGAATCGTATCGGGAGTATACTCAACCTTTTTAATTACAATGATTACCTTCAAAGTAGCCGGCGGAGAATTGAACCTTGGCGTTTTTAATACAGCTGCAGAGGTTGTATCGATACTTGCTTTTATGATGCTCGCTAAATTCTCCAATCCTGACTATCGAATTGGGATATTTGCAATAGGATCAGTAAGCATATTACTCGGTTCCGTTTTGTTGTCAGTGTCTCCTGTGTTGATTTCCTTGATCATTTTTGCGATTATCCAGCCTGTTGCCGGAAATATGATAAACACTTCAATGAATGCTATGATTTACGCATCAATCGAAAGAGACCCTGATTACAAAAACAGGCGTCTGGATTATATTATCATTCGGGAGATTCCACTCGGAGTTGGTAGGATAATTGGGGTTATTTTTTTCCTGACTATGAGGAAATACCTTAATATAGATCATCTTTTGCCTATATCGTTTAGCATTTTTCCGATTGTATATGTATTGATGATTCCGACTTTGTATATTGTTTGGAAAAAACCGGGCCATGCAGTGGCGGCCGGTAAATAGGCCGGTAAAGTAACATACTGATGGAGGTAATAAAAGTGCAGCCATTATTTTTAAAACCCGTATTTAAAGAAAGAATTTGGGGCGGAACAGAATTGCAAAAGGAATTCGGTTACGATATTCCAACGGATAAAACTGGGGAATGCTGGGCCATTTCCGCTCATCCAAATGGACCTTCCATTGTGGGAAATGGACCATATGCCGGTATGGCATTTGATGAGCTTTGGAGCATGCACCCTGAGCTCTTTGGAAATCCACAGGAAGAAGTCTTTCCTCTATTAACAAAAATATTGGATGCAAACATGGATTTATCCGTTCAGGTTCATCCGGATGACTCCTATGCCAAGGTAAATGAAAATGGAGAATTGGGAAAGACCGAATGCTGGTATATCATCGACTGTAAAGAGGATGCTGACATGATCTTCGGCCACAGTGCCAGGACAAAAGAAGAGTTAATTGAGCAAATCGATGAAGGTTTATGGAATGAATTGCTACGCAGGGTAAAGATTAAGCCAGGAGATTTCTTCTTTGTTCCAAGCGGCACCATCCATGCTTTATGCGAAGGTACCCTTGTACTTGAAACGCAGCAAAGCTCTGATACCACCTACCGTGTCTACGATTATGATCGCAGAGATGACAACGGAAATTTCCGCGACCTTCACCTTGAAAAAGCAATTGATGTGATTACTGTTCCGCATCAAAATATTTTGACTAAGCCGATGGTTGAAGAAAAGAACAATGTCGCGATCACAACCTATGTAAAATCTGAATTTTTCTCTGTGTATAAATGGGATGTGAAAGGAGAGGCAACATTTTTTGATGAACAATATCTGCTGTTAAGTGTCATTAAGGGGGAAGGGACACTTCTTCATAATGGAGAGGCCTATTCATTGGCGAAAGGAACCCACCTTATTATTCCAGCAGGGTATGGAGAGTTTCAAATAGATGGGGTATGCGAAATTATTGTTTCCCACACGTAATACGGAAGTAGTAAAAGATTGATAGTTTATAATAATGTTTGATAAAAAATAACCTCTTCTGGATTATATCCGCAAGAGGTTATTTTTATTTTTCTGAAGAATATTGGTTTAAGTTTCATGAAAAAAGGGAACAGAAATTCCTTAGACTAAGGAATGATAAGCTTCCTTTTTTTGTTGATAAAGGGCGGATTTTTGACTTTTCTTACCCGGAAACTTAAGAGGATCCTAGCAATCAAAGTACTTATGAAAGTCTCTTTATATAGATGTTGGTTCTGATATCGATTTTAAATAGTGTTTATGAATTATAAAAAATTTTTGGTATTTGGACTTTTAAAGATTTGCCGTTTGATTCTGATCTTTAGCATCAAGATCCACACCAATTAATATACTAATACCATTATTAAACTCGCTTAGTAACCTAGTGTCTTTTCTTGTATTTAAAAGGACCCGTAAAAGCATTGTTTATTTTCTTATTCACTTATAGAAAAAAAAAAGCGTCAGAACAACGCTTCAAATAATTATTGATGCTATGTTATCTATTTTCCGTCATTCTAAAATTAATTAATAGTACCCTCCGTACCAGGATGCACCAACAATAATTAAAAGAATAAAAAACACTACGATTAAAGCAAAATTGCGGCCATACCCATATCCGCCATCGTTACCCATAGTGTGTCACCACCTTAATTAAGAGATAGTACACATTATGTAAATAAAAATATGTAAATCCAAAATGGACAAAGATGGAATTTGCTATTATATACCAACAACACTCTTTAACAGAACTATTTCTAAACGTTCATTAATAGGTTATCCCTTGAAGAAAAGGTAAATTCCGGTTTTTTCAAAAAAGGCTGTTTTTCGCAAGGCTGTTTTCGCAGAGATTGTTGTTTTTCGTACATGTTCTTATCACGCATTTAGACTAGCATCGGGGCATCTTTTCTTAAAGTTTTTGCCATCCCAATGGTTTCTAGGAATAAATATAGAGTCATGAGCAACAAAGTTTAAGAAAAGAGACTTCAAAATAGAAAGTTTACGATTGACAAAAGTTTAGAATTTTTAGAATAATAGTATACAGGTAAAAAACAGGTTAAGGAAGGTGATCCAACCGCATGGTTAAAATATATGGCTCTCCTATACGGCTTACAGAAACCCGTACAGCCGCCGTTTGCAAAAATGAATCGGGTGAAGAACGGCTTGTTATAGCAGCAAAGGGGTTTATTTTGATCGTCAATCCCTCTACAGGAATATCCAAACAGCTGTTTTTTCCAGGCAAGCCTGATTATCCGTACGTGTCTTTTTCTTCAAAAAGCGGCTTGTTTTATACCGGTTATAACAGGACGTTTTTGGCAGCTGATCCATTTAAAGAAAAAATTCTTTTTGCTAAATCACCAATCAAAGAAGACGCAGCTGTTTTCAGCATTTGTGAAAATCGCGAAGGATATCTATTTTTCTGTACATACCCAAGGCTTTATTTAATCCGTTTTGATCCAAAGAAACAGCGGTTCAAAAAGTATGGAAGAATAGATACGGCTGCTAAATATGCAGGGTCGATGGCTGCAGATGAATCAGGATGGATTTATATAGGAATCGGTACTGAAGCGGGATTGGTTACAGCTTTTCACCCGGAGACGAAAGAAAAACGAACATGGCATCCTTATCCGAAGAAAAAGAGGGGTACAGGCTATGTTATGAAAGGAACAGATGGCAAAGTATACGGCCAGATGGCAAGCAGCCAGCTCAGGCACTCTTCTTCTGGTGAAGAATGGTACACCTTCTCGGGCGGTCAGGCAATGCCTGTTAAAGAAGAAGATGTTCCTCCTTCTAATTATTGGGGAAAAGGATTTTTCAGCTGTCATGGCCAGCTCTCAGAAAAGGAAAACATTCACTCTTTCGATCTCGTAAAGAAGGAAGTCACAACAAGCGCTTTGAAAATAGATTTGGAATATGAAGCAGCGGGAGCGGAACTCAGTACGCTTTCCTTGGGGCCGGATCGTAAAATTTATGGAACCTCCATGCATCCTATGCAGTTCTTTTCGTTTGATCCGGAAAAACTGGAGTTTGAGAACCTCGGCCCTCTTGAAAAAGGGGAAGGCGGAAACATCTGTGCCTATGCCACTGCCGGGAGCAAGCTAATTGGAGCAGCTTACACAAGCGGAAAGATCTACGTACTGGATACAAATAAGAAAACGGAGCCTCTCATAAATCCTAAGCTGATCGGCAGTGCAGAGCTTGTTCACAGACCAAGATGCATGGCAGCTCATCCTGATCAGGAGCATATATATTTTGCAGGGTTCCCGGGTTACGGAAAAAGAGGGGGAGGTCTTGCAAAATTAAATGTTTATTCCAATAAGCTTGAAGTTTTTCCAAATGAACAGCTTATTCCAAATCAAAGCATTGTTTCTTTTGATTTCCTCTCAAATGGTGATGTAATCGGCGGAACAAGTGTGCATACACCAGGTGGAGCAGCCCAAACCGAACGGCATGCGTGTCTTTTTCGATTAAATTGGAAAAACAGCCGTTTTCATGCTGAGACTGTTCCTTTTCAAGCCGAGGAAGAAATTTCAGGCATCATAGCAGAAGAAAGTAAAATTTATGGCCTTACTGGAAGCTCCAAGTTCTTTCTGTTCAGTCCTGAAAAGCTTGTACCTGAAAAAATCATCTCTCTGAAAAAATACGGCAAGCCTGCAAGAAATGGGTTTCTGAAGATGAATGGATCGATCCTTTGTTTATTAAAAAAAGCAGTTATAAAAATAGACCTTAAAACGCTTTCCTATAAGGTGATTCCTGTGTCACAGCCCATTACAAGCGGCGGAGCAATTTGGCAAAACAACCTATATTTTGCTTCCGGCAGCGTTTTTTGCTCATTGAATTTAGAAGAAGGAGGAGGAAAGTAATGCCATATTTACTTGAAAAATTGGAGCAGGCCGGGCTTCCTCCTCTTATTAGTCAATCAGAAAACGAAAAAAATTGGCAACAAAAGATGCTTGCAATTAAAAAAACATGGAAAAACATAGTGAAAGAATTAGCATCTCCACTCGATCCTATTTATCAAATCATTAGCGAAGAAAAGGAAAAAAAGCATGTACGGCGAAAAATCATCTATCAGACTGGAGATGGTGATCAAGTCACAGCCAATTTACTCATTCCGCTGGATACAGCTTTTCCTTGCCCGGCAGTTTTAGCCCTGCATCCGACAGAACCGCTTGGTAAGGATGATATTTCTCATCCTCGCGGCCGAAAGAGCAGGCGTTATGGAATGGAGCTTGCTGACAGAGGGTATATTGTGCTTGCACCTGACTGCATAACAGCAGGAGAACGTGTGAAAGCCGGTGCAGAGCCATTTCAGACGAGATTCTTTTACGCGGACCATCCTGAATGGACTGCAGCAGGAAAAATGATTTCAGACCATATCCAAGGAATTGAGCTTTTATGCAATTTAGAGGAAGTGGATAGTGAAAGAATAGGGGCTATCGGCCATTCTTTAGGAGGCTATAATTCTTTCTTTCTATCAAGCTTGGATTCTCGGGTAAAAGCAGTTGTCTGCAGCTGCGGTTTGAGCGTTTTCACGGGAGATCCTGAACAAAACCGCTGGGGAAAAAGAGATTGGTTCAGCCATTTTCCAGAGCTAACTCCTTTAACAGAGGCAGGAGAAATACCATTTGAATTTCATGAGATTCTTTCTTTACATGCTCCCCGGCCGCTTTTTGTCTGGATGACCATGAATGATGCTATTTTTCCTCATTGGCAGAGGATAGCGGAAGGCCTGGGCCATATTGATCAGCTTTACAGACTGCTTGGAGAAAACGAAAAGTTTGATTGCTTAATTGGGAACAAAGGGCATGATTTTCCGAGCGATATTCGGGAGTTTTCTTATGAATTTTTGAATAAGTGGCTTTAAAACGGATGAAGAAAGCTGATAAAGACTAGCTCCAGAGAGTAAGAGAATAAAAAAGAGATGAAGCAGGAGAGATTGCCATGCAATTGCGCAGGGAAAGCGATTTTGAAAAAAAATACAATGTGTTTATTGCTGAATTGAAAGATGAAATTTTAAGCGGCAGAATCAGGGAAGGAGATTTTCTTTTGCCTGAAAACAGCCTCTCAAAGAAGTATGATATCAGCAGGGTTTCCATACGCAAAGGACTTGCTGAGCTTGTGGAAGAAGGATATATAGAAAAAATACCAGGCAAAGGAAACAAGGTGATCATCGATTCACTTTCCAGTGTCACCACAATTAAACTAGCGTGGTTTTCTTCTTCCTATGAACTGAACAGTGTAAAGCTGATTCTGGAGGAATTTGAAAAGGTCCATCCTTATATAAAAGTAGAGCTTGATATTTTGCCGGAAGCAGAATACGTAAACCAGCTTATTAATAGTATGGAACAGGAAAAAGGACCAGATCTGTTTATGGTTTCCGATTCTCAATTTCGTGAGTTTGCAGAGAAGGGGAAAATTGACCATATTGAACCTTATCAATCTGACAATTTGACGGAGGAAAAAAGCTATCGGCAGGTTTTTGAAATGTTTTCTTATCAAGGAATAATTCATGCTGTTCCGTTTATTTTTTCTCCTGTCGTCATTTGCTACAACAAATCCATATTGGAAAAAGCAGGTGTATCAGAGCTTAACGAAATTGAAGACTGGGAAGAATTGCTGTACCTGGCGAAAAAATGCACCAAATCAGCAGAAAACGAACACCTTGTAGAGCAATACGGATTTTGTTTTTCCTCATCTTATCATCGCTGGCCTGTTTTTATGCTTCAAAACAACGGAAAGCTGATGACTTCAAGCCGCAGCCGTTTCACAATAGCTGACAAAGCGAATATTGAAGCCCTGAGGTTTTGCACTGATCTTATTTATAAACACCATGTATCACCTATTTTTACACATGGGAGTGATCATCTGGCTGAAGACATTTTTAAGAAACAAAAGGCCGGTATGATTTTGACAACCTACTATTACTTAAATGAATTCAGAGGCAGCAGCATAAAGTGGGATATTCTCCCCGTCCCTAAGAAAGAAAGAAAAGCAACCCTGCTGATTGGAGGAGGAGTGGCAATCAACAAAAACAGCCAGCATAAGGGAGCTGCTCAATCTCTTATTGAATTTATGGTTTCAGAAGAAGCGCAGTCTATTGTGAAACGAAACGGCTGTACTATTCCAGCTCTTAGAAAAACGGCAGAAAATGATGACTTGCTCGTAGAAGGGATCCATCCAGAGAACTATAATGCTTTTTTAGAAGTTCTTCCTTATTCTCATACCGTTAACGATTTGAATTTAACCAGCAGAGAAACAATCGTTCTTCAAAATGAACTGAATCTTGTCTGGGCAAATATGGAGACACCTCATGATGCGTGCTATAGAATTGAAAAAACACTCAATAGGATGCTTGCCGAATCATAATCTGGTTCGGTGTTCTTATTTTTAGAATAGTCTGATAATAATCATTGACAATATATTCAAATTACCGATACCTTTAGATTAATAGACAAGTAAAATACAAGTATAAAGGAGAAGAGCATGAAAAGAAAAAGCTTTAAGGTTCTCGCTGCACTTGTCATGGGTATCTTAGTTATGATGAATGGAAGGAATATGCATGCACTTGCCTCAGAAGATAATGACATCCAGTGGGTGAAAATTCTGCCGGAGAAAATCGAAGCCCAAGCAGGACAAGCTGTACCGCTTTCGGTTCTTGTGAAAAAGAAAGAATGCCGCCCTTTCTTGCTGCCCCAGCCTTCCTTTCTTGTGGATGATGAAGAGACTGCGTTTGTTAAGCAAGGGAAATTATTTGCAAATAAACCTGGTAAAACAATTGTTCGTACGGATTATGAAGGAGTAAAGGATGAGAGCATTGTGGAAGTGAAAAAGAGAGAAGGAAACCATTCTGTATATGAATCAGCTATGGTGTTTCCAGAAGAAGTGTCTGCAGGCGTGTATGTCCCCGTACCGGTATCCATAGAAACGAAGGAGGTACGGAAAAAAGGATATGATGATGTTTATTTCAAACTCGTCAAAGCGGAGGGGCCTGGGGATGTTGTGGCAGCCGTACAATCTGAGCCGAAAAGGGTGCTGTTAAACAGCGGAGAACTTCTGGAGTCACCTGCAGATTTGTCCCCTGACTATGATCAAACAATCCCGACAGAAATGAAATTTACGAAATCTGGAAAATATAAGCTTACCCTTGAGATGAGCACTGTAAATGGAGATTTTTTATCAAGATCGGTTTCAAACGTAGTTGTTCAGCCTTCCTTCCAGGATCTTGGCGTCCAAATCAAAAAACTGATGGCAATGAGGGGAGCTTACGGAAGAGATGAGAATGGCCGTGCTGCTGCCTACACAGTTCTTGCTGGAAGACCAGCCATGCTTGCTGTGACAGATGTTGAGACAGAACGTGTAACAAAAGTGCTTCCTCTGCCTGATGCAGAAGCTGCCTGGGCGGTAACAGTGGCTTCAGACGGAACTGTTTATGCAGGCTCCACTCCTAATGGAAGTATTTATAAATATGTTCCAGGCAGTGATGCCGTCATTAATCTCGGGAAGCCTGTCCCGAATCAAACCGTTATTTGGGATTTGACTGCTGGAAAGGACGGAAAAGTATACGGCGGCACGTATTATAACGGCCATACTTTTGAATACGATCCAAAAAAAGGCTTCACCGATTTTGGAGAAATGGTTCCGAAAGAAGAGTATGTCAGGAGTGTTGCTTACGATGAAAATGAGAACGCTCTCTATGCCGGTGTGGGCGCGCATGCTCATTTGATCAAGTATGATCTTGGAACAGGCAAAAAAACGGATGTATTGCCTGAAGCCTACAAAAAATATATTTCTGTTTATGATCTTCAAGCTGAAGGTGGAAAGCTTTTTATCAAGCTGGAACCTGAGTTTAAACTGCTAGTGGTAGATCAAAAAACCTTGAAAGTGGAATTCGAAACACTGATTCATTCAAGAGGAGTTTCACCGCTTTCACCAGATGGGAAGAAAGTTTATTACACAGCCAACAACATTCTTTATGAGTATGACCTTGAAGAAAAAAATGCACATGAAGTCATGACCGGCAATCAAAATGTGAACGTGGAAGGGCCTGTTATCGGCTTCGGTTACTCAGACCTCCAAGAATCACCGTTTGGAGAGAAAACACTTGTCGGTTATAGCGGAAACTACGAAGGAAGGTTTTTTAAATACAATCTGAATACAGGTGCTTTGAAAAATACGTTTATACCGCTTCCGCCTCAATCAACAACGATATATAATATCGGCTCAGGGCCTGATGGGAAAATTTACAGCAGCGGATTTATTGGAGGAGATCTGGGCATTTATTCACCGATGACTGGAAAAACAGAACAGCAAACAGGACTTGGACAAGTAGAAGGATTAACTTCCATTGGAAGCAAAATGTTTTTTGGTGTATATCCCATGGCAAGAATTTTCGAATATGACACAGCAAAGCCATGGAATAAGAAAACCAATTTAAAGGAACTGTTTAATCTGCATGGGGAAAATGAGCAAAACAGACCCGTTGCCATGACGTCTTTGCCTGAAAGAAATGAAATTTATGCAGGAACGATACCGGATTACGGCAAAATTGGCGGATCGCTTTCATCCTACAATTTAGACTCTGGCCAAGTTTCCATCCATCGGAATATCGTAGAAAACCAAAGTATTATTTCCGTTGCTAAAATGAACGGCTTCATTTATGCAGGTTCATCAATTTATGGAGGGACAGGTTCTCTGCCTGCGGCAAAAGAAGCAAAACTGATTGGCTGGGATCCTTCTTCTTCAAAGAAATTATTTGAAACAGCCCCTGTTCCCGGAAAAGGATCGATCGGAGCGCTCTACTCGGATGAAAATGGCATGCTGTGGGGAATCGCCCAGGACACCTTATTTATCTTTGATCCGGTATCACAAAAAACCGTTTATCAGGAAGTGAAGTTTCCGGATTCAGGTGCCATGAGAATTGGAACAGAACTGATAAAAGGAAATGACGGGTATTTGTATGGCACCCTGAATCAGAAATTTTTCAGAATCAATATGACTTCCAAGGACGTTACCGTTTTAAAAGATCATGCCAGCAAAATTGCAAAGGATGCACTCGGAAATTTTTATTTTATTGAAGCAAATGAACTTTCAAATGGAAATAATATTTGGCGATATACAATCGAGGATCCCATTATTCGTATTGAGGACCTTCTTCTGAACCGCACCAATGTTACACTCAGTCAGGGGAGAATAACCCAGCTGACTGTAAAAATTCTTCCGGAGTTTGCAACAAATAAAAATGTCACCTGGAGATCAAGCAACAGCGGGGTTGCGATGGTAGACCAGACTGGTCTAGTAACAGGAGTATCAGAAGGAACCGCAACGGTCACTGTGCAAACAGAGGATGGGAGAATAAAAAAGACAGCAGAAATTAAAGTAGAAAGCTAAATAAATCTAAAGCGGTCCAAACAGGGCCGCTTTCCTATTTAAGCCTCAACTCTTAAACTAATTCCTATTTTTCACGAACTAACCAAACATTTAATCGGAAACCTGCAGAAAAAGTGGTTACGAAGCCAATTAAATACTATTAGTAAATCATTACGAATTACAACAAAGTTCGCGATAATAGATCTATTAAAAGAGTAGGTCTAACGAACGGAAAAACTTCATCAATTAGGACTATATATTCTTTTTATACAATACTTTCCAAATTAATTATTGAAAAAGTCTGTAAATTATGATAATTTTTGTATAACCAATTAATCAGTTCTGAAGATCAGCAGGTATTCATATACAAGTTAAATACAGGTATGCAAAGGTGGCTTTAAAATGTCAGCATCCCGGCTTGAAGTGTTGGATCTTTCCGTCATTGAAACAGGAGAAAAGGCAGAGGTTAAGATTTTTCCAAGTTTATTAAAAGAGAATGTAAATGTAAGAAGCACTCATCCTGAAGTCGCATCTTTCAGTGAAGGATTCCTGATAGGGCACAAGAATGGAACAACTGTCATCACTGTATCAAACGGTGAACAGCAAATTCAGAAGAAGGTAAACGTCCTGCCTAATGAAAAAACAATTTATGAAAGCGCTTCAATCGAAAGACCTTCCATTCTTTTTACAGCTAATGAGCTGAAAAAAATTCAGAGTAATAAAGGGAAAAACCGCCAAGACTGGGATGCTTTTCTGGGCAAGGCCAATACCTACCGGGAGGAAAAAGAATTCCTTGTCACCTATGGAAATGCTCCGAATCAGCTGCTCATTACGATTCCGCTCAAACAGCCAGAATGGATAAAGAGCCCTGAAGGATTCATAGATTACCCGTATTGGACCATGCTCTCCAGGGCAGTAGAAGAGCGCATCAGGGTATTATCCCTTGCTTTCTTGCTTACAGGAGTGCTGTCTTATGCTTTGAAAGTAAAAGAGTATTTGTTATCGCTAAGCACATTCACAAGATGGTATGAGTATCCCAGCAGAGCAGCGGAAGGAAATTTGAGCAATGCTCATTTTCTTATGGCAGCAGGAATAGGCTATGACTCTGTTTTTCTGATTTTGACAGCACGCGAGCGGAAAATTATCCGAAACACAATTCTGACTCACGGACTGCGGCCGCTTGCAGCAGATCTTCATAATCAGGACAGGCACAATATCATCTGTTCTAAACAGTGCGCCCTGCTTGTCGGCACTCTTTCTGTTTGGGGGGAGCTGCCCTATATAGAGAAATATGTTACAAGAGCGGCAAGCTATATAAAGGATTATCTTGATGAAAGGTTTCTGGCAGAAGAAACAGAAGGACTCCTTTATACTGCTGCGGCAGCCAAACATATCCTGTTTGCTTCTGCTGTATACCTGAGAGTGTTAAAGATTGATTCGCTGATCAAGCATCCCTATCTGTCTGAAATCCTTCCTAAACTTTTTCTGGTTTTTATGGCTCCTGGAAAAGACACGTCTTTTGCCAATTTTTCAGATGCCAATTATTCAATCGATATTGCCTCTATGATGGGGCAGCTCTCCTACTATAATGACAATCAGGCAGTATCCTGGTTTATGGAGGAGCATGCAGGGGGCTATGATGAGAGTTTCCTTTTTCAAAAAGATGAAATTGAGCCTCTTTCTCCCGAGAAAGTATACAAAAACCATTACATACACGTATTTCAATCAATCGGCTGGGCTTCAATGAGAAGCGGCTGGGGAGAAAATGACCATATGCTTGCACTTTGTTCGAGTCCATCTGATAGAGATCATAATCATTTTGATCAAAATCATTTCATTGTGAACATAGGGGGGGAATGGCTGATCACCGATCCAGGCTATCAGGATTATGTTCCAGGCCCTAAAAACCAATATACTCTCGGAAGTATTGGACATAATACCCTGCTGATAAACGGGGAAGGGCAAAGCTCTAGAGGCGGCGGTGGTATCCATTGGAACGGAACCAATTCGAAGATGGCTATTTTACAGGCTGAGGCAGGCAAAAGCTATAGCGGACGGGTTTGCACATTCACTAGAACGGTTATCTATCATTTTTCAGGATGTTATTTCATTTGTGATCACATAGAAAAAAGAAATGCTGCGGATCAGGCAAGTCTCCTTTTTCATAGTCAATCAAGCTTTTGGAATCATGCCGGTAAACTTGAGAAACCAGGAAAGATCCATGACCATTTTTTGACGATCACCGGAGAAAGCCACTCTTTAGACATTCATTTCCCACAAAAACGGCCCGCATTTTTAAGGAAATTCGCTGGTGCAAATGAAGAGGAATATTGTCTTGAAGTGTATGCAGAAGAAGAACTTTTAACTATCCTGGTACCGAGGATCGCTCATCAGCCGTCACCGTTTGTTTTCGATTTTCATGAAACCGAATCAGAAGGAATTATCACCATTCACCATCTGAAAGAAGGATGGGCGGAAAAGCTTGCATTCCCTTACAGTCAAGAAGCATTGAAAAGAGAATATCAAAGAAAGACAGGTTACGAGTTTTCAAGTAAAGAGAAAGGGGGAGAGGGGATTTGACAGGTGTATATGGCCGGCTGAATGTCATTTTTGAGATGCTTGCAAAGCTCGCCCTTTTGAATCTTTTGTGGTTAGTTTGCACCCTGGCTGGGGGAATCCTTTTTGGACTTTTTCCTGCTGCAGCTGCCCTTCACGAGGTGCTTGCCCGACTTTTTCGGAAAGAGGAGGTTCAGATTGGGAAAGCATTTAAAAATGCTGCTGTAAAGAACTTTAAAAAAGCGAACGCCAGCGGCTATTTATTCACATGTGTCCTATTTATTCTCTATGTTGATTACCATTTCTTCCATTCCTTCGGGAATATAGGGGCACTTGTTTTATCGTATTTCAGTCTCCTTTTATTCGTGATCCTTTTTACAGCATTTCTCGTCCTTTTTCCTTTGCAGGTTCGGTACGAAGGAAGTTTGCTTAACTCATTAAAAAACAGTTTCAGGATAACACTCGGCTATCCTGGTTTATCACTTCTGATCCTGATTGGTTTCGTACTCATCGGAACTGCGATGTTTTATATCCCTGGTTTGATGCCGTTTTATCTGATCAGCGGCCCCTCATACTTCTGCCACTTTGTCTGCACCCGTAAATTCAAAAAAATAGAGACTTCAATGGAAGGCTGATTCAGTCTTTACCCGGTCGTTTATATACAAGTTGTATACCTGTATCTAATAGGAGGAATAAAAATGGAAAATCATCCTGCCAAAGCTGTTGCGCCTGTTTCCTCTTCAATAGAAGTGCAAAATCCTACCCTGCTGAAGAAAGCGAGGCGCAACTTCAGCAAACAGCGATATCTGTACTTGCTGATGCTGCCCGGAATTCTCTATTTTTTGGTTTATAAGTATGTTCCAATGCTCGGTCTTGTTATTGCTTTCAAAGATTACAATCCTTTTCAGGGGATCTGGGGAAGTCCATGGGCCGGATTTAAACATTTTCAAACGATCTTTTCAAATAAAGACGTTATTCAGATTATCTGGAACACCTTAAGTATTTCCTTCCTGCAAATCTTATTTGCTTTTCCAGTTCCTATCGTTCTGGCACTTATGCTGAATGAAGCAAGAAGCCAGACCTTCAAGCGCCTCATCCAGTCGGTTGTTTATCTGCCTCACTTTTTATCCTGGGTTGTAGTAGCAGGCATTACAGTCATTTTCCTAAGAAGTGAAGGGCTGATTAACAAGGTCCTTGAGTTTATGGGGCTTCCGGATATTCCCTTTTTAACAGATCCTCATTTTTTTCAGCCGCTGATTATTCTTCAAGTGATTTGGAAGGAAGCTGGATGGGGGACGATTATTTTTCTTGCAGCACTCGCTGGTGTAAATCCTCAGCTTTATGAAGCAGCAACAATGGATGGAGCCGGGCGTTTTAAGCAAATGTGGCATATTACACTGCCGGCCTTAAAAAGTACGATCATTCTGCTTTTCATTTTAAGACTTGGCAGTGTGCTGGATACGGGTTTTGAGCAAATCTTTCTCATGCTGAATCCATTTAACATGCCAGTCGGCAATGTTCTTGATACTTTTGTTTATTTTAAAGGCATTCAGCAGGCGGATTACGGTTTTGCCACAGCTGTAGGATTATTTAAAGGGGTTGTCGGTTTGATTTTAGTTGTGATCGCAAACCGTCTTGCCAAAAAATTTGGAGAAGAGGGGCTGTATTGAGATGACCAATTTTTTCGAAAGGAGTATGGATGATGCATCATAAATCTGCAGGGGATTGGGTTTTCAGCAGTATGAATTATTTCTTCCTTCTGATCATCGGCATTATCATGATATTCCCATTTTTTTATATCTTTTCCGTTTCCTTTTCTTCTTTAACTGACTATATGAACAGTGATTTCCTTCTATGGCCAAAACAATGGGTAACAGATGCTTATGCTTATATTCTTGATTCCAAAAATTTCATTCGTTCGCTTGGGGTGACAGTCTTTATTACAATCGCAGGTACAATAGTCAACTTGTTTTTCACTTCGACGATGGCCTACGGTCTTTCTAGACCAATTAAAGGACAGAAGTTTTTGTTATTGTTTGTTCTGTTTACCATCTTGTTTAATGCCGGAATGATTCCTACCTATCTAGTTGTAAAAGCAACAGGGCTTTTAAATTCCATCTGGGCTTTGATCATTCCCTCTGCAGTAAGCCCCTTTTATTTAATTGTCATGAGGCAGTTTTTCATGAACATTCCAGAAGAACTGCATGATGCTGCGACCATGGATGGGGCAAATGAGTTTCAAATTTTTTGGAGAGTGGTTCTGCCGCTATCAAAACCGGCTTTGGCAGCATTCGGGCTTTTTTATGCCGTGCTTCACTGGAACAATTATTTTGCAGGCATTCTGTACCTAAATGACCCGGCTCTTTGGCCTATCCAGGTCGTGCTTCGCCAAATCGTCATAGTTAATGAGCCGAATGCTGCTCTTGGAAACTCGGCTCAATTTATGGAGCATCCGCCTCCGCCGGAAACCATTCAAATGGCAGCCATTTTACTTGCAACCCTGCCAATTTTGCTCGTCTATCCGTTTCTTCAAAAACATTTTGCAAAAGGGGTGATGCTTGGATCAGTTAAAGGATGATATATGATCTGAAATCATAGTGGTTTGTATCGAGGGTCAATACGAGATATGGAGGGGAAAAAAATGAAAGCAAAACGGTTAAGTGCAGTACTCATGTCCGCACTAATCCTTGCAGGAGGATGTTCATCCAACCAGACGGCCGGAGGAGAGAAGAAAGAGGCTAAAGAAGATCCGAATCAAAAGTTTACTGTAACAGCCATTGATTATCGCTACGGCGATCCGCCGCCAAAGGATGGAAAAGGGCTGAAAATGATCAACGAGAAATTCAATGTTGATTATCAAGTGCAATTTGTTCCTCAAGCAGACTATAAAGAGAAGCTTTCAGCTGTCATAGCCTCTGGCGACGTTCCTGATATTGTCGGATTCGAAGCAACGGATAACCGTTTTTCAAAATGGGCAAGCCAGGGGGCGTTTCTCCCGCTTGACGATTATATTCAAAAATATGACTCTTTGAAAAATGTTCCATCTTATGTTTGGGATTCTATGAAAGTAAACGGAAAAATATACGGAATTCCAACCTATTACCCGATGTATGATCTTACTCCAGAGCTCAGGAAAGATTGGCTCGATAAACTTGGCCTTAAAATGCCGGCGAATTATGAAGAGCTGATGAAGGTAGCTGAAGCTTTTACAAATAATGATCCTGACGGAAACGGCAAAAAAGATACGTACGGGTTTGCCATGGGACAAAATATTAACCCTGATTACGATATGGGCGCATATTGGAATTCAGATGTATGGCTTCATAAAAATAAAGACGGAAAATACATTCCAGGCTTGATTTCAGATGCAAGAAAAGAACTGATTCAAAATTTTCAAAAGCTGTATAAAGAAAACGCCATAACAAAGGATTATGCTGTTATGACATGGCCTGATACGAACAAAGAGTTTTTCTCCGGAAAAGCCGGAATTTTCCTTGGAGCACCGCTCGGAATGGCAGACCCTTATATGGACAGCCTGCTGAAAATTCAGCCGAACGCTCAACTTGCTCCAATACCTCCATTTAAAGATCCTGATGGGCATACTGGATTTGCAGCGACAACAGGGTATGGCGGTATGACGGCAATCTCTGCGAAGGATGCACAAGACCCGAAAAAGCTTGATCGCATTCTAAAAATGATTGATTTCGGGCGGAAATTTTATCCCCGCAACGAAAGAAATGCAGACAACAAGGATTTTGATTGGTGGTGGGGTCATGAAGGTAAAGGATATACGGTTCAAAATGGCAACGCTCAGCTTGTTGCCAATTTCGCTAATGACGGCCTGACTCCTTCTACCTATTATGTTGATAACGCCATGTGGGCGCCAAGCGATGATGCCATGGAATATGCAAAAGATTATAAAAATCCAGTCTTAAAACAGCTCGCTCAGGATCTTGAAAACATGCATAAAAGCTCAAACCATTACTTGAACCCTGTCAATGGGCTTGTATCAGAAACCGCTCAGCAGAAAAAAGATGAACTGAACCAATATTTGCTTGATGAACAGACAAAAATGATTTCAGGGCAGCGCCCGATTTCGGAATGGGACCAAATGGTTCAAGAGTTTTTAACTAGAGGCGGACAGCAAATGATTGATGAATACAACAGCCAGATTAAAGAGAAAAACTACTGGAAATAGACTTTTCGGGGAAAGCAGTCCTTAAACCTGCTTTCCAAATTATTTTTTTAGTCCTGTATATTACCTGTACAAATGAAATACCCCTTTTAGGAAGGAGGTGCTTCAATGAGTAACTTGAACATTGCGATGATCGGGCTTGATACTTCCCATGCAGAAATTTTCACCAAACTGCTTTTGGACAAAGAGCAGCCCCATAAAGTAAAAGGAGCGAAAATAACAGCGGCCTTTCCGGGAGGATCTGAGGATTTTCCGTTAAGCAGGAATCGCGTTAATCGGTATACTTCGCTTTTAAAAAAGGAATATGGTGTAAGTATTTTTAAAACACCGGAAGCTGCAGCGGAAAATGCAGATGCCATCTGGATAACAGCTGTTGATGGCAGAGTACATGAGAAGCTATTTGAAAGCATCAGTCATTTTAAGAAGCCGGTTTTTATTGATAAGCCGTTTGCATTAAGCTCAGATGCAGCAAACAGAATGATCCGTCTTGCAAAAGAAAAAGGAATTCCTCTAATGAGTTCCTCTTCGCTGCGTTTTGATGAAACACTGAACAATGCGCTTGACGGTGCAAAAGAAAAGCTGATAGGCGCGGACTGTTACGGTCCGATGGAATTGCAGGAAACGCAGAGCGGCTTGTTCTGGTATGGGATTCATACAGCAGAAATGCTTTACCGAATTCTTGGAGCAGGCTGTGTTAGAGTCTCAGCACGCTGCTCAGCTGATTTTGAAACAATAACAGGAGAATGGAAGGATGGAAGATTCGGCACGATGAGAGGGGCAAGAAAAGGACACGGATTTTTCGGAGCGCTGCTGCATTATGAAGATCAGCCTAGATTAATTGAAATTCAAAAAACAGAAAAACCCTACTATGTTTCTCTGTTAGAGAAGATGGTCGTATTTTCAGAAACGGGCAAAGCAGATCCTGTACTCAACGAAACGGCAGAGGTTATCCGCTTTCTTGAAGCCGCCAATGAAAGCAGGGAAAAAGACGGCAAGTGGATTCACCTGTAACAAATACGCTAAAAAAGGTGAGATGAGCATGGCAATGGCAGCACTCGGCCTCCTTTTAGACCAAAAGGAAGCCGTCAGAAGATGGACGGAAAAAGAGAATGTCTTTTCATTCTATTTAATTGAAATGTTAAATCAGAAAGGAATTCCTTATGAGATCGTGTCTTCAGCAGATGAAAATCTTGAAAAATATGATCTTATTTTGTGCGGTGTATTGGAAGATACAGAGAGAAGTGCCGGTATGCTTTTATCCTATATAAATGGCGGAGGCAGACTTATTAATTTCAGTGATTCAGGCAGACTTGCCGCCCATTTTAACTGTTCTGTTGAAAAAGAGGGAACGGGCTACGCCTCTATGCCTGAAGTTTTCCGTCAGCAAGTACCGCTCCGTTTCCTCCGTGCTTCTATTTGGCAAGACGGTATTGTTAAAGGGGAGGCTGAGGCGGGTTCCCTCATGCTGAGAAGCCCTGACAGCCAGTTCCATGCCAATGCAGTGAGAAGCTTTTCATCAGGTTCAGGGAGGCTTATTCACTGGAATGTTGATATCCCTTATACAATTGTTGCTCTGCAGCAAGGGACTAAACCAGTTACAGAGGATGGGATTCCTGCTCCTGACGGGTCTGCGGCCATTGATGATGATCTGCTGAAAGCGGACGATAGCTTTGAACTTGATTGGGAGATTGACAGAATTCCAACAGAAACGGGAATGCTTTACTTTGCCCATCCCTATGCAGACTACTGGAAAGAGGTGTTTTTAAAGCAGCTGCTGAATGAAGCTATAAAAACCGGCAAATCGCTTCCCTTTGTTGCACAATGGCCGGATGGAATCAACCAGGTTGCAACCATTTCCCATGACAGTGATGGGAATTTGGATGCTGCGGCAACTAAAACAGCAGATGTATTAAGAGAGCTTTCTGTCCAAACTACATGGTGCATGATTGAACCAGGATATAGCGGGAAAGTTTATGAAGAAATCATAAAGGATGGCCACGAACTTGCCTTTCATTATAATGCCTTAGAGAAGGAGCAGGGGATATGGGGTGAACATGAGTTTATAAGACAGCTGGAATCATTGAAAAAATCCTCGGGATTAAACGATGTTACGACAAATAAAAATCACTATACGCTTTTTGAAGGCTGGGGAGAACTTTTTAAATGGTGTGAAAAGACGGGAATTGAGCTTGATCAGTCCAGAGGACCAAGCAAAAAAGGGAATATCGGCTTTTTATTCGGCACATGCCTGCCATATTTCCCTATAGATTGGCATACAGGGCATAATCAGCTTTTCGGCGTTCTTGAGCTAGGCTTTTTGACACAGGATTTGAACCATCATGCCCTTGCTGACACTTCCGTGATCAGGCCATTTTTAAAGGCAGTCAAAACAGTCGGAGGTGCAGCCCACTTTCTTTTTCACCAAAACCATATCTGCGAGCAGCCCTTGGTAGAAAAAGCATTAAGAGAAGTAATCTGGGAATCCAGAGCCGAAGGGTTCACTTTTTGGACCTCAAAAGAAATAAACCGCTGGGAGAGAAAAAGGCGCAAACTGAAAATTATCGGTGTTTCAAAGTCAGGAAAGCCGATTGCTGAAAATACGTCAGAAGCTGATGGGGCAGTGATCTATACGCTTATACCGAATGGTCAAAGGATTCCCCATCAGCAGGCAGTAGAAGTATATGGTCTATTATGCAATAAGACTATTATTTCACACCCTAAAGCACGGGTTCATTTAGGGAGGAGTTAATAATGGATAGGCAGAAAATAGCTGAACTTGCTCTGTTTGGAGGTCCAAAAGCAAAACAAAGCCCTTATGGCACTGGAAAAAGGTTTGGAGAAGAAGAGGCAAAAGAAGTTCTGGAAGCCCTTGAACAGGAAACGCTTTTCTACCATTTCGGAAAAAAGGTCAAAACATTTCTTGAAGACTTCAATAACTTATATGGCCTTCAATATAGCGCAGCAGCTTCCTCTGGTACTGCAGCCATTCATATAGCACTTGGAGCAGCGGGTGTATCGGTCGGGGATGAAGTCATCACAAGTCCCATCACTGATCAGGGGACCATTATAGGCATTCTTTATCAAAATGCTATCCCTGTTTTTGCAGATCTTGAAATCAATTCCTTCAATTTGGATCCTGCATCTGTTGAAAAACAAATTACGCCCCGAACGAAAGCCATTATTGCGGTTCATTTGGCAGGGAACCCATGCAAAATGAATGAAATCATGAAGATCGCAAAAAAACATCAGTTAATTGTCATAGAAGATTGTGCGCAAAGCTATCTGGCAAAACAAAGAGGAAGGCTTACGGGTACAATGGGAGATTTCGGCTGCTTCAGCACTAATGATTTTAAGCACATCTCTACTGGCGACGGCGGTATTGTATCCGTTAATAGCTCCTCCCGTGAGGTATATGAGCGGGTCCATGCTTTTGCTGATAAAAATTATTCGCGCTTTGAAAACAGTGTAATGAGGGACTGTGATTATCTAGCACCGAATTACCGAATGACCGAACTCCAAGGCGCTGTCGGCATTGCACAGCTGAAAAAGCTTCCCTTGATCTGCAGCCGGCGAAACGATCTTGGAGATATGCTTTCAAAGGGATTGAAGGATATTCCGGGCATCGTGCCAATGGAAGTTGCTTCAGACAGCTACTGTACTTATTGGTTTTATATGTTTCGCATTCAAACAAAGCAGCTGAGCTGCACAAGAAATGAATTTGCTGAGGCTTTGAGTAAAGAGGGAATTTCCAGCCAGGCTGGATATATTAGCAAGCCTCTTTATTTATCACCGATGTTTCAAAATAAGTCTGCTTATCAAGGCAGCCAATTTCCTTTTCACTTATCAGATATCAGCTATGAAAAAGGAATTTGCCCTGCAGCAGAGGAGATATTGGAAACGGCTATTAAACTTCCAATGAGTGAATTTTACACGGAAAAAGATATAGAAGAAACGATAGCAGCAGTCAATAAAGTGGCTCTGCATTATCAGATCCGTTAGGAGGATTCAAACATGAGAACGATAGAAGAATTGGAGGATAAATTATCAGAACCTTCTGATATTCTTGTTGAAGACATTAGCAGGATAAAAGGTGATCTGCTCATCATTGGAGCAGGAGGGAAAATGGGGCCGAGCCTTGTGAAACTGGCTGTAAGAGCTATTCGGAAAGCAGGTTTACAAAAAAAGGTAACTGCCGTATCAAGGTTTCAAAAAGGCACTTTGAAAGAGGAACTGGAGCTTTCCGGTGCCAATGTGATTTCAGCGGATCTTCTGGACGACAGCCAAATTGAAGGACTTCCAGATACACCGAACATTATTTATATGGCAGGCAATAAGTTTGGTACAACAGGCAATGAACACTTTACATGGGCAATGAATGCGTATGTACCCGGAAGAGTAGCAGAGAAATTCAGAAACTCTTCTATTGTGGCTTTTTCTACAGGAAATGTTTATCCGCTCACCTCTGTAGGAAGAGGAGGAGCGTTTGAGACAATGCAGCCTAATCCCATTGGGGAATATGCCCAGTCTTGTCTTGGGAGAGAAAGAATTCTTGAGTATTTTTCAAGAAAATATGAAATCCCAATGGTCTTTTTTCGCTTAAATTATGCCAATGATTTACGTTATGGAGTACTTCTTGAAATTGCAAAGTCCGTAAAAAATCATTTGCCGATTGATCTATCAATGGGCCATGTGAATGTGATATGGCAAGGGGATGCAAATGAACTGGCCATAAGGTCTCTCCTTCATGCCTCAAGTCCTCCGGCTGTTTTGAATATTACAGGGCCTGAAACGGTATCTGTCCGATTCGCAGCAGAGTATTTTGGAGAAAAGTTTCAAACGTCACCTCATTTTGTTGGAGAAGAACAAGAAACAGCCCTGCTCAGCAATGCCTCCAAAGCAAATCAGCTGTTTGGCTATCCTAAAGTGCCGCTTTTTAACATGATGGATTGGACGGCAAAATGGCTGCTTGAGGACGGCATTCTTCTTGATAAGCCATCCCATTTTCAGGAAAGAAAAGGAGCTTTTTAAGATGACGATGGTGCTGAAAAAGGACCTTGAAAAACTCCTGCATGAAGGGACGGTCATCCCAGCTCATCCTTTGGCGCTGAATGAATTTCGGGAGCTTGATGAAAAGCGGCAAAGAGCCCTTACCCGCTATTATATGGACGCAGGTGCAGGGGGATTGGCGGTAGGCGTTCATACAACACAATTTCAAATACGCGAAAAAGGGCTCTATGAGAAGGTTCTGACACTTGCTGCGGATGAAGCAGAAAAAAGAGCAAAAGGAAATTTTCTTAAGATTGCCGGTATTTGCGGACATACGAAACAGGCGATCAATGAAGCAGAAACAGCGTTAAGGCTTGGATATCATCTGGTCCTTGTCAGTTTAGGCGGTTTAAACAGTTTCGGTGAAAATGAGCTTTTAGCACATGTACGGGAAATTGCCTCCATTTTGCCTGTTTTTGGCTTCTACCTTCAGCCCGCTGTAGGAGGAAGAACATTAAGCTATTCATTTTGGAGGGAATTTGCTGAAATTCCAAATGTCATGGCCATTAAAACCGCACCATTTAACCGCTATCAGACACTTGATGTAGTGAGGGCTGTTTGTGAATCATTCAGGAATGAGAGAATCGCACTTTATACCGGGAACGATGATAATATTTTGCTGGATCTTCTTACAACCTATGAATTTCAAGTGAACGGACGCAAGGTTGTGAAATCCTTTTCTGGCGGGCTGCTTGGACACTGGGCTGTTTGGACGAAAAACGCCGTTCAATTACTGGAGAGAGTAAAAGAAATTAAAAGACTGAACAGGGGTATTCCGGAAGAACTCTTAACACTAGCCATGCAAATTACTGATGCAAATGCCGCTTTTTTTGATGCTGCTAATGGATTCAAAGGAAGCATCCCCGGCATTCATGAAGTACTTAGGAGGCAGGGACTTCTTTCAGGAGTATGGTGTCTTGACGAAGGCGAAATCTTATCACCCGGACAAAAAGAGGAGATTGATCGAGTCTTAAGAGCTTACCCTCAATTAAATGATGATGCATTTGTAAAAGAGAAAATCGGCAGCTGGCTTCAAAAAGTTACGTAAAGGAGGATGGAATAATGCCGCTTGTAACGTCAAAAGAGATGCTTCAAACAGCTTACAGCAAAGGTTACGCTGTCTGCGCATTTGCTGTTCATAATTTGGAAATCATGAAGGCGGTGATTTCTGCCGCAGAACAATGTGAATCACCCGTCATCTTGCAGACAACTCCAGGCACGATTCGATATCTTGGTATGAATTATATTGTTCAAACGGTAAAAACGCTCGCAGATGCATCAGAGATTCCGGTTGCTCTTCACCTGGATCACGGCGACAGCTTTGAAACCGTAATGGCTTGTATCAGGGGCGGATATACATCGATTATGATAGATGGCTCTCATCTTGATTTCGAAGAAAACATTCTCCTTGTAAAAAAGGTAGTGGAAGCCTGCAAACCGCTTGATATTCCGGTTGAGGCAGAGCTTGGCTCTATTCTCCGGAACGACGGAGAGGGGGCTTTAGACGCAAGTGCCTATTTTACAGATCCTGATCTTGCCGATGAGTTTGTGCAGAGAACAGAGGTCGATTTTTTGGCACCTGCCTTTGGAACTATTCACGGCGTCTATCAAAGAAAGCCAAATCTTGATTTTGAAAGGCTGAAAAAAATCGCCGATAAGACAGGAATCCCTCTTGTAATGCACGGGGCATCAGGACTTGAAGAAGAAGAGATGAGAAATTCATTAAAATACGGCATCAGCAAAGTGAATTTTTCAACTGAGCTGAAAATTGGTTTTGCTGAGGAGCTAAGAGGCTATTTGCTTGCAAATGATAAGGAATCGGATCCCCGCAAATATTTTCTCTCAGCCCGTGAAACAGTGAAAGAAATCGCTTCCCGCAAAATTTCCCTGCTGCGTGAAAAGCGAAAAGAAGAGGCGTCCTGAGTGATTACAGCTGTAACATTCAATGCTGCAATTGATAAGACTTATGTGATAAATTGCTTCAGAAAGAATGAAGTGAATCGGGCCGGAAAAGTCATCTTAGAACCTGGCGGCAAAGGAAACAATGTAGCCAAAGTTCTGAAAGTCCTTGGCATTCCGGTAACCGCATCCGGTTTTGCAGGAGGCATAAATGGTCAATGGATTGAAATGCTGCTTGAAGAAAAGGAAATACAGCATGATTTTATCCGAATTGCAGGAGAGTCAAGAATGTGCATTTCAATTATTGAAGATGAGAGCACACAGGAACAAACGGAGCTGCTTGAAAAGGGGCCGCATGTTACAGAAGGTGACTGGCTGAAATGGATGGGAAAGCTTTCGGGGTATGCAGCAAAAAGCCGTTATGTTGTCTTCTCTGGAAGCTTACCTGAAGGGCTTTCATCTGACGCTTATAAGGAAAGCATTAAGATTGTAAATGAGGCAGGCAGCAAAGCAGTGCTCGATTCAAGCGGGCTTGCTCTTATAAAAGGAATAGAAGGAGTTCCGCATTTCATTAAACCAAACCGTCATGAATTTCTTGCCCTTATTCAAAAAGAGGAATTTGTTATGAGTGATTTTATCTCATTTGCAGATGATCTTCATACAAAAGGAACGGAATATGTTTGTGTAACACTTGGAAAGGAAGGAGCTGTTCTATCTCATTTTGGAAAGATTTTTGCCGCTGCACCGCCTTCTATAAAAGCTATTAATGCTGTTGGAAGCGGGGATGCTTTTTTTGCAGGAATGCTTGCGGGCCTTTATCGGAAAAAAGATCCTGCTGAAGCCCTCAACCTTGCCATCGCTTCTTCAGCTGCGAACGCTCTTCAATTGGCGGCAGGATCAGTTTCAATAAAGGAGATAACGGAGCAGCTGAAAAAAATACAAGAAACTTAGGGGGAAGAAACATGGAGAATTCATATACATTTAGCGAAATTCAAAGTCAGGGAAACACGCTTGAAAAGACCTTTGTTTTGCTTAAAAATCAAACCTTCCAAGCATCGGAATCTTATGTATTTACAGGATGCGGGACATCCTTTTATCTGGCGCATAGCGCTGCGAAGTATTTTCAGGCCTTAACAGGAATAACTTCACAGGCAGCACCTTCTTCAGAGCTTTTTCTTTATCCGGAAAATTTTATACCCATTGATAAGAAGGTAAAAGTCATTGCTATTTCCCGCTCAGGCACGACATCAGAAGCAGTAGAAGCAGTAAAAAGTGTGAAAGATCGAGAAAATGTTGACATTCTAGCCGTCACTTGCAATGACCATTCACCATTGCTTGAATGGTCATCGGAAAAAATCGTGCTTTCCCATGTGCAGGAAAAAAGCGTTGTGATGACTTCATCTTTCACAAACATGCTGTATGCTTTACAGCTTTATGCGGCAAATATAGCAGAGTCAATAGATGAAACGGCTCAATTAAAAGCAGCGGCGGAAGAGATGAAGAACGTGGTGAAGAGTACAAGCGCCATTAAGAGTCTGGCGGAAAATCTGGAACTCAAAAGGTTTATCTTTCTAGGCTGCGGGGTCTATCAGGGAGCAGCAAAAGAATCCTGTTTAAAACTGAAAGAAATGACCCAAACGATTTGCGAAAGCTATTCAACACTTGAATTCCGGCACGGCCCAATTTCTATTACGGATGAAAAAACCGCCATTATTATAATGGGGAGCGAAAAAACAAAGGATTTGGATGCAGCACTTTTATATGATGTGAAAAAGCATGGAGCTTACACTGTTCTGATCAGCGACTGTATTATAAAGGCGGATTCTGCCATTGATCTTTTCATACCGCTTCATACTGAGACAAAAGCCCCTAATCAGCTCGTCCTGTATCTCCCTTTCCTCCAAATGCTCGCCTATTACAGAGCACTAGCGTTAAGCCTGAACCCTGATGAGCCAAGGCATCTTTCACAGGTAGTCAAACTTCCTTCCATCGGGATCCATTAAAAATGAAATCAGCGGTCGGGATTGATATCGGCGGAACAAAAATTGCTGCTGGCCTGATTGGAGAAAATGGAGCGTGCCTTTGGAATACTGTTCTAAAAAGCAAGCCTGATGATGCGGAAGCGATGTATCTCCAGGTGCATCATGCAGTGAGCGAAGTACTGAATAATAAACCCGAAAACTGCGAAATTACCGCTATTGGGGCGGGCGTCCCGGGAAAACTTAATATCGAAGACGGGGTTGTGCTGTACCAAAACAATCTTCCTTGGGTGAATTATTCGCTGGCGGAAAGGCTCAAGAGCGATTTTAATCTTCCTTGCATCATTGATAACGATGTATATATGGCGGCCTTTGCTGAATACAAAGGAAGTCAAGCAGCAAAGAACGAGACATTTATCTATATGACGATCAGCACTGGCATTTCCTGCTGTATTATTCACCAAGGAGAATTTATGAGGGGAGCAGGTTTTGCCGGAGAAATAGGAATGACAGTGTGCGGAAAAAATGAACTGCCAAACTGTCAGGCGGAGTACATCACACTCGAACAAACAGCTTCAGGTAAAGCACTGCTTCCATTTGTGCAGGCTCATCAAGAAAAAGGACAGCAAGGTGAAGTGATCGACATGCTTCTCGCAGAGGGGAGCAGCGCATCTGAAAAAATGCAGAAAAAAATTAGTATTCTTGCAAGCTCTATTTATTCTCTCTTTTGTATAATAGATCCGCATACGCTCGTACTTGGGGGCGGAGTGATTCATGGAAATAAAAAACTCCTTCACTTGTTTTCTGAAGAAATAATCCGCTATCAATCTCCTATATCCAAAGAAATAATTAGAAGACTGGAAGTTAGCAAGCTCGGAAAAAATGCAGGTATGATCGGTGCGGGGCAGAGAGCCTTCCAGAAAGCGGGAGAAAGCGGAAAAAAGCTTGTGCGGTAATAGTTAACAGATCGTAAGGCTGTTTGAAACCCCTTAGGACCTCTAGTATAATAGAGAGATTAAGGGGTGAATTTATGCTGAAAGCAAAAACGCGATGGTCAGTTGCTGACAGAGACCCTGAAAAGGTACAGGCATTGGCAGAGGGATTGAAACTGACTCCTCTTGTTTCATCACTGCTTGTCAACCGGGGTATTCAAACAGTTGAAACAGCGAAGGCTTTTTTATATACCGAAGATCAGGATTTCCATGATCCGTTTCTGCTTGATGGTATGGACCTGGCTATTATTCGAATCAAGCAGGCAATAGAGAAAGGCGAAAAAATCTGTATTTACGGTGATTATGATGCGGACGGAGTCAGCAGTACAACCGTGCTGATGACAGCTCTTAAACGGGCAGGTGCAATTGTACAATTTTACATACCAAACCGGTTTACAGAGGGCTATGGACCAAATGAAGAGGCGTTTCAAAGGCTTCAGCAGGACGGGGTTTCACTGATCATAACAGTTGATACCGGTATTTCTGCTGTGAAGGAAGCTGCTCTTGCAAAAGAAATCGGCGTTGACTTGATTATTACGGATCACCATGAACCAGGGCCTGTTATTCCTGAAGCTCTGGCTATTGTACATCCGAAGAAACGGGGCACCACCTACCCGTTTAAAGAGCTCGCAGGTGCAGGAGTTGCTTTTAAGCTCGCTCATGCGTTGCTCGGCGAGGTCCAGGAAGACCTTTTAGAGGTAGCGGCTATTGGAACGATTGCCGATCTTGTTCCTCTTCAAGGAGAAAACAGGCTGATTGCCCAAAAAGGGATTCAGCAGATGAAGCAAACAAAAAGGGAAGGCCTTATAGCTTTGTTGAAAATAGCTTCTGCCAAAAAAACAGATATCAATGAAGAGACGATCGGGTTTGCTCTAGCTCCCCGCATCAATGCTGCCGGCAGGCTTGAAAATGCTGATCCTGCAGTAGAACTGCTGATGACGGAAGATCCCTCTGAAGCTGTCTTTCTAGCAGAAGAAATTGACAGACTTAACCGCGACCGGCAAAAGATGGTCAGTGATATGACGAAGGAAGCGATCTTCCAGGTGCAGGAAATGTATCCCCCTGAAAACAATTCTGTACTCATAGTAGCTAAAGAAGGCTGGAACGCCGGAGTTGTAGGTATTGTAGCTTCCAAGCTTGTAGAGAAATTCTACCGTCCGGCAATCGTTCTTTCCATTGACAGCGAGAAGGGCCTTGCAAAGGGATCGGCTAGAAGTATTGCAGGGTTTGATCTTTTTGAAAATCTCTCAGAATGCAGAGACTTGCTTCCTCATTTTGGCGGTCATACGATGGCAGCCGGGATGACACTTGAAATGGAAAATATTCCGGAACTAAGGCGCAAATTAAACGAACTGGCTTACTCCCGCCTGACAGAAGAAGATTTTAAACCGGTTACGATGGTGGACAGGGTCTGCAAGCTTGAAGAAATCAGTGTATCTGCCATAGAAGAAATGAATATGCTTGCTCCATTTGGCGCCACTAATCCAAAACCAGTCATCATGATTGAAGATATTTCGCTTGAAGGAATGCGTAAAATAGGTTCAAATCAGACTCATATTAAAATGATTCTTCAGAGTGAAGAGGATAAGCTCGATTGTGTCGGATTTGGATTCGGCTACTTAAAGGATGAAATCGCGCCTTTGTCAACCGCCTCCTTAATCGGGGAATTATCCATTAATGAGTGGAATAATTTCAGGAAACCACAGCTGATGCTGAAGGATTTATCCATAAAAGAATGGCAGCTTTTTGATTTCCGCGGCGCTCAAAAGCTTCCTGCTTTGCTTGCTCAGATTCCAGATGAAAAAGCAATCCTTATTGCCTTTCAGAATAAAACGGCTGCATTTATCGAAAGCCAGGGACTTCAGGCCGAAATTCATTCTGTTTTGAATAATGGTGACGCTGCAATGGTCCGCTTAGAAGGGAAGTTTGCTGTCTTTTTGGACACACCCAAGCATATGAATGATTTGCAGGGCGTTTTTTCAAACGGACTGCCTGACCGGATCTATACTGTTTTTCGTCAGGATGAACAGCATTTCTTTTCGACTCTTCCAACGAGGGAGCATTTTAAGTGGTTCTATGCGTTTTTGATAAAAAAAGGTCCTTTTGATATCAGAAAGCATGGGGATCAGCTGGCTAAACATAAGGGCTGGACAAAAAATACGATAGAATTTATGTCTAAGGTGTTTTTTGAACTGGATTTTGTTACAATAGACGATGGCATGATTTCTGTTAAACGGGAAACATCTAAGCGTGATTTATCTGAATCGGTTACTTATCAAAGGAAAAAAGAACAGCTTGAACTTGAAAATAGGCTGCTTTATTCTTCCTATAGCGAACTGAAAACCTGGTTCGATGACCGCTTACGGCGATCTGCACCGCTTGTTAACGTATGAGGAGGACAAAAGAAAGATGGACTTGAAACAGTATGTAACGATTGTTCCGGATTATCCTAAACCCGGCATTCAATTTAAGGATATTACGACCCTTATGGATAAAGGGGAAGTATACAAGTATGCAACAGACCAAATCGTTGAGTATGCAAGAGAAAAACAAATTGATCTTGTTGTAGGACCTGAAGCTCGCGGATTTATTATCGGCTGCCCTGTTGCTTATGCCCTTGAAGTAGGATTTGCACCAGTGCGCAAAGAAGGAAAGCTTCCCCGCGAAGTGGTAAAAGTAGAGTACGGCCTCGAATATGGCAAAGATGTTTTAACCATTCACAAGGATGCGCTTCGCCCAGGGCAGCGTGTATTAATTACAGATGATCTGCTTGCTACAGGCGGAACGATTGAAGCAACCATTAAATTGGTGGAAGAATTGGGCGGAGTGGTTGCTGGAATCGCTTTCCTTATCGAATTGGGCTATCTGGACGGACGCAAAAAATTAGATGGCTACGACATTATGACGTTAATGAAATATTAATGAATGAAGAAAAGAGCACTCAGCCAGAGTGCTCTTTTCTATAGATGTTATTAGATCTGTCCGAAAATAAGCCTGCCAAAAAGGAATATTTTTCAAATGCGTGCAGGAATTTTTGAACTTCCAAGAAATGGCTTGTGCTTTCGCGCTCTGCCTCTTTACATATTCAAAATTTTTCTTGATAATAGGTACAATACAGTTTTCTCTTAAAAAAAGGTGATTTCATGGCTAATGAACAAGTATTAACAGCTGAACAGGTCATAGAGAAGGCTAAATCCTATCTTTCAGATGACCATTTGGCATTTATAAAAAAAGCTTACGAATTTGCAGAAGACGCTCATAAGGAACAATTCCGCAAATCAGGAGAACCATATATTATACATCCCATACAAGTTGCCGGCATACTGGTGGATCTTGAAATGGATCCATCTACAATAGCCGGCGGTTTTTTGCATGACGTTGTGGAGGACACGGAAGTAACTCTTGATGATATAAGTGAAGCTTTCAGTGATGAAGTAGCCATGCTTGTAGATGGTGTGACAAAGCTCGGTAAAATTAAATACAAGTCACATGAAGAGCAGCAGGCTGAAAATCATCGAAAAATGTTCATCGCAATGGCTCAAGATATTCGTGTTATTTTGATTAAGCTAGCAGACCGGCTGCATAACATGAGGACGCTAAAGCATCTTCCTCAGGAAAAGCAGCGCAGAATCTCAAATGAAACACTTGAAATTTTTGCGCCCCTTGCGCATCGTCTAGGGATATCAAAAATCAAATGGGAGCTTGAGGATACAGCTCTGCGGTATTTGAATCCGCAGCAATATTACCGGATCGTCAATCTGATGAAGAAGAAAAGGGCCGAACGCGAGCAATATCTTGATGAAGTCATTGATGAGGTTCGCGACAGAGTGAATGAAGTGAACATCCATGCTGATTTCTCAGGGAGACCTAAGCACATCTATTCCATTTACCGAAAAATGGTGCTGCAAAACAAACAATTTAATGAAATTTATGACCTTCTGGCAGTCAGAATCGTTGTAAACAGCATTAAAGATTGCTATGCAGTGCTTGGGATCATCCATACATGCTGGAAGCCAATGCCTGGCAGATTTAAAGATTATATTGCTATGCCGAAGCCTAATATGTATCAATCCCTTCATACGACGGTTATAGGGCCTAAAGGAGATCCGCTTGAAGTTCAGATCCGAACTCTTGAAATGCATACCATCGCTGAATACGGGGTTGCTGCCCACTGGGCATACAAGGAAGGCCGGGAAATGGACGACCATCAGGCACTTGAGAAAAAACTGACCTGGTTCAGGGAAATTCTCGAATTCCAGAACGAAACCACCAATGCCGAAGAATTTATGGAATCTTTAAAGATTGATTTGTTTTCCGATATGGTATTTGTTTTTACTCCAAAGGGAGACGTCATTGAACTTCCATCGGGATCGGTTCCAATTGATTTTTCCTACAGAATTCACTCTGAAATAGGCAATAAAACCATTGGCGCCAAAGTGAACGGAAAAATGGTGACTCTTGATTACAAGCTGAAGACGGGAGATATTGTAGAGATTCTCACTTCCAAGCATTCTTATGGTCCGAGCCAGGATTGGCTGAAGCTTGCCCAGACGTCACAGGCGAAAAACAAAATCAGGCAATTCTTTAAAAAGCAAAGACGCGAAGAGAATGTGGAAAAAGGCCGTGAACTGATAGAAAAAGAAATTAAAAACATGGATTTTGATTTAAAAGAAGTTCTTGGCAGTGATAACCTTAAGCGGGTTTACGAAAAATTCAATTTTGCTAATGAAGAAGATATGTTTGCTGCCGTAGGCTATAACGGAATTACGGCGCTTCAGGTTGCTAACAGATTGACAGAAAAGCAGCGGAAAATTCGCGATCTTGAACAGGAAAAGAAATTAGTCGAAGTTGTAACAGAGGTCAAGCAGTATCCTTCACCACGCAAACGAGATGCTGGTGTAAGAGTAAAAGGTATCGACAATCTCTTAATCAGGCTTTCGAAATGCTGCAATCCGGTTCCTGGGGATGATATTGTCGGCTTTATTACAAAAGGCCGGGGTGTATCTGTCCATCGGGAGGATTGCCCGAATGTTAAAACCGCTGACGCACAGGCACGGCTAATTCCAGTAGAATGGGAGCACCAGATTACCGGACGAAAAGAATATAATGTCGAAATTGAAATTCTCGGATATGACCGCCGCGGGCTTCTTAATGAGGTGCTGCAGGCAGTGAATGAAACGAAGACGAATATTTCATCCGTTTCAGGCAAATCTGACCGCAACAAGGTAGCAACCATCAATATGACAATCTCCATTAATAATGTCAGCCATCTGCATAAAGTGGTCGAACGCATTAAGCAATTATCCGATATTTACTCTGTTCGAAGAATGATGAACTAAAGGAGACAATGAAGTGAAACTTGTCATACAGCGGGCAAAAGAAGCCAAAGTTACAGTTGATGGCAAAATAACAGGGAAAATTGATCGTGGCCTGATGGTTTTAGTTGGTGTCACGCATGAAGATAAAGAAGAGGATGCCATTTATCTGGCAGATAAAACAGTGAATTTGCGAATCTTCGAAGATGAAGATGGCAAAATGAACCACTCGCTTGCAGATGTCGGCGGAGCCGTTCTTTCCGTTTCGCAATTCACCCTTTACGGTGATTCGAAAAAAGGCAGAAGACCGAACTATATGGCTGCTGCAAGGCCTGATGAGGCTCTGAAGCTGTATGAAAAATATAATGATCTTCTTCGTGAAAAGGGCATTACCGTCGAAACAGGTGTTTTTGGTGCTATGATGGATGTCTCTTTTACAAATGAAGGACCTGTTACGCTCATCGTTGAAAGTAAATAGGGCTAAAAAAGGAAGCCGGCAATATACCGCGCTTCCTTTTTCTTTCTTAAATCCTTACTTGAAATAATCATTCAAGCCTTCAAAAACAGACTGAGCTGCTTGTTCTTGATATTGGTCAGAGGAAAGAATCATTTCTTCTGTACTGTTGCTTAAGTACCCAAGTTCAAGAAGAATGGAAGGCTCGTGATTTTCCCGCAGTACATGAAAGTTGCCAAACCTGATTCCTCTGTCGGAACTCGGTGACTGTGAAGCGAGTTCACTATGAACGGCTTCTGCAAGAGCTTGATCTTTTTCCGTATTATAATAATAGCAGGTAAATCCTTTAACACTTGAATCTAAAGTGCTGTCATAATGCATGCTTACAAACGCATCAGCACGGTTTGCATCAGAGGTTTCAACTCTTGACTGCAAGCTTACATAAGTGTCCGTGCTTCTTGTCATAATAACATTTGCACCGGCGGCTCTCAGTTTATTATAAAGGAGGGTGGCTGTTTCAAGCGTTACTGATTTTTCAAGTGTTCCGTTGTAACCGATTGTTCCGCTGTCATATCCGCCATGACCGGGATCAATCACAATTGTTTTATTTCTTAATGAATGCCTTGAATGTTGTCCCGCTGATCCGCTATCATTTCCGAGAGTATCAGTAAGCCAGCCTGCGACGTATCCTGTTCTTCCATCAGTAAGGGTAATTTTGTACCAGTCCCCTTCTTTTTGGATGATTGTATAAGATTCTCCTTCATTGGCGCTCGCAATCACACTGCTTGATGTTGAAGGAAGGGAACGGATATTCGTTCCGTCATTACGGATACTAAGCGATTGTTTTTGATCAGTGCTATTCGATTCTCCATTCCCGGACCCTTGCATATACTGGCTCGAAGTCCATCCAGTCTGTCCGCTGCCGTATGAAATTTTAGACCAGCTGCCCTGTTCTTCAAGGATGGTTACTTCTGTTCCGCTAGCGATTGTGTCGATAATCCGGCCATTTATGGAGTATGTATCACGCACATTAAGAGTAGGTACAGTGACCGTACCGGTTTTGTTTTCATTCTGAACAGAATTTTCAGTGTAAGCCCCTTTAACGGAAGAAGATCTGATGTAGTCAGATAAAATCCATCCTTCTAATCCATTATAAGAAACCTTCACCCAGCTGCCATTCATATCCAAAACACTTGCTTTCTCTCCCATTGGAAAAGTGCCAGCTACAGAATAATTCGTGCCTGGGCCTGTTCTCATTCTTAAGCCATCAGCATCCGATATAACAGATGCTTTTGTTTTTTTAGATGATTCAACATTAACAAGCCAGTTAGCCGCCCATCCGGAACGATTTCCTGGAAGCAGAACTTTAAGCCAATCACCTTCTCTGTTAAGAATTTCAAATCGGTCTCCTTTTTTTGCATGTAACTTTGCAGGATAGCCGAGTCCAGGTCCTGACCTGATGTTCAGATGATCAGCAGATACAATCGCTTCTTTTGAAACTGCATGCACTTTTACTGGCATTTCAGGTGCCGCTGCAGCCATAATGGCTGTGCATGCCAGGATTGTAAGTCCTTTTTTTATCATATTTTACCCCCTGTATATTGGAATGACGGGTTCTTTTTTGTCCCTTTTTTTATCCAGACTTTTTGAACGATATATATAATTCTCTTTTCCTTCCTGTCATCCCTTGAATCTTTTGCAATATTTTTTCGCTTTTTGGCTACAATAAACATCAAATACTGCTATAAAGGGGGCTGCCATGTGAGGTACAGTGAAAAAGGAGAATTTCTTCAGGGAAAAGGGAACGGCTTTTTTGGCGGAGATTTCCACGAAAAAATGATTCGGGATTTTGAGAACGAGCCTTTAGAACTATCTGGAGAATTTTCTCCATCTTCAAGAGATATAAGAAAATGGAAGAAACGTCTTTCTCGTTCTTGACATAATGGCAGTGGATTCGTATGATTAGATAAAGCTGGATAAGAAACGGCTGAACATGCTAAATTAATGTAAGATTAGAGTCTTATATAAAAAAATCATGCCGAAAGGCAATACATACTTTATGAACCAATGAGGAAGAAGAGTAGCGGGGAATACAGCTGGAAAGAGAGGAAATGCCATAGCTGAAAGCATTTCTCCAGAATGACCTTGTGAAAGAACACTTCTTAGGTTCCCTTCTGAAAAGCATTTGCCTATTAGGAAGCGGACGCGTCACGCGTTAACGGAATTGAGTGGGAGCTGTATTCAGGCTTCAACTAGGGTGGAACCACGGGAGCAAACTCTCGTCCCTGCAAAATGCAGGGATGGGAGTTTTTTTATTTGCTTTTTTTGCCATCGCCAAATGGAAGTGGCTATAGATTAAGGATAATGCATCAAGGAGGTAATAAATATGGCGTATCAAATACCAAGGGGAACACAGGATATCCTGCCTGGAGAAGTGGAAAAGTGGCAGTTTATTGAAAAGAAAGCACGTGATATTTGCAGAACCTATCAATATAAAGAAATAAGAACGCCAATTTTTGAACATACAGAGCTTTTCTTAAGAAGTGTCGGAGAATCAACTGATATAGTGCAGAAGGAAATGTACACATTCGAAGACCGGAAAGGCAGAAGTATTACTCTTCGCCCGGAAGGAACTGCTTCAACTGTTCGCTCTTTTGTCGAAAAGAAGATGTTTGCTGCACCTGAACAGCCGACGAAGCTTTATTACATCGGACCGATGTTTCGCTATGAACGTCCTCAGGCGGGAAGATACCGCCAATTTGTGCAATTTGGAATTGAAGCGATCGGAAGCAATGATCCTGCAATTGACGCGGAAGTGATTTCTCTGGCAATGGAGCTTTACAAAAGTACCGGCTTAAAAAACTTGAAGCTTGTGATTAACAGTCTTGGAGACCCTGAAAGCCGAAAAGCTCATAAGGAAGCACTTGTCAGTCACTTTGAACCGAGAATCGGAGAATTTTGCGCTGATTGCCAAAACCGTCTTAAAACAAATCCTCTTCGGATTCTTGACTGCAAGAAGGACAGGGACCATGAGCTGATGGCTGCAGCACCTTCCATCCTGGAATATTTAAATGAAGAATCAAACAGTTATTTTTCTAAAGTGAAAAGTTATCTGACCGATCTGAATATCCCGTTTACGGTTGATAAAAATCTTGTTCGTGGACTGGATTATTACAATCATACAGCCTTTGAAATCATGAGTGATGCAGAAGGATTTGGAGCGATTACGACTCTCGCAGGAGGTGGCCGTTATAACGGTTTAGTAGAATCAATGGGAGGCCCTGCACTTCCGGGTATCGGTTTTGCACTAAGTATTGAAAGGTTTCTTGCGGCAATCGAGGCAGAAGGCATTGAACTTCCTATAGCTGAAGGAATTAACTGCTTCATCGTAACAATGGGCGATCAGGCAAAAGACCGTTCCGTATCATTGCTGCGGGACCTCAGAAAAGCAGGCCTTACGGCTGAAAAAGATTACGAGAATAAAAAAATGAAAGGCCAATTTAAATCAGCTGACCGGCTGAAGGCAAGATTCGTTGCCGTTATTGGTGATGACGAGCTGGAAAAGAACGCTTGCGCTTTAAAGGATATGGAAACTGGAGAACAAAAAGATGTCTCACTTAATGAACTGGCTGATTATCTGAAAGAAAAGGTATAAATACATGATGCAAGGAGAGAAGAAAATGTTTGGACGTACATTTTATTGCGGTGAAGTAACTGAGCAAGCTATAGGGCAAAAAGTAGTATTAAAAGGATGGGTCCAAAAAAGACGGGATCTTGGAGGACTGATTTTTATTGACTTAAGAGACCGCACAGGAATTGTGCAAATTGTTTTTAATCCTGAAGGCTCTGAAGAAGCATTGAATACAGCTGAACAGGTCCGAAGCGAATATGTGCTTGATATTGAAGGAATCGTTGTTGCAAGAGATGAGGCAACAATCAATACTAAGCTTTCAACAGGAAAGATTGAGGTGCAGGCTGAAAAGGTAACGATTTTAAATGCTTCCAAAACACCTCCTTTTCAAATTGAAAACAAATCAGAAGAAGTTTCTGAGGATGTAAGGTTAAAGCACCGCTACCTTGATCTTAGAAGACCTGCTTTATTTGAAACGCTTAAAATGCGCCATGATGTAACGCGTTCAGTAAGGCGCTTTCTAGATGAAAATGGCTTCATGGATGTTGAAACACCGATTCTGACAAACAGCACACCTGAAGGAGCAAGGGACTATCTTGTTCCAAGCAGGGTTCATGAAGGGGAATTTTATGCCCTTCCGCAATCACCGCAAATTTTTAAACAGCTGCTGATGGTTTCCGGTTTTGACCGGTATTATCAAATTGCCCGCTGCTTCCGTGATGAAGATTTGCGTGCTGACCGTCAACCGGAATTTACCCAAATTGATATGGAAATGTCCTTTATGAGCCAGAATGACATTATGGAGCTAACCGAAAAAATGATGGCTCACGTATTAAAGCAAACAAAAGGCATGGAAATTTCACTTCCTCTTCCGCGTTTGACTTATGAAGATGCGATGAACCGCTATGGATCTGATAAACCGGATACCCGTTTTGAAATGGAGCTGACCGATGTGTCGGAGCTTGTTAAAGACAGCGGTTTTAAAGTGTTCGCAAGCACTGTTGAACGGGCAGGGAAAGTAAAAGCGATTACTGTGAAAAATGCGGCTAATCAATATTCAAGAAAAGATATTGACGCCCTGACAGAATTTGTTGCAACTTACGGAGCGAAGGGACTCGCATGGCTGAAGCATGAAGATGAAGGCTTAAGAGGACCAATTGCGAAATTCTTTGATGAGAGTGAGCAGCAGGCACTTATCGATGTGCTTGGATCTGATAAAGGGGACCTTCTTCTGTTTGTTGCCGATAAAGAAAAGACCGTTGCTGATTCACTAGGTGCTCTTCGTTTGAAGCTTGGAAAAGAGCTAGGTTTAATTGATGAAAGCAAATTTAATTTTCTATGGGTTGTAGACTGGCCGCTGCTTGAATTTGATGAAGAAACAAACCGCTTTTATGCGGCGCATCATCCGTTCACAATGCCGGCAAGAGAAGATCTGGATAAGCTTGAGAATGATCCTGAAGGGATAAAAGCCCAAGCCTATGACATTGTTCTGAACGGCTATGAGCTTGGCGGAGGTTCTATCCGTATTTACGAAAAAGATATTCAGGAAAAAATGTTTTCACTCCTAGGGTTCAGCAAAGAGGAAGCCTATGAACAATTCGGCTTTCTGCTTGAAGCTTTTGAATACGGTACTCCTCCTCATGGCGGAATCGCACTAGGACTGGACAGAATTGTGATGCTTCTTGCTGGCAGAAGCAACTTAAGAGATACAATCGCTTTCCCGAAGACGGCAAGTGCAAGCTGTCTGTTAACCGATGCGCCGAGCGAGGTAAGCAGCCAACAGCTTGATGAGCTTCATCTTCGTCTTGCTCTTCAAGAACAAAAGTGAGAAAAAGGATATGGCTTGAAAGAATTTTTTTCCTATGGTATTCTTTTCTAAAGTCATTCAAAAGAAGTCCTGATGTGTACGTTGTTCACCTAGTTTTGACCGAACATTTTTTAAACGGGAGCCCAGGTTTCCGAGGTGAGCGAACGCCCTTTAAAGGGGACTTGCAATTCCGCGGAACAGGGCACCCACTTGCTGGGTGCGGGTTCAAAGCGAAGGCATTTACAGCGACGGCACGATTGGGACTTTTAGCAAACGATAAATACAACCTGCATGAGTGGATAAGCTTATGCAGGCTTTTTGTTTTACACTGATTGCAGAAGAACAAGCCATTTTGCAATTTCCCTCAGTTATGTTATATTTTTACTCGGAGAAAAACGTTTCTGTTAGATGAGCAGAAAAACTATGAACACAATGGAGTGAGAATTTTGCTGCATCAATTTTCCCGAAATGAATTAGCCATTGGAAAACAAGGGCTTGAATTACTAAAAAAAAGTACGGTAGCAGTGCTTGGGGTCGGCGGAGTAGGATCCTTTTCAGCTGAGGCGCTTGCAAGATCCGGAGTAGGTAAAATTGTTCTCGTTGACAAGGACGATGTGGATATTACAAATGTGAACAGACAAATTCATGCCTTATTATCAACAGTAGGCAGACCTAAGGTTGACTTAATGGCGGAGAGAATCAAAGACATTAATCAGGACTGCGAAGTCGTTTCGTTAAAAATGTTCTATACGGAAGAAACGTATGAAGAATTTTTCAGCCATAAGCTGGATTATGTCATTGATGCATCTGATACAATCTCATACAAAATTCATTTAATGAAGGAATGCCTGAAGAGAAATATTCCGATCATTTCCAGTATGGGAGCAGCAAATAAAACGGATCCAACACGGTTTAAAATTGCTGATATTTCAAAAACACATACCGATCCGATTGCAAAGGTGATCAGAACGCGCCTTAGAAAAGAAGGCATAAGAAAAGGGATACCTGTCATTTTCTCTGACGAGAGCCCGATTGTAATTAGAGAAGAGGTTCGCCAGGAGGTTGGAAATGACCAGGCAAAAATCAGAAAAGCTAAAATGCCTCCATCCTCAAATGCCTTCGTTCCTTCTGTAGCAGGGCTCATTATGGGCGGACATGTGATTATGGATCTGCTGAAAGATATACCGATTGCGAGGGTAAATGATTAATAGAGAATAGCAGGAGCTGCTCATGTTGAGGCTCCTGCTTTTTTATGGATATTTCTAAGTTTTGCTGATCTTAATAATCCATTTCATCGCTATATGAATCAGTCTTTAAACCTGCCCCACCCAATCAGGCTGGACAGCTTCCTGAAAAATAGAGCGGATCTTATGATACTCATCCTCTGATAAATTCCCTTTATTCGCAAGCTCTGCATTTTCAATCCATCTGTTGGCCTTCGCCGTTCCGACAATGGCTGTATGAACACCTGGAACAGTAAGGGTGAATCTCAGGGCTTTTTCAACCGCCTCCGTCAGATCCCCTTTGAGAAAATTGTAGGGAAGCTCTTTGAACCTCTCCCAATATTCATGATAATAATCGTTATCCGGTTTTGAATCATAGTTCCAGGCAACATTTGCAATCGGCCGTTTAGCGATGATTCCCATCCCCCGTTTGACCGCCTCTGGAATGGTAAGTTCAATTGCTTCCTGATCGGCAATATTGACAGACGTTTCAAAGGTATCAAAAGCCCCGGTTTTAATCGCATAAAGCGCATCAGTACTGTCCCCGCTATACCCGATGTAGCGGGTTTTTCCTTTTTCCTTGGCACGCTCCAAGACTTCAATAACATCCCCTTTTCTGAGGATTTCTTCAGAACAGCTATGAAGCTGGATGGTGTCAACATAGTCTGTTTTCAGCCGCTTCAGGCTTCTGTCAATCGACAGTTCAAGCATTCTTGGATCCCAGTCTTCTCTGCTAAGTCCAGATGAATGCCCGCATTTCGTAAATAAATAGAAGTCATTTCTTCGATGAGACATTGTGCTGCCAATTAATTCTTCACTGATGTTGTAGCATTCAGCCGTATCAATCACATTCAGTCCCGCATCCAGTGCTGTACCAAGCAGGCGGTCAACTGTTTCAGGAGTAGCTTCTGAGTAACCGACTTCTGCACCGCCAAAACCAAGCACACTCACCTTCATATCCGTTTTGCCAAATGTTCGCCGTTCCATTTCATCATCCCTCTCCTTATAGTCACGATAATTGTATAATAATTCGGACAATTATACGAAGGATATGGTTTTTTAGAGGAGAAAACGAGTCAGGAGGGGGGATATACATGAAAAAGTGAGAAATTGGTAAAAACGGATCTCTGATAATATTGATGAATAAAAGTCATAGGGATCATCCAACAATCGGGTGTAAGAGTGAAATAAAGAAGTTGCTGTGAATTTTTTTTCTTCTAAATTTTCTTCAACAGGGGCAAAACTCCAATCCAGCTTTTGCAGTATTAATGATTGAGGGATAATATAGGTATCAAATAGATTCCTCTTTTATTAGGCCTTTTTTGAACTTTTCTTGTCACCATACTTGCAATTTTCTGCTTATAAGTTTGCATGGAAAATTATTACTTCAAGGCCTTTAACACCTATAAAAAGAAGATTTTATACATTTGAAAACAAGAAATTAAAACCTATCATAAAATTTATACCCTATTATATGAATAATCGAAAAATTAAAGATATTATAAAAATGAAAAGACAATTTTAAAACTATGAAAAAGAGATATCACTTAAGCTTAATATGTGAGGGGGGGCAGCATTGTCAGAGTTACTCATTGTAGATAACGACAAGGAAAGCCGTAAGGAGATTCAATCCCTAATCGAAGAGAGTAAATACAGCTTTCTATCAATTTATGAATCCAGTTCAGCCCATCGCGGTTTATTACTGTTAAAGCAGAGTAAACCGAGTGCCCTAATTATTGATTTGTCATTGCCTGATATGGATGGATTGACATTCGGCAAAACCGCCCTTCAATTGTATCCGGAGTTACCAATCATCGTTGTTACCCAGTTAAAGATGTTTGAATTGGTTCAATCATCCATTAACGCGGGTTTTGCGGGCTATTTATTGAAACCGCTTTCTAAAAATGAATGGATCAAAACGCTCGACCGGGTTTTGATCCCGGTTCTCAGTCAACGGGTGGACCACATGATGAAGAATGGCAAAGAGGAGTTTACAGCTGATTTGAAAAATCCGATAGGCAGTGCCATTCAGTACCTTCAGCTTAATTATAGTGAATCCCTAACCCTAAAGGCGTTGGCTGACAAGGTATACTTAAGCCCCTCTTACTTCAGTCGGATTTTTAAAGAAGAAACTGGAACGACGTTTGTGGAGTACCTCTCATTTTTACGGGTCCAGAAAGCAAAAGACTTGTTAAGAATGTCATCTCTGCCTATTGATGTCATTGCCAACAACACCGGATTTGCAAATTCGGGCTATTTTGCTACTACTTTTAAAAAGGTACTCGGTATTACCCCAAGTGAGTACAGGGATAAATTTTATTTAGGTACAGAATCGCCGGTCACGGTTACCAGAGGAGGTGCATAAATGCTTCCTATTTATAATGAATTGCAGAGGTGTGAAAAATTCGGGATAAGAGGTGTGCTTGGAACAATTATTCAAACCCAAGGCTCAACTTATCAAAAGCCGGGGACAAAATGTTTCATTTCTGAAGATGGCAAGCTGACGGGTCTATTGAGCGGAGGCTGTGTGGAAAGTGATTTAGGCGAACATGCTAAGGAGCTTTTACAACAATCAAATTGTAAGCGCTTATATTATGATTTTAGAGATAATGGCGATGACCTTTGGGGGTTAGGTCTAGGCTGTAACGGCTCGATGGAGATTTTTCTTGAACCTTTTGATCCTAAAGAAATGCCTATGAAGGCAGAATTGATGAAGAAAGCTGTTCATTTGGCACTTACTCAATTTACGGTTACAGCCACCATTGTAGATGCCGAAAATCAAGAGATTATTGGACAGAAATGGATACTGTCACCAGGAATAGAAGATAACATTCCAGCTCAATTAGAACAGGAATATGAAACCAATCAGTTAACAGGGACTCAAGGACTTTCCACCATCATTTATAACGGCCAGCCGGTAAAAGTGTTCTTCGATGCTGTTTCGCCTAATCCTCATTTGATGATTTTTGGGGCTGGACCTGATGCGGTTCCGCTCGTAAATGGAGCAAAGCTATTAAACTGGACAGTTTCTGTCATGGATCATCGTCCGGGATATGTGAATAAACTTTACTTTCCGCAGGCTGACTATTTATATTGCATTCCCAAAGGAAAAGAACCTGATGTGACGATCTCAGAAAATTCATTTGTTGTTATTATGACGCATCATTTCGAACAGGATCAAATGCTTTTAAAACACTTGCTGGACTCTGATGCCGCTTATATTGGCATTCTTGGGCCAAAAAAAAGAACGTATCAATTATTGGACACGCTCGAAGGAAATCTCTCAAGAAAGACGCTTGATCGGCTTTATAGTCCAATCGGGCTCGATATTGGTTCAAAAACACCAGAGGAAATTGGCCTGAGTGTACTGTCAGAAATGGTCATGATCCATCATGGCGGCTGCGGTAAATCATTAAAAGCAGTAAAGGGCACAGACTTTTCAATTTACACGAAGGCTGGTGAATTGACATTTCAAGCGTAAAAAAAGAGATATGGGCCATTATTCTTGCGGCGGGAATGTCTGAAAGAATGGGAGTTCCCAAAATGCTGCTGAAGTACAAAGGAAAGTCACTGGTCCGAAATGTAATCCAAGCTTCTCTATCATCGGAATTGGACGGAGCGGTCGTTGTCATTAATTCTGAAATTGATGGGCTGCTTCAAGAGGCAATGGTACCAGGAGTCAGTAAGGTGTTCTTAAATTCGTGCCCGGGCGATGGTCTTTCTTCTTCCGTTAAAGCAGGGCTATGCGTATTACCGGCCGAAGCCGAGGCAGTGATTTTTCTGCTTGGGGACCAGCCGCTAATAACAGAGGATGAGATAAACAGGTTAATTGATGAATATGCAAAAGGTGAATATCCATATATCTATCAATCTATGTATCATGGCGAAATCGGACATCCTGTTTTGTTTCCAAGAAAAATGTTCAGCCATCTTCTCAATGTAAGAGGGGATAAAGGAGGCAGAGCGGTTATGAAGCAATATCCACGGTCTGTGAAATACGTTGAAATGGATAAAGAGTATCCGTTTGATATCGATACGATGAAAGACTATAAGAACTTATTGAGAAAGGAGGTTTCTTAAATGAGTTCAGTGATTGGAAAATCGGTTACAAGAGTAGAAGATAAGAGGTTGCTGACCGGTCAAGGGAAATACATTGACGATTTGGGAACACCTCCGAATACAGCGCATGCAGCAATTTTAAGAAGTTCATACCCTCATGCGTATATTACCTCGATCGATACAGCAGAAGCGGAACAAGTCACAGGAGTTAAAGCCGTTATTACCGGCAAACAGGTTAAAGAGTATGTGAAACCCTTCAGTGTAGGGGTGAGTGCGCCTGTCCATTACTATCCGCTTGCCATTGAAAAAGTACGCTATGTTGGTGAACCAGTAGCTGTAGTACTCGCAAAGGACCGCTATATTGCAGAAGATGCAATGGAATTAATAAAAGTTAAATACAGTCCTCTGAAACCAATAGTTGATATTGAAAAATCGCTTGAAGATGACGCACCCATTCTTCACGAAAATGTAGGATCGAATATTGCCAATAATCGAACCTTTCATTATGGAGATGTAGACAAGGCTTTTGAGGAAGCGGATACGATCGTAAAACATAAGTATTTCTTCCCTAAATATACAGCGACTCCAGTAGAAACATACGGCATCATTGCAAACTATGAATCCAGCGAAAACCAATATACCGTCCATGCCAATTTTCACGGTCCCTTCGTTATTCAGGCAATTATGGCCCAGGCATTGAAAATCCCAAGCAATAAACTCAGAATCATTGTTCCAAAAGACATTGGGGGCAGCTATGGGATTAAAGCAGGCACGTTTCCTTATATGGTCCTGATGGCGGTCGCCAGTCGGATAGCAGGCTGTCCTGTGAAATGGATTGAAGACCGTCAGGAGCATTTATCCGCCAGTTCCAGCGGAACGGACCGGGTTACCTATATCGAAGCAGCAGTGAAAAACAATGGTAAAGTCACAGGACTGCGAATGAAAATGATCGATAATGTTGGCGCCTACATTAGGGCTCCTGAACCTGCCTGTCTTTACCGTACACATGCCAATTCAACTGGAGCCTATGACATACCTAATCTATTTATTGATGCATATGCTGTTATGACCAACAAACTGCCGACCGGCTTAATTCGCGGGTACGGAGGACAGGAACTCTATTTTCCGCTTGAGAGAATCATGCAGAAGGCAGCCTTCGAGCTGAATTTGGATCCTGCAGATGTCATACGGACCAATTTAATCAAAAAACATCAATTTCCATATCAAACGGCTTCTGGGGGCAAGTATGACAGCGGCGATTACGAAAAAGGCTTCGAGCTTGCATTAGAAACCGGTAAATACAAGGAATTCAGACAGAAGCAAGAGGAAGCCAGAAAGAACGGCAAGATTTTTGGCGTTGGGCTTGCCTGTATCGTAGAACCATCTGGTTCTAACATGGGGTATATTACAGTCGCATTAACACCCGAGGAAAGGGCGAAGTCCCTTCCAAAATCGGGTTGCGCGGAGGCTGCAACTATCTCGATGGATCCGATGGGAAGTGTAAATGTTCGAATTAGCACGACTCCTTCTGGACAGGGGCATGAAACGGTTGCTGCTCAAATTGTATCGGAAATTCTGAGCATTCCAACAGAACAAATTAAGGTGGTTGCGGAACTGGATACTTCAACAAGTGCCTGGTCCATTGCATCTGGAAGCTACTCCAGCCGATTTGCTTCATTAGGCTCAAGCGCCGTTTTTTATGCAGCGAACAAAGTGAAAAACAAGCTGATGAAAATTGCCTCGCATCATCTGCAAGTGGATGAAGGGGATATTGAATTAAAGGATGGAGCTTTTTATGTAAAAGGCCATTCTGATAAAAAGTATCCTCTGAAAAGGGCAGCGGGATCGGCTCACTGGAATCCGCTGTCTCTGCCGGAGGGAATGGAGCCCGGTATTTATGAAACGTATTACTATACAGTACAAGACGCAAAGGCTCCAGATGAAAATGATTTAATTAATTCATCGGTAACCTATGGATTTGTTGCTGATATGGTAACCGTTGAGATAGACCCGGAAACGGGCGAGGTAAACATCATGGATTATATTACGATTCATGATGCTGGAAAACTATTAAATCCTCTGATTGTAGACGGCCAGATTTTTGGAGGACTCGCCCATGGCTTAGGCGGTGCCTTATATGAGGAGCTTGTCTATGACAGCAAAGGGCAGTTTTTAACAGGAACGTTTATGGATTATCTCTGTCCTACCGCACCGGAAATTCCGAATGTCACGATCAAGCATATTGAAACGCCATCGCCTATAACGCCACTCGGTGCTAAAGGGCTTGGAGAAGGAAATACAATGAGCGCTCCTGTAGCGGTTGCGAATGCTGTTAGTGATGCGCTTAAACCTTATAATGTGGTGATTGAAACACTTCCGCTAAGTCCTAACCGAATTTGGAATCTGCTTACTAACTCTGAAGAATTCTCAAAATACAAAGAGGTGAATGTGTAATGGAAGGAAAAGGAAGTTTAGTTCTTGATGCTGGAATTGAAAGATCCTATGAGGTGCTGCTTAATCCAGAAGTATTGGAAAAGTGCATTATGGGCTGCAAAAAATTAGTTTTGATTGATGAGAACAAGTATGAAGCAGAGCTGTCAATCGGAATTGCTGCCGTTAAAGGAAATTACTCTTCAACGATTCAGATTTTAGATTTGGAGAAGCCTGCCCATTATAAATTAGCGGTAAAAGGTGAAGGCGGCCCAGGAAACGTTGAGGCTGTAGGAATTATTGATTTGTCGGCTGAGAGCGAGAATACGACGCTGTTAAGCTACTCTTATGAAGCAGAAGTTGGCGGGAAAGTGGCAATGGTCGGCCAGCGTATGCTAGGCGGTGTAGCCAAGCTGGTTATTCAAGACTTTTTCAAGAAATTAGGCAAAGAGTTAAAACGCAGCAAACAAAATGCATAAAGAAAGGGGGAGTGTAGTCTTATGAAACCAGCCAAGTTTGACTACCATCGCCCAACAACCGTTCCGGAAGCTCTTTCGCTGCTGGAAACAGCAGGTTTTGACGGGAAAATCATTGCCGGCGGCCAGAGTTTGGTGCCCATTATGAATATGCGGCTTTCGGCTCCTGAATGTCTTATCGATATTAATGGGTTAAATGATCTTAATTTTATTGAAGCGGATGATAAAACATTAAGGATTGGAACACTGACGCGTCAAAGCAAGGTCGAAACGTCTGCTCTTGTTAAAGAAAAATGCGGTTTGCTAAGTGAGGCTGTTCCGTATATCGGCCACTTGCAAACGAGAAACCGGGGGACCATTGGAGGAAGTATTGTCCATGCAGATCCGAGTGCTGAGCTGCCGTTGCTCTTAATGACGCTCAATGGTTCATTAAAAATAGCTTCTGCAGATGAAACACGAGTTGTACAGGCGGAGGATTTTTTCCTCACGTATTTAACGACCGATATGATGCCGACTGAGCTGCTGACCGAGATTCAGATCCCCATTTGGGAGGGAAGAATTGGCTGCTCTTTTCAGGAAATTTCACGGCGCCATGGAGATTTTGCGCTAGTTGCAGCAGCTTGCCAGCTAAAGCTGGATGATAGTGACCTGATCTCAGATGTCAGGTTAGCACTAGGAGGGGTTGAAGCCATTCCGCTTCTTATAGAGGATGTAAAAGATGCACTATGCGGCGAAAAGTTATCACCTTTACTCATTAACAAAGTAACTGAAATTGTAGAAACACGCGTGGAGCCTGAATCTGATCTGCATGCTTCAGCAGAATACCGCACGCACCTTGCAAAAATACTGACTTCAAGAGTTCTAAAACAGGCTTATGAAAGAGCAAAGGGGTGAGCAGATGTCCTTACATGAAGTGCAAGTCACCATTAACGGTAAATCTTATATCGAGTATGTGGAACCTAGAATGCTTTTAAGTGATTTCATCCGGGAAACATGCGGGTTAACCGGGACGCATGTGGGCTGCGAACATGGGGTCTGTGGAGCATGTACAGTGATCATGAGTGGAACTGCTGTAAGGTCTTGTTTAATCTTTGCGGTTCAGGCACATCAACAGGAGATAAAGACGGTCGAAGGTCTTTCGTGTAACGGTGAAATGACCCCTCTCCAAAAGAACTTTGTGGAATGCCATGGTTTACAGTGCGGTTTTTGCACCGCAGGGATCTTAATGTCCATGACAGACTTTCTCGATAAGCATCCTAGCCCCTCTGCAAAGGAAATAAAAGAGACATTATCCGGGCATTTGTGCAGATGCACAGGCTATGACGGAATTGTAAAAGCGATCGAAAAAACGATCCAAGAAAACAAAGAGGAAGTCTTACAAAGGAGTTGAAACGATGAAGCTGGGGACGTTACTGGAGTTTGCAGTCGAGCGTTTTCCGAATAAAACCGCTGTTGTTCAAGGAGATGTACGCTATTCTTATTCACAATTAAACCAGCAAATTGACAAAACAGCCGCTTCGCTGCAAAAAATTGGCATAAAACAGCAGGATCGGGTGATGGTTTTACTAAAAAATCGATATGAAAATGTCATTCTCTATTGGGCATTGCAAAAGCTAGGAGTTATTTATACACCAATCAACTTTCGTCTTTCAGCAAAAGAAGTGGAGTATTGTGTGAATGATGCGGAAGCAAAAGCGGTTGTATACGAAGATGCCAGTCAAGAAGCAGTATTAAAAGCAAATTTTAATCAACGGCCGGTCTATATTGGTTTGGGAGAAGTTGACGGAGCTGACATTTATTTTTCTGAGCTCATTACACGAAGTCCGCAAACGTATGAAAAACCAGTCATTAAAGAGGAAGATATTGCGTTAATGCTGTATACGTCAGGTACCACCGGAAAGCCAAAGGGCGTGCCCCGCAGCCACAGAAACGAATATTCAGCTGCACTTGCCCACATTATTCAAAACCAATACAGAGAAGGTGAAAGTACGCTTGGAACGATGCCGCTGTATCATACGATGGGAATGCGCTCCCTATTGTCCATCGCGTTTCTGAATGGAAAATTGGTTATTCTCCCAGATTTTGACGGGAAGGAAGCGCTTGAATTATTAAGCAAAGAAGAGATTACCTGTCTCTACTTAATCCCTACGTTGTATCACGACATTCTAAACCAGCAGAACTTTCATGAATACGATCTGACAGCGTTGAAAAAGATCGGATATGCCGGTGCCTACATGACTACTGCTTTAACCGAAAAGTGTATCCGAATGCTGAATCCCGAGGTGTTTGTGAATCACTATGGAAGTACGGAAGTGTATACATTTACGATTAATTCGAATGTATTTGAAAAGCCTGGATGTGCAGGTAAGCCTGGATTTCATCAGAAAATTCGCATCGTAACGGCCGACCCGGACGGCCATTCCACCTGTGAAGATCTCGTAGGAAAGGGAGAAGTGGGTGAGATCATTATCGATTTAGATTCCGCTGAAGCATTCAAAGGCTATTGGAACCGGCCGGATGCGACCAAAAAAGCCATTCGGGATGGCTGGTATTTTACTGGAGATATTGGAATGCTCGATGAAGATGGCGACCTGTATGTAGTAGGCCGGGTAGACGACATGATTATTTCCGGCGGCGAGAATATCCATCCGATTGAAGTGGAAGATGTCCTTTCAAAACATGACAAAGTTTCGGAAGTAGCAGTAGTTGGGGAAGAAGACGATCACTGGGGGCAAATTGTTACGGCCTATGTCGTTCCTTCATGCCAAAGTGTTACTTTTGGGGACCTGGATGAATTTTGTAAAAACCATCCGCAATTATCCAATTATAAACGCCCGCGGAAATATGTATTTGTAAAGGAAATACCTAAAAGTCCGGTAGGAAAAGTTCTCAGACGTATGCTGAGAGAAGGAAAATTTGAGCTGTACCATACTGAAAAAGTAGTTTAATTTTTAAGGGTCTTTCCCTTAAAATTTCTAATAACTATTAACTTTATCATTTCATCAACAGTCTAAAAGCGTAATTGAAGCTCGCCCGAAAAACAAAACAGCCATTCCTAAAATTGAAAGGGGAAATTCCAATGACAACCACTACTCAATATGATCACATTCGCGTAGAAAAAAATGCAGAAAATCAAACAGCTACTATTGTATTTGACCGTCCAGAAAAAATGAACTATATCAGCATGCTGGCGCGCAAACAATTTGCGGAGATTTTTGAGGGACTTAATAAAGACGATGAGGTCCGGGTCATAATTATAAAAGGAGAGGGAAATAGGTGTTTTAGTGCAGGAGGCAGCATCCCGCAATTTATGGAAACGCATCCAGAAGAATTGTCCCGCCTGCGAGTGAATGTTGCTGCACCCGAACGCTCACCAAAGCCAGTTATTGCTCAGCTTCAAGGCTATACATTTGGTGTAGGTTTTGAAATTGCAATGGCGTGTGATTTCCGTATTGCTGCCGATGATACCCTTCTTGGCCTGCCGGAAATGAATTTAGGCATGATTCCTGGAAGCGGGGGTACACAGCGTGTAGCCAAAGCTGTTGGACTTACACGGGCGAAAGACATGATTATGCGAGCAAGAAGAATTCCTGCTGAGGAAGCCTATCAATGGGGGTTGCTAACAAAAGTTGTTGAAAAGCACGATCTTGAAAACGAAGTCAACCAATTGGCAAGTGAATTAACTCGTTTCTCTCCGCTTGCACAGCGTGTATGCAAAGAAGTTTTACATGCGGCAGAAGAGGGACCGCTTAGCACAGGTTTGGAGATCGAAGGAAGGGCGTATGGAATGTTAAGATGCACGGATGACTTTAAAGAGGGCGTAGACGCATTTGTTGAAAAGCGCAAACCTAATTTTACCGGTAAATAATGACTGACCTGATAAGCAGCTGATTAAAAGCATATGACTGGCCACTTTACCACGATATACAACATTGTACTTTTCTATAAGCACAACGATGTATCGTGGTTTTTTTATTAGTATAATTTACGGAAAATTCAAAATATGCCATAGGCAGGTGCGTAATCAATAAGGGGGAAAAGTTATGTCGAATACTGCACAGACAGAAATTGTACAAAGTATCTCGGATCATAAAGTGAAAAATCGCCAAGTGGTTTCTGCCATGGTTGCATCACTCTTAGGCTGGTCATTTGATTTGTACGATCTTTTTATTCTTTTATACGTTACACCTACCATTGGGGCACTATTCTTTCCAACAGGTAACTCAACCCTATCATTGGCGGCGGTTTACGCATCTTTTGCCGTAACGCTGCTTATGCGTCCTCTCGGATCAGCTTTATTTGGATCCTATGCTGATAAACATGGGAGGAAAAAGGCAATGACAGTGGCCATAGTAGGTGTTGGCGTAAGTTCTGCTGTTTTTGGCCTGCTTCCCACTGTTCCGCAAATCGGAGTGGCTGCCGTGATTATCTTTTTGCTATTGCGTTTGGTCCAGGGTATTTTTGTCGGTGGTGTTGTTGCCTCTACCCATACAATCGGTACAGAATCAGCTCCTCAAAAATATCGGGGCTTAATGTCCGGATTGATCGGCGGCGGAGGAGCAGGTCTGGGTGCTTTGTTTGCTTCACTAGCATTTGCCTTAATTTCTGCACTGTTTCCAGGTGAGGCATTTGATGAATGGGGCTGGCGCTTTATGTTTTTTACAGGGCTCATTGGTTCGGTTGCTGGACTTTTTGTGTTCCGTACTCTTGATGAATCCCCTTTATGGGCTGAATTACAAAAGGAAAAAAATGAAAAAAAAGAGACCGCCTCTGAAGAACGAACACCTTTGAAAATATTATTCACATCCTATTTCCGAATCTTAATGGTGAATCTTTTGATCGTGATAGGCGGGGGATCCGGTTATTATTTAACAGCCGGATTTATTCCAACCTTCTTAAAAGTAGTAAACAATGTATCTCCTGGGATGATGTCGGGAGTTTTAATTACAGCCAGCATTGTAACCATCATTGCTGCTTTAATTGTTGGACATTTAAGTGAAATGATCGGAAGGAAGAAGACCTTTATGATCATAGGTTTACTTAATATTGTGGGTCTGCCTTACTTTTTCCTGGCATTGGCAAATTCCGCCACTCCATCTGCGATCTACTTAAATGTCATCTGTCTCGTTTTTTTGGGAAATGCAGCGTATGCCCCTGTTTTAATCTTCCTAAACGAACGTTTTCCGACTTCAATACGCTCCACAGGTACCGGGCTTTCTTGGAATATGGGGTTTGCAGTTGGAGGAATAATGCCTACATTTGTGACGTTAGCAAGCGGTTCTGTAGGAAATATTCCCCATACCCTTATGTATTTCACCATTGTAATCTATCTTCTGTACATTATTGGGAGCGTTATCATACCTGAAACAAAAGGAAACTTGAAATAAACAGAAGGAAGAGGCAGAACGAAGTAAATCATAACACAACACTCTTAAATTCAAAACGAAAGGGAGCAAATGATGTCCATTTCACTTAATCAAAAAATACCAGTTTACTATAACTTTGTTGGAGGCGAGTGGATTGAGACCAAATCAAATGAGAGAATTGAATCTCTTAATCCTGCAACCGGTGAATTAATCAGCTATTCACAGAAATCAAATATAAAAGATGTGACTGAAACAATTGATGCGGTAAACCATGCGTTCCTTCAGAGTGATTGGTCTGTGAATCCAAAGAGGCGCTATGATGCTTTATTGGAATTAGCTCAGAAAATGACAGAGAAATTGGAAGATCTTGCTCGAATCCTAACGATGGATCAAGGGAAAACGATACGCGAATCCCGGATGGAAATAATGGGCTGTATTGATACACTGAAATATTTTGCCGGCGCTGCCCGCACGGTATTTGGCCGTTCGATGCAGTTAGAGCCTAATAACTTTGGAGTCATCGTCAAAGAGCCAATTGGAGTAGTGGGGATCATATCACCATGGAATTGGCCGGCGCTCCTAATGATACGTGAACTGGCTCCTGCACTTGCGGCAGGAAATGGGGTCATTGTAAAACCGGCAAGCCTGACCCCTTCTATTTCTGTCGAAATATTTAAGCTAATTGCGGAAGCAGATCAATTCCCAAAAGGGATCGTCAGCATTATTACAGGACCTGGAAGCTCGATCGGTGCAGCTATGGCAACAAGTGAAAAAATAGACATGATCAGCTTTACCGGCGATACCTCCACAGGGAAATCCATTATGGAAATGGGAGCAAGCAACATCAAAAAGGTTGCATTAGAGCTTGGGGGAAAATCTCCTAATGTGGTCTTTCAGGATGCAAATTTGGACAAAGCCATTCCAGTGATCGGCCAATCGATTTTTATTTCAGCAGGGCAAATTTGTATGGCAGGTTCAAGAGTTCTGATTCATGAGTCGATTAAAGAGGAAGTAGTCTCCCGTTTAAAACAGTATGCTGAAAATTTGCGGGTTGAAAATGGTCTATTGGAAACCGCAGATATGGGACCTCTTGTATCCCAAAACCAGCTGAATATTGTTGAAGAATACTGTCAGATTGGGAGGCAGGAAGGAAACATTATAACAGGGGGCTATCGGTTAACAGGAGGAGATTTCGATAAAGGCCATTACTTCGCTCCGACAATCATTGATGACCTACCATCCGACTGCAGGGTAGTGAAAGAAGAAATATTCGGCCCGGTCCTTTCTGTGCAAACATTCTCCAGTGATGAAGAAGCACTTAAACTGGCCAATGACAACAGCTTTGGCTTATCTGCAGGTGTCTGGACGGCCAATTTAAACCGTGCAATGAAAATGTCTAAGGAAATAAAAGCTGGAACAGTTTGGATTAATACCTATAATAAAAATTTTCCAGAAGCCGAATTTGGAGGCTACAAGCAGAGCGGCTTAGGAAGGACCCGCGGAATAGAAGGCTTAATGGAATATTGTGAAACGAAACATATCCACTTTGAAATGGAATAAAGGAAGGAGGGCGTTCGTTTTATGAGTACAAGCAGTGCGGTTAAATCCGCTGATTTCGAATTTTCCTTTCATCTTCCGACACTGATTGAGTTCGGATTTGGAAAAGCATCCTCTCTTGGTGAAAGACTTGAACAATTAGGAGTAAAAACCGTATTTCTTGTAAGTGATAAAGGTGTGGAAGCGGCCGGATTATTGAACCGGCTAACAGATTCATTGCGGGTCTCAAATATTCAGTCAGAACTTTATTTGGACGTCGAGCCTGATCCGAGTCTTGAAACGATTAATAGAGGATCTGAACGCTTTAAAGCCCTTTCTTATGATTGTATCGTGGCAGTAGGCGGAGGCAGCCCTATGGATACGGCGAAGGGTATTCGGGTAATCGCCAGTAATGGCGGAAGCATTGGGGATTATGCAGGTGTGAACAAAATTACACAAGCTCCTGAAATTCCGCTCATAACGATTCCGACAACCTCCGGTACAGGGAGTGAGGTAACGATATTCGGCGTTTATTCAGATTGGACGAACAACGTGAAAGTGACAGTCACCAGTCCTTATATGGCACCCACTATTGCTCTTGTTGATCCGGAGTTGACAATGAAACTCCCAGAAAAATTGACAGCTGCAACCGGGATCGATGCACTTGCTCATGGAATTGAAGCGTATTTTTCGTTAAAGTCCCGCCCGGCATCTGATGCTTTGGCTTTAGAAGCAATGGCAGCGGTAAGTTATCATCTTCAGCGTGCTGTTCAAAATGGACAGGATAAAGAAGCAAGAATTGGCATGTCTCATGGGAGCTTACTTGCAGGTATGGCCTTTAATAATAGTTTTCTGGGACTAACTCATGCCATTGGGAGTGCTTTGTCTGGCCATTGTCATGTTCCTCATGGGATCGCGATCGGATTATTGCTGCCGCATGTAGTCGAATTTAATGCCAAGGTTCTTCCTGATAAAGCAGCGAAAATCGCAGAACTGCTAGATGCGGAATTGCCTATAGCTGAAAAGGCAGCTTCAGCTGTTGCAGCTATGGTTAAAAATATAGGGCTTCCAACCCGGCTGCGTGACGTGAATGTTCCGGAGTCAAAGCTGCCTGAAATTGCAAATGACTCTTTTAAAAGCGGAATGATGAAATTTAATCCACGTCTGCCTAGTGAGGAAGAGGTACTGAATTTATTAAAACGGTTGTATTAGAACCAAAAACTATAAATTTAGGAGGTAAATGTAATGAGTGACGAACTAATGACAAATCTTGAAAAAAGTACAGACGAGGTGGCATGGAACTTATATCGGAAGGCTATTCGGTTTGGTACATGGGATCCAGCAGAAATTGATTTAAGCAAGGACAAACTGGATTTTGAATCACTCGATGATGATTTAAAAGACTACCTTATTCACTTTTGTACGGGATTTCTTGATGCAGAAGAAAACGTGGCATTAAAATTTTGTCCTTGGATAATGCTCGGATCCTCAACCGAACAGCAAGCTTTTCTTAGTACACAATTAGTAGAGGAGTTTAAGCATACTGAGTTTTTTTTGCGCTATTTTAAAGAAGTGCTTGGTGTTGAACGGATTCCCGGCGTGAAAAATTTAGTGCAGCATAAACTGGACGACCGTGCCAGACAGATGCTGGATGTTTTGGAGGAAGGACCTGAACAGCGAGAAGAAGTTTTGGTTGAAGGGCTGACGCATTATCAAGGAATCATTGAAGGTGTACAGGCAATGGCAGGCTATGATGTGTTTGAAGCGGTATATGGCAGCAAAGGTCTTTTCCCTGGGCTTGCAGAAGGATTTGCTAGAATTAAAGAGGATGAAGGGCGCCATGTTGGTTTTGGTCTGCGCATGCTGAAGATTTTCTCAAACAATCCGAAGCATGCAAAGCGTATTCGGGAAATCTATGACGAATACCTTCCATTCATTTTAATTCGTTACGATCAGCCGGTTATGGTAGACGGACGTGAGATTCCTACTCCGCAGGAAGTAAAGGGACGTGATCGCGTCATGAAACTATTTGACCGCCGTTTAAAGGATATCTTTGGAATCCGTACAGTAAGTTAAAATTGGGGATCGGCTGCAAAGTTAATTCAAAACGCTTGTTTCTCCTGAAATTTAGTCTTTAACCAATAGGAGGCATTTTAATGAGATCAAAATCTTTTCGAACATGGCTGAAATACTTGCAGGATACCGGCAAACTGGCGGTTATAGACAAGAAGGTCAGCCTTTTATATGAGGTAGCTGCCATAACGAAAAAGCTGGATGGGAAAAAAGCATCCTATTTTACAAAGGTAGAAGATTATGAGATTCCAGTAGTATCCGGAATTTGTTCGACTAGAGAGCATTTTGCAGAAGCTCTTGAAACAGATCCGGACAAACTAATTGGAAAATTTCAGCAGGCATCATCTGCTCCAGCTGCGTGCCGCCATGTTGAACAGCAGGAAGCTCCTGTTAAAAAACATATTATATTGGAAAATATTGATCTGGGGTCTTTTCCTATTCCAGTACATCATGAAGAGGACTCAGGGAAATACATCACAGCGGGACTTTTCATTGTGAGGGACCCTGTAACAAGAAAACAAAATGTTTCGATTCATCGGCTTCAAATTTCGGGGAAAGACAAATTAGGCGTGCTGCTGCTCCCGCGCCATACCTACCACTTGTACAAACAGGCTGAAGAAGAAGGCAGACCGCTGGAATGTGCCATTGTAATCGGTGTCGATCCAGCTACCCTTCTTGCCTCACAGGCCAGTACTCCGTTTGGGATAGATGAGCTGGAAATAGCAAGTGCTCTTCGGGGAGAACCGCTTGAAGTGGTAAGATGCGAGACAGTAGACATTGATGTCCCTGCTTACGCAGAAATTGTATTAGAAGGTAAAATATTGCCTCATATCCGTGAATCTGAAGGACCATTCGGAGAATTTCCGAAATACTATGGACCCCGCTCGGATAAGGAAGTTGTTCAAATTACAGCTATTTCCCATCGCAGCAACCCGATTTTTTATACGATTGTTCCTGCTGGGTATGAGCATCTGCTGCTGGGAGGGATTCCGAGAGAAGCTAGTCTGATTCAGAGTATCCGCCAAACCGTTCCATCTGTCCAGGCGGTTCATATGAGTCCAGGCGGAACGTGCAGATATCATGCAATCGTATCAATTAAGAAGCGAAATGACGGAGAAGCAAAAAATGCCATTATTGCAGCATTTGCGAACAGCTTTGATATCAAACATGTAGTAGTTGTTGACGATGAGGTTGATATTTTTAATATGGAAGAAGTAGAGTGGGCAATTGCTACACGATTTCAAGCGGAGAAAGATTTGGTTACGGTGCATGCTGCACAAGGCTCGAAGCTGGATCCGTCTGCGAATAATGGAGTCGGATCCAAAATGGGATTTGACTGTACGGTCCCTCTAAACAGTGAACCCATGCGATATAAAAGGATTGGTATCCCTGGTTATCATGATATGAATGTTAAGCAGTACATTAATACAGAGTCTTTAGGGCTGAAAGACGAACATTTAGAAAAGGAATGGAGTAAGAAGGTTCCAGCATCCGGGTTTGGTGGATAATATGAAAATAGTAGTAGGAATATCAGGAGCAAGTGGTGCTATTTATGGCATTCGAACCCTTGAAGCCTTAAAGCAATTAACTATTGAAAGTCATCTTGTCCTAAGTAAGACAGCCGCACAAACGATCGAATATGAGACGGAGTATAAGGCAGATGAAGTGTTGGAAATGGCTTCAGTGGTATATGATAATGATAACATGGGAGCAGCCATTTCCAGCGGATCATTTAAAGTTGATGGCATGATCATCGCTCCGTGTTCGATCAAAACACTATCAGGTATAGCGAACAGCTATAATAATGAATTGCTGACAAGGGCAGCTGATGTAAGTCTGAAGGAACGAAGAAAATTAGTTTTACTCGTTCGTGAAACCCCGCTTCATCTGGGTCATCTAAATCTGATGACCTCCGTAACTCAGATGGGCGGTGTCATTCTGCCGCCAGTTCCATCCTTTTACCACCTGCCGAAAACAACGGATGACATTGTGAATCAAACGGTACAAAAGGCATTGGATCAGTTTGGAATTGAAGCTAATCTTTTTATGAGATGGAATGGAATTGAGTTTGCAAAGCAGAATCGAAATTGAACGATTGAGCAGGCAGTAATGGAAGCGCATATCCTTTACTGTCTTTTTATTTTGATCTCCAACTAATTAAGATTTTACGTAATCTTCCATTATTGGGCACGGTTGAGGAGCATGTAAAATATGGGTTTGTTGGGTATTTTTGATCAATCTTTGTTTCACTTTTATTTAGCGGACGTAGCACTTTAACAGAGAAATCCCCTAATTAAAAAGGCTGATTCGCTCTTTTCAAAAACGAGCAAATCAGTCATAACCATGCTGCTATTGTTTCTTATTCAAATTTTCATAAACCTGTGCAAGTGCCTGCTCAAATTTACCTGTTTTTTTAGGCTGATAATATTTTTTTCCTTTTAATTTATCTGGCAGGTACTGCTGCTGGACCCAGCCTGATTCATAGTCATGCGGATACTTGTAATCCAGTCCGCGCCCGAGTTTTTTTGCTCCCTTATAATGAGCATCCCGAAGATGAGCCGGAATTTCACCGCTAGCGCCGCTCCGTAAATCATTGAGTGCCTGATCAAGAGCAGAATAGGCAGAGTTGGATTTAGGTGACAGACATAACTCAATTACCGCGTTCGCCAGTGGAATTCTCGCTTCAGGAAAACCGAGCCTTTCAGCGGATTCTATCGCAGCTAGTGTTCTTGCACCTGCTTGCGGGCTTGCAAGTCCAATGTCCTCGTAGGCAATAACCAGCAAACGTCTTGCAATGCTGACCAGATCACCTGCTTCGATCAAACGTGATAAGTAATGAAGAGCGGCATTAACATCCGATCCCCTGATCGATTTTTGGAAGCCTGATAGAACATCGTAGTGGGCGTCACCGTCTTTATCGTGCACAAAGCTTTTTTTCTGAATGCACTGCTCTGCATCCTTCAGACTAATGTGAATGATTCCGTTCTCATCTTTTTCAGAAGAAAGGACCGCAAGCTCTAGGGCGTTTAAGGCAGACCTGACATCTCCGCCGGAGCTTAAGGCCAGGTGGGATTTTGCATCCTCTGCAAGATCAATCTGCTCTTTTCCGAGACCATCCTCTTTATTTTCAACGGCGTTTTGCAGAGCTTTTTCTATATCTTTTGGCTCTAATGGTTTCAGTTCAAATATTTGGCATCTGCTTCTTATGGCAGGATTGATTGCGTGATAGGGGTTGCTTGTGGTCGCGCCAATCAGAACAATTTTCCCGTTTTCAAGGTATGGCAGCAAAAAATCCTGTTTGGCTTTATCGAGGCGGTGCACCTCATCCAAAATTAATATGACTTTCCCGGACATTTTTGCTTCTTCTGCGACAATCTCCATATCCTTTTTATTATTCACAACAGCATTCAGCATACGAAAAGCTGTATCGGTGCTTCCAGCAATAGCTGAAGCGATGGAGGTTTTGCCGATTCCAGGAGGTCCGTATAGAATCATAGAGCTCAAGTGCCGTGCTTTCACCATCCGGTTAATGATCATGCCTTCTCCGACAAGGTGCTGTTGTCCTATAATTTCATCTAATTTTTTTGGTCTCATACGTAATGCTAATGGCTTCAATCTCATCTCTCCTAAACAGCAGCATAGAGCTTATTTAATAGGATCATCTTTTATCTATTTAAACCGTTTCTCTTCATATAAATACAATCAATTATTCCTTAAGCAAAGCCCTGAAAAAATCTTGTTCCCATTATAATAGGATTGTGGCTATTATGCTGAAAGAAGAGCTGAAATGCAAATAATTTGAAATCCTTACCTGAATTCATTATAATTCTACAGATTGAATGGCTGGCATGCTAGAAATACCCCTTATATGTTATAATAACTAAGGCTTATTTAATTGATCGGAAAAAAATCAGATAAAAATGTGCAGAAAATAAAACAGCTATTCAAAATTCAAATTTGTAACAGACGAAAATCAGATGATACATTTGATTGGTTTGTGGAAAAATAGGGGTGTTATGCATGAAAATTTCAACTAAGGGCCGCTACGGCCTTACGATTATGATAGAACTTGCCAGAAAGCATGGGGAAGGTCCAACTTCGTTAAAGAGCATCGCACAGACCCATGATCTCTCTGAGCATTACCTGGAGCAGCTGATCGCACCGCTTCGAAACGCCGGTCTTGTGAAGAGTATCCGCGGAGCATACGGCGGTTATATACTGGGCAATGGACCAGATCAGATTACAGCAGGAGATATCATCAGAGTGCTTGAAGGTCCTATCAGTCCTGTTGAAGTGCTTGAAGATGAAGAACCTGCAAAAAGAGAGTTATGGATCAGAATCAGGGATGCTGTCAAAGGAGTGCTTGACAGCACAACTCTTGAAGATCTTGCAAGCTATACGGACGGAGATCAGGAATCTTACATGTTCTATATTTAATCCGCCGTTTATATACGGAAGCAATTTTTTATGAAGGAGTGACGCAGCTTGTCACGTATTTATCTGGATCATGCAGCAACATCACCCATGCATCCTGAAGTTATTCAATCCATGGCCCAGTTTATGGCTGATACATTCGGAAATCCGTCCAGCATCCATGCCCATGGGCGTGAAAGCAGACGTTTTTTGGACAAGGCGAGGGAATCAGTTGCTAAAGCCATCCATTCCAAACCAAGAGAGATTGTCTTTACGAGCGGAGGTACAGAAGCTGATAATCTGGCCATCATCGGGACAGCTTTTGCCAACCGGGAAAAAGGCAATCATATTATCACAACTCAGATTGAACACCATGCTGTGCTTCACACATGTGCCTACCTTGAAAAACAGGGCTTCACGGTAACCTACCTTCCTGTTGATCTCGAGGGCAGAATTTCAATTAGTGAATTGAAATCTGCGCTAACAGAAGACACAATTCTTGTGACCGTAATGTATGGAAATAATGAAGTGGGAAGCATCCAGCCTATAGCCGAAATCGGGAAGCTGTTAAAAAGTCATCAGGCCAATTTTCATACAGATGCTGTTCAGGCATTCGGGCTTCTTCCTATTAATGTGGACGACCTTGGGGTAGACCTGCTTTCCGTTTCAGGCCATAAAATCAACGGGCCTAAAGGTGCAGGCTTTTTATATATTAAAAACGGAGTGAAATTATCTCCGATTGCGTTCGGCGGCGAACAGGAATTGAAAAGAAGGGCGGGTACGGAAAATTCAGCTGGCATTATCGGATTGCAAAAAGCTGTTGAGCTTGCAGAAGAAAACCGTGCTGAAAAAGCTGACCTATATCAAAGTTTGAAAGAAGAGATGATAAAAACGTTTAAATCGAACAAAATCGCTTTTGAAATAAACGGCAGCCTGGAAAACAATCTTCCCCATGTGCTGAACGTTTATTTTCCAGGAACAAATGTTGAATCCTTGCTTGTAAACCTTGATTTAGCAGGAGTTTCAGCATCCAGCGGGTCTGCATGTACAGCTGGTTCCATTGATCCGTCCCATGTTCTGGTGGCGATGTTCGGCAAGGAATCTGATAAAATTGCTTCTTCTATTCGTTTTAGCTTCGGGTTCGGAAATACGGTGGAAGAGATCAAAACAGCTGCCGGAAATATTTCGAAGGTCATAAAAAGCCTGACAGCTTAGAAAGAAAAGAGGTGAAACTACATGCAAAAAGCACCAAAAGATACTCGCGTTGTTGTTGGGATGTCAGGAGGAGTAGACTCATCAGTTGCAGCTCTTCTATTGAAGGAACAAGGATATGACGTGATTGGAATCTTTATGAAAAACTGGGATGATACAGATGAAAATGGCGTTTGTACAGCAACAGAAGATTATGACGATGTGATTCGAGTGTGCAACCAAATCGGCATTCCGTATTATGCAGTAAACTTTGAAAAACAATATTGGGACAAGGTATTTACCTATTTCCTTGATGAATATAAAGCAGGCAGAACGCCAAATCCTGATGTCATGTGCAACAAAGAAATTAAATTCAAAGCCTTTCTTGAACATGCCGTTTCGCTCGGTGCAGATTATTTGGCTACTGGCCATTATGCAAGAGTTGAATACCGGGACGGAGAATTCAAAATGCTCCGTGGAGTAGATGAAAATAAAGACCAAACCTACTTTTTAAATCAGCTGAATCAGGATCAGCTGTCAAAGGTCATGTTCCCAATCGGAAACATTGAAAAATCAAAAGTGCGGGAATTGGCTAAAGAAGCAGGACTTGCTACTGCTGAAAAGAAAGACAGTACTGGCATTTGCTTTATCGGCGAACGAAATTTCAAAGAGTTCCTTGGGAATTACCTGCCTGCACAGCCTGGCGAAATGAAAACCCTCAGCGGAAAAGTAATGGGAAAACACGATGGCTTGATGTACTATACGATCGGTCAGCGTCATGGACTTGGTATAGGAGGAAGCGGTGATCCTTGGTTTGTCGTTGGAAAAGATCTGAAAAAAAATGTATTGTTTGTTGATCAAGGATTTCATCATGATTCTTTATACTCAACATCCATTCTTGCAGTCAACATCAGCTGGACTTCCGGAAAAGCACCGGAGGGTGATCTGGAATGCACAGCAAAATTCCGTTACCGCCAGGCTGATAACAAGGTCAAAGTAACGATGCTTGATGACAGTAATGCTCGTATTACTTTCAGAGAGCCGATTCGTGCCGTTACTCCAGGGCAAGCTGTCGTTTTTTATGATGGTGATGTTTGTCTTGGCGGGGGAACAATTGATGAAGTATTTAAAGAAGAAGAAAAATTGTGGTATGTTGGATAAACCTATATAAAAACCTCAACTAAGTTGAGGTTTTTTCAAATGAAAAAGCTCTTTTCTTACAATCTAGACAAAAACTTTAAGAAAAGATGCCACGAAGCTTATCTTTTCTTTCTGAGTGTTTTATACTCTTACGAATAGCAAAAATCTTTGCGAAAACAGCAAATGAAAAAACGGAGGCAGACAATGAAAGATCTGAACCAGCTTGGAATTGAAGCAATGCAGGAAGGAAATCTTGAGGAAGCTGCGAAGTTTTTTACCGAGGCTCTAGAAGAACGGCCTGATGATGCAGTAATTTATATCAACTTTGGAAATTTGCTTGCATTTGTACAAGAAAGTGATAAAGCAATGAGATTTTATAAAAAAGCCATTGAGCTTGATGAAAAGGCAGCAACAGCCTATTATGGGGCAGGAACCATCTATTATGACAAACAAGATTATAAGGAAGCAGCCAATCAATTTCAGCAGGCAATCAATAAAGGACTGTCTCACTCTGATGCTTTTTATATGCTTGGCATGAGCTTTATGCAGGCTGGTTCGCCAAAACTGGCTCTGCCTTATTTGCAGAGAGCTGCAGAGCTTAATGAGGAGGATACAGAAGCCCGTTTTCAGCTGGGACTTAGTCTTGCTTCTTCAGAAAGCTACGACGAAGCGATAGAACAGCTTGAAAAGGTGACGCAGCTTGAGGAAAACCATTCAGATGCCTGGTATAATTTAGGTATATGCTATGCTTTCAAAGATCAGCCAAAAGAGGCTTTAGAAATGCTGAATAAAGCACTCAATGTTCAGCCGGATCATTTGCTGGCCCTTAATGCGATAAAGAGTATTAACGAAAATATGCAATAAGATTGAAACAGGGCAGCTTTTTGCTTCCCTATACATACATAATTATTCCTTAAGAAAGGGGGGAGCTCCTTTGCAGCTGTCTATGGATGGTGAATTCGATAAGAAGGAATTCGTAAAAGGAACGATAAGAGCCGTCATTTTTCATAATGAACAAAACTTATATACAGTCCTAAAATTAAAAGTGAACGAAAATAACATTTCATATGAAGAAAAAGACATTACAATAACAGGCTACTTCCCTCTTTTGCAGGAGGAAGAAACCTATACCTTCTATGGATCACTGAAAGTCCACCCGAAATTCGGTCCTCAATTTCAAACAGAACATTTCAAAAAAGAAATGCCGAATACAGAAGAAGGAATCGTTCAATACTTGGCAAGTGATCTATTTAAAGGTATTGGGAAAAAAACGGCCGAAACGATTGTCAAAGAGCTTGGGGTCGGAGCTATAAATAAAATACTAGCCGATCCATCCGTACTGAGTAAAATTCCAAGACTGACAAAGGAAAAGGCAGAACAGCTATCAGAAGCCTTAAGTCAGCATCAGGGTCTTGAGCAAATTATGATTTCACTTGCCCAGTTCGGATTTGGGCCTCAGCTGTCCATGAAGATATACAAAGCTTATCAAGATCAAACGCTGCAAAAAATCGAAGAAAATCCTTACCAGCTTGTAAAAGAAATTGAAGGAATCGGCTTTGTGAAAGCAGACGAGCTTGGCAGCCAGGTCGGCATGTCAGGCAAACATCCGGAAAGAATTAAAGCCGCCTGCCTTTATACACTTGAAAGCTCTTCTCTGCAGGATGGGCATGTGTACTTAAAGCTTGAGCAGCTGATTATTGAAACGAAGCAGCTCCTTGATCAGTCAAAACAGGAAGAAGTGATTGAAACCGACATTTCAGCTGAATTGATCAATCTAGCTGAGGATAAACAAATTATTATTGAAGAGAACCGGGTTTATTATCCCTCTCTTTATTTTGCTGAAAATAATACAGCTAAACACATCGAAAAAATTCTTCAGCAAACAGAATATGACGAGCTTTTTCCTGAATCTGAATTTCTTTTGTCCCTTGGAAAGCTTGAGGAACGCATGAATGTGCAATATGCACCTTCTCAAAAGGATGCCATTCAAAAAGCTTTAATGTCTCCGATGCTCCTTTTGACAGGCGGTCCTGGTACAGGAAAAACGACGGTTATTAAAGGTATTGTCGAACTCTACTCTGATTTGCACGGCTGCTCACTTGAACCATCAGATTATAAAAAAGATGAGCCTTTTCCTGTGCTGCTTGTTGCACCTACAGGAAGAGCTGCAAAAAGGATGAGTGAGGCAACAGGTTTGCCTGCTGTAACGATACATCGTCTTTTGGGATGGAATGGTGCAGAAGGATTTGAAAGAAATGAGGACAACCCCATTCAGGGAAAACTTCTGATTATTGATGAAGTTTCTATGGTGGATATTTGGCTTGCCAATCATTTGCTAAAATCACTTCCGAAGAACATTCAGGTAGTAATGGTAGGTGATGAAGATCAGCTTCCTTCTGTCGGACCAGGGCAAGTTCTTCGGGATTTGCTTGCTTCAGAAATCATCCCGACTGTAAGACTGACTGATATATACCGCCAGGCAGAGGGTTCATCTATTATTGAACTGGCTCATGAAATAAAAGAAGGCAAGCTTCCAGAGAACATCCTGAAGCCGACGAAAGACAGGTCATTTATCCGCTGCTCTACCCAGCATGTTAAAGAAGTGGTTCAGCAAGTCATTGATAATGCGAGGAAAAAAGGATTCACTTCGAAGGATATTCAGGTGCTTGCTCCAATGTACAGAGGTTCTGCTGGAATCGATCAGCTAAATAAATTGCTGCAGGAAATGTTTAACCCAAAATCACCGGATAAACGGGAAATTCTTTTTGGCGATATTGCCTACAGGGTTGGAGATAAAGTGCTTCAGCTGGTTAATCAGCCGGAGGAGCATGTCTTTAATGGAGATATGGGTGAAGTGGTTTCCATTTTCTATGCAAAAGAAAATACGGAAAAAGAAGATATGGTCGTTATTTCATTTGACGGCAAGGAAGTTACTTATACAAAGAAGGATTTTCTTCAATTTACTCATGCTTATTGCTGTTCAATCCATAAATCACAGGGAAGCGAATTTCCGATCGTGGTCATGCCGATTGTAAAAAGCTATTACAGGATGCTGAAACGAAATTTAATATACACCGGAATAACAAGAAGTAAAAAATTTCTTATTCTGTGCGGTGAAGAGGAAGCTCTTCGCCGCGGGATCGAAAACAGAGAGCAATCTCGAAGGCAGACTTCTCTCACGCTAAGGCTTGTAAAATCAGAAGAAATAGAGGATGAACTGCAAAAAGAACTGCCCTTTGACATTGGTGATGCAAATATTGGAATGGGAAACATTACGCCGTATGACTTCATGGAGAAGGATGAATCCTATTAGTGTTCGAAAGGTGGGATCACTTTGAGAACATATCGACAAATCAAGGGTCTTCCTGTTTTTGAACTGGCTACAGCAGAAATCATTGGAAGCATTTCCGATTTGGCCATCAGCCACAATAACCAGGTAACTGGTTTTCTGATGGAGGGGAAAGGGTTCTTAAAGAGAGACCGCTTTATACCGCATGAAGCTGTTCACTCTATTGGTACAGATGGAGTCATCATTACACACAGGGAAGATTTGAAGCCAGTTGCTGCTTCTCGGGAAAACCTGTTTCTCGAAACCCATAAACCGCTATATAACAGGGCTGTATATAATTCCAGCGGTGACAAGCTTGGGCTTTTGAATGATGTATATTTTTCAGCAGAACTGGGCACAATCGAAGCATATGAACTGACAGACGGATTCTTTGCTGATCTTTCGGAGGGCAAAAAAAGAGCTCACCCTCTTGACTCAGGCTTTACAGTCAGCAAGGATGCCATCGTCATGGATGCAATTATCGAGTGAGGTGTGCCCTGGTTGCTAAAATGTCCAAATTGCCAAAACAAGGACCTCGGAAAAATTGGCGTGAACCAATATTACTGCTGGAATTGCTTTATTGAGCTTTCCGTTGCCAAAGGGAAAATTTTCACCCATCAAGTCGAAGAAGATGGAACATTAAGTTCCCTTGACGACCTGTTCAGTGAGGAAGATCGTTCCGTCAATATGTAGGGAATTAAAGGAGGAATACGTCGTGAACCGAATGATGACCTCATTAATTTCAATGGGTGTGGGAGCTGCTGCAGCTCATTATCTGAAAAATGGGATGGGCTCTAAGCGTGACTGGAAAAAAATGCAGAAGCGCATGAGAAGAATGTTTTCTTAAAATCCGTAATCCCCGTCAAAATGACGGGGATTTTTTTGCTTACTGGAACACCCATGAATATTTCTCTCTTGTTTCCCTAACAATAATCTCCAGGAGGGATGATCGTGAAGGAGAAACAGGTTTTATTGCGGGCAGGCATCATTTTGCTGATCCTGCTGTGTGTTTATTTTTTCTTAAAGCTGCGCGAATTATGGAATCCTTTATGGCTGATGGCAGAAGCCATTTTTATTCCATTTATTGTTTCCGCCTTTATCACCTATTTGCTTCATCCCATTATTGAAAGACTTCACAGGACGGGACTTCCTCGTTCCGTTTCGATTTTCATTATTTACATTCTGTTTTTTGGTTTGATCGGATATGGCTTTTACAGAGGCATCCCTATTCTGATTAATCAGCTAATGGAGCTTTCAGGCAATATACCTCAGCTCATGGGGATTTATGAAAAGTGGCTGACCATGATACGCGACCATACGGATCACTGGCCAGATGGCATTCATGACCGTATAGAAGGGCTTGTTGCAAAATCAGAGGAATGGCTGGCACAGCTTATTGACAGGCTGATTGAGAGCATACAGGCCTTATTTAACTATGTGGTTATTTTAACACTGATCCCTTTCCTCGTGTTTTATATGCTGCGGGATGTGGAACAAATCAAAAAAACAGCCTGGTATTTGACACCTAAAAGATGGCGCTCACCCGCCAAAGAGTTTATAAGAGATGCAGATCATTCTCTTGGAGACTATATTAGAGGGCAATTTTTTGTTTGTGTTATTATCGGGCTGCTGGCTTTTATCGGCTTCTTTTTCTTTAAGGTTCAATATGCTCTTATCCTTGGACTGATCATCGGCGTAACCAATGTTATTCCGTATTTCGGTCCGATTATTGGGGCCATACCTGCCCTTATCATTGCTGCAAGCATGGGAACGAATACAGTCATTGTCGTAGTGATCTTAATTATGGTTCTTCAGTTTATTGAAGCGAATATTCTGGGACCGTTTATCGTGGGAAGAAGCCTTCATATGCATCCGATCATTATTATGCTTGCTCTTGCTGCAGGAGGGGAGCTTGGCGGAGTGCTTGGTTTAATTCTGGCCGTTCCGGTTACAGCCATTCTGAAAGTTGTTGTAGAACACGGGATCAGGGTAATTAGACAGCATTGACATAACCGCTTCCAATAGCTATAATTCACCTATACATAGTAAACACAATGACGGAAAAAGTATGCTGATGTCTATTTTTAAGAGAGAAGGTTCCTTAGGCTGAAAGAACCTTTAAAAGAGACTTTGCAGAAAGCTCATCCGGAGTGCAGCTAATACCTGCCGTGTGGTCCGCGTTACGGCCGAATGAAGGTGATGGATAAATCCATAACCAGGGTGGTACCGCGAGAAACTCTCGTCCCTGTGCAAATAGAATTTCTATTTATACAGGAACGGGAGTTTTTTTGCATTCTGCCTGTATTAAACCCTGATATCTGCAAGGAGGAGAATCTTTGATGAAAGTTTTAACATCTGCTGAAGTCCGCCAAATGTTCCTTGATTTTTTCAAGGAAAAAGGACATGCTATTGAGCCGAGTGCGCCGCTTGTTCCTCAGGACGATGCGTCTCTCTTATGGATCAACAGCGGAGTTGCTACGCTGAAAAAATACTTTGACGGCCGAGTGATCCCAGCCAATCCAAGAATCGTAAATGCTCAAAAATCCATACGTACAAATGATATTGAAAATGTGGGGAAAACCGCACGCCACCATACCTTTTTTGAAATGCTCGGAAATTTTTCCATTGGAGACTATTTTAAAGAAGAAGCCATCATTTGGGCTTGGGAATTTTTAACGAGTGAGAAATGGATCGGGTTTGAAGCTGAAAAGCTTTCTGTAACAATCCATCCGGAAGATAATGAAGCGTTTGAAATATGGACTAAAACGGTTGGTGTGCTTGAAGAAAACGTTATCCGACTTGAAGGAAACTTCTGGGATATCGGTGAAGGCCCAAGCGGACCTAACACTGAAATATTCTATGACCGCGGCGTGGAATATGGAAATGATCCAGCTGATCCAGAACTCTACCCTGGCGGAGAGAATGAGCGTTATTTGGAAGTGTGGAACCTTGTGTTCTCTGAATTCAATCATAATCCAGATGGAAGCTATACGCCGCTTCCGAAGAAAAACATTGATACAGGCATGGGTCTTGAGCGCATGTGCTCTGTTATTCAAAGCGTTCCAACAAACTTCGATACGGATCTGTTTATGCCGATTATTGAAGCAACAGAATCTATTTCGGGTGAATCATACAGAACAGATAAAGAGGACACTGCTTTTAAAGTCGTTGCAGACCACATCCGTACCGTGACTTTTGCAATCGGGGATGGTGCTCTTCCTTCTAATGAAGGCAGAGGCTACGTGCTTCGCCGCCTTCTTCGCCGTGCAGTCCGGTATGCGAAAAAATTGAACATCAACCGTCCGTTTATGTATGAGCTAGTTCCTGTTGTCGGTGAAATAATGGTAGATTTTTACCCGGAAGTTCAAGCGAAATCCGCGTTTATTCAAAAGGTGATTAAAAACGAAGAAGAGCGTTTCCATGAAACGTTAAATGATGGCCTGGCTATTCTTTCTGAAGTTGTAAAAAAACAAAAAGCAGCTGGAAGTTCTGTTATTCCAGGGGAAGATGTTTTCAGACTTTATGATACGTACGGCTTTCCTGTTGAGCTGACAGAAGAGTATGCGGAAGACGAAGAAATGAAGCTCGATCACTCAGGCTTTGAAGAAGAAATGAAAAAACAGCGTGAGAGAGCCCGTGCGGCACGCCAGGAAGTTGGCTCCATGCAGGTTCAAGGCGGCGTTCTGGGAGACCTGACAGTTGAAAGCAGCTTTATCGGCTATGATACTCTAACTGTTCACTCTTCGAGCATTCTTGCTCTTGTGCAGGAAGGACAGCTAGTGGATGAAGTCCATGAAGGTCAGGAAGTTCAAGTGATTATGGATAAGACTCCTTTTTATGCTGAAAGCGGCGGACAAATTGCCGATGAAGGCTATTTGGTGAATGAAGGAGTAACGGCTAAAGTTAAGGACGTCAAGAAAGCTCCAAATGGACAAAATCTTCACAGTGTCATCGTTGAAAGCGGCATTCTAAAAACAAATGATCTTGTTGAAGCAACTGTAAACAAGAAAAGCCGTACAGGCGTGATTAAAAACCATACAGCAACTCACTTGCTGCATCAGGCTTTAAAAGATACTCTTGGAACGCATGTCAATCAGGCTGGCTCGCTTGTGACAGAGAACCGTCTGCGTTTTGACTTTTCCCACTTCGGCCAGGTAACAGAAGATGAATTGACGCAAATCGAAATAATCGTAAACGAAAAAATTTGGGAATCCATCAATGTCCGCATCGAACATAAACCCATTGCAGAAGCAAAAGCCATGGGAGCAATGGCTCTTTTTGGAGAAAAATATGGAGATATTGTAAGGGTTGTGCAAGTTGGCGATTACAGCCTTGAGCTTTGCGGAGGCTGTCATGTTGAGAACACTGCCTCTATCGGAATCTTTAAAATTGTTTCAGAGTCCGGAATTGGAGCAGGCACAAGGCGGATTGAAGCCGTTACAGGAAAAGGCGCTTATGAGTTAATGAACGGTCAGCTGGCTATTCTTTCAGACACAGCAGCTAAACTGAAAACAAGCCCTAAAGAAGTTTCTCAGCGTGTAGACAGTCTTTTGCTTGAAATGAAGAGCCTTCAAAGAGAAAATGAATCTCTTACAGCTAAGCTCGGAAATGCTGAAGTGACAGGACTTGTTGATAAAGCAGTTAAGATCAATGGTGTGACGCTTCTTGCAAGCAAGGTCAACGCAAAGGATATGAACAGCCTGCGCACAATGATGGATGAACTCAAAAATACACTTGGCTCTGCCATCGTCGTTTTGGGAGCTGCATCAGATGGTAAAGTAAATCTTGCTGCCGGAGTAACAAAGGATTTAACTGAAAAAGGCTATCATGCCGGCAAACTGATCAAAGAAGTGGCAACGCGCTGCGGAGGAAGCGGCGGAGGACGCCCTGATATGGCTCAGGCTGGCGGAAAAGATCCGGAAAAACTGGATGCTGCTTTGAATTATGCGGAGGAATGGGTAAAATCCGTTTTATAATTTCCCTCTGTAGTGTAAAATGTTAAATAAGATTGGACACGCAGTTTCATCATGCAAGAATCCGGGAAAGAGGTGCAAGCGTGAGTTCGTTCGATAAAACAATGAAATTTAACTTTTCGGAAGAATCGGTTGAGACGGACGTTAAAGAGGTCTTGTTTACGGTATACAGTGCACTTGAAGAAAAAGGCTACAACCCGATCAACCAAATCGTTGGATATTTGTTATCCGGTGATCCTGCTTATATTCCGCGCCACCGCGATGCGCGTAATCTTATTAGAAAATTGGAGCGGGACGAATTGATAGAGGAATTGGTCAAATCGTATCTTAAACATCATCGCGAGGGATAAAATGCGTATTTTAGGGCTTGATTATGGAACAAAAACAGTCGGAGTGGCCGTCAGTGATCTTTTGGGCTGGACTGCGCAAGGACTGGAAACGATTAAGATTGATGAAGAAAATGGAGAATTCGGACTTACAAGACTTTCCGAAATACTTAAAAATGAAGAAGTTGAAAAAATTGTTGTCGGTTTGCCAAAGAATATGAATGGAACAATCGGTCCGCGGGGGGAAGCCTGTCAGCGCTACGCAGAAATGCTGAAGGAATCTTTCGAATTGCCGGTTGTTCTCTGGGATGAGCGGCTGACTACCATTGCTGCGGAACGGATGCTTATTGAGGCGGATGTCAGCAGAAAAAAACGCCGCAAAGTCATTGATAAGATGGCGGCAGTCATGATTTTACAAGGGTTTTTGGACAGCCTCAGGTAAGCAGCAGGGGCTGACCTTGCAGGATTGAAGCATTCTGTTTTGAGCAGAATAATACGTAATAATAAACGTTCATAAGAGGTGAATAAAATGGAAAATGGCGAAAAACAAATTACAGTAGTAGACGAACAAGGAAACGAACAGCTTTGCGAGATACTTTTTACTTTTGAATCAGATCGCTTCGGTAAATCATATGTGCTTTATTATCCGATCAGCAGCGAAAATGAAGATGAAGATGAAGATGAAATTGAAATCCACGCTTCAAGCTTTGTGCCGAATGATAATGGTGAAGATGGAGATCTTGAACCAATCGAAACGGAAGAAGAATGGGATATGGTTGAAGAAATGCTGAATACTTTCTTCGAGAATGAGGAAGAAGAATAAACGGTCTGCACTTGCGGAAAGAGGATATTTATGAAAAGCTGAGTGTCTGTACACTCAGCTTTTTATATTTTTTTTGGCTTAATTAAAGCTAAAAGACAGGGACTTTTAAAGCAGGAAAAAGAATTTTTTGCCGAAACAGCTCAAATTTTGTATTATAATAGACGGAATGGGAAAGGGGGCATAATATGCCGAAAAACAAAAAAAATAAAAATGACTATCAAAATATGCTCCTGAATAAACAATCAGAAGCAAAAACCATCCGAAAAATTGTTTTCCGAGTCCTTCTTGCCGCAGTCATTTTACTTGTGCTTGCAGCAGGAGCAATTTATGTATACATACAGCAAGGTCTTAAACCTGTAGATTCAGCAAATGATAAGCCTGTGAAAGTGTCGATACCAATTGGATCTTCAGTTGGAAATATTGCGCATAAGTTTAAAGAAGCTGGATTAATCAGGGATGAAAAGATTTTCAAGTATTACGTGAAGTTTAAAAATGCCTCCGGATTTCGTGCGGGTGAATATATCCTGAATAAAAGTATGACAATGGATGATATGATTACCTTGCTCGAGTCAGGTAAAGCATCACAAAATTTTGCTTTTCAAATCACAGTGCCTGAAGGGCAGCAGCTGTCGCAAATAGCAAAATTGATTGCAAAAAATACAAACTATAATGAGCAAACGGTTATGAAAAAGCTTCAGGATAAAACGTTTATCAATCAGCTTAGAAAAAAATATCCAGAAACGCTGAAAAAGGATATAGATAATAAAAAAATCAAATACCCTCTTGAAGGCTATTTGTATCCAGCTACCTATCCGTTTGACAAAAAAGATACATCGCTTGAGAAAATTATCGAAACGATGATAGAGCCGACAGATGAAGTTGTCCGGCAATACAGCAGCCAAATCAGTCAAAAAAAGCTGACCGTTCATCAGTTTCTGACCATGGCATCTCTTATAGAAGAAGAAGCAACCCAGAAAGTGGACAGGGGAAAAATATCAAGTGTCTTTTATAATCGCCTTGAAAAGAAAATGCCCCTTCAGACAGACCCGACCGTTCTTTATGCTCTTGGAGCTCACAAATCAAAGGTCTTCCTCAAGGATTTAAAGGTAAAATCACCTTACAATACTTATACAAACAAGGGGCTTCCGCCTGGTCCAATTTCAAATGCCGGTACTACCTCACTTGATGCTGCGATAAATCCGGAGAAAACAGATTATCTGTATTTTCTCGCAGCTAAGGATGGCAAGGTGATCTTTACAAAAACGTTGAAAGATCATAACAAAGTGAAAGAAAAGCTAATTACTAATCAAAAATAATGGAACGGGGGATGCTCAGTATTTTAAATCCCCTGTTTTTATGCTAAAATATATCGAGTTGTTATTTTAAACAGAGTAAAAGTATGTGCAGAGTTCTTTTGTAAAGGCTGTTTCCACAAAGATTGTTGCGATTCGTATAAGTTTAGAACACGCATAAAGACTGGCTTCGCCGCATCTTTTCTTATAATTCTCAGTTGTATTAAGGCTTTAAATTCAATTAAAATGAATGAAAAAACAAAGTTTAAGAAAAGAGCCTTTGTAAAAGAGCTCTTCTTTTTGCGCAAGGAGGAAATTGTCTTGCACGAGGAAAAATTAACACTGTATCTCGAAAGTCTGATCCCTGCTGAGTCTGAAGGGATTCGTGATATGGAAGAGTACGCAAAAAAGAACCAGGTTCCGATTATGGAAAAGTCAGGAATCCATGTCATGCTTCAGCTTTTGCGCCTTCATAGCCCGGCTAAAATTCTTGAAATCGGCACGGCAATTGGATATTCAGCAATTCGAATGGCTTCAGTACTTCCAGAAGCTGAAATTATCACAATTGAACGGGATGAAGAAAGGTACTCAGAAGCAATCAAACGAATAGAAGAAGCTGGCCTTTCTAATCGGATAAAGGTTTTGTTTGGAGATGCACTTGAGCTATCTGAACAGGTTGCCCTTGAGAAACCTTTTGATGCTCTATTTATTGATGCAGCTAAAGGCCAATATCAACGTTTTTTTAATTTATATGAACTCATGCTTGGGGAAAAGGGTCTGATTCTTACGGATAACGTCCTGTTTAAAGGGCTTGTGGCTGAAGAACAGGATAAGATCGAAAGTAAAAGAATTCGAAGTCTGGTTGGAAAAATTCATTATTACAACGAGTGGCTGATGGCCCACCCCGATTATGATACATCGATCATCCCGGTCGGTGACGGCATAGCTCTTAGTATAAAAAAATGACAGAATAAAAGCTGCTGCGTAAAGCCTAGGCACACTGCAAACGGCATTCTGGTACATCAAGATGTGAGAGGGGTACTGAACATATGGGGAAGAAGCCCGTAGTAATAGGAGTGGCCGGCGGTTCAGGCTCTGGTAAGACAAGTGTCACCAAAGCCATCTATGAACATTTTAAAGGGCATTCCATTTTAATGATCGAGCAGGACTATTATTATAAGGATCAAAGCCATCTTCCGTTCGAAGAGAGGCTGAATACGAATTACGACCATCCGCTGGCATTTGATAATGAACTGTTAATCGATCATTTGAAACAGCTCCTGCAATATCAGGGGATTGATAAGCCTGTCTACAATTATCAAATTCATACTCGGGCAGAAGAGGTCATTTCAGTAGAACCAAAGGATGTTATCATTCTAGAAGGAATCTTAATACTTGAAGACGAACGGCTCCGTGACTTGATGGATATTAAGCTTTTTGTTGATACAGATGCAGATTTAAGGATTATCCGCAGACTGCTAAGGGACATTAAAGAACGGGGAAGATCAATCGACTCTGTCATCGAGCAGTATGTGTCTGTTGTAAGGCCCATGCACAATCAATTTATTGAACCCACTAAGCGTTATGCGGATATTATTATCCCTGAGGGCGGGCAAAATCATGTGGCAATTGATATAATGGTAACAAAAATTCAAACAATTCTTGAACAAAACGCTATTTTGTAATAACATAGCATAGATAAAGAGTACTGTGACCATATTATGTATAGACTGTTAAAGGTTTCATGGCAAATGATTCACATGGAGAAGCAAGCTTAAACCGCTTGCCTTTTTCACATGTGCAAGCTGACATCCATTTTATAATGAATCTAGCAGCGTGAGGACAGGACTTGTCCTCGCTCTTGTCTATTTACAGTACTTTACATACAGACCTTTGTGGGGGACAGTAAGTATCTTGAAGGAGTGGTTGATAATGGCGCAAGAAAAAGTGTTTCCAATGACCGAAGAAGGTAAAATGAAGCTTGAGCAGGAGCTTGAATATTTAAAAACAGTAAGACGTAAAGAAGTTGTAGAACGGATTAAAATTGCACGCAGTTTCGGCGACCTCTCTGAAAACTCTGAATATGACTCTGCCAAAGAAGAGCAGGCATTTGTAGAAGGACGTATTACCACACTTGAAAACATGATCCGCAACGCAAAAATCATCCAGGAGGATGAAGGAAGCTCGGACCAGGTTTCTTTGGGTAAAACGATTACCTTTAAAGAACTGCCAAATGGTGATGAAGAGTCCTATACCATTGTTGGAAGCGCTGAAGCTGATCCGTTTGAAGGGAAAATTTCAAATGACTCTCCAATTGCGAGAAGCCTAATGGGCAAAAAAGTCGGGGAAGAAGTAAATGTTCAAACTCCTGGCGGAGAAATGCAAGTCAGAATCGTAAATATCAAATAAGATGTTTAGTGAATAAACACCTCGTCCATATTGATGGATGAGGTGTTTTTTTTATGAAACCGTTTAATCGGATCAAATTTTCTGGTGTACTCATATTTTTCTTCCTTTTGCTTCTTCTTTGCCGCCTCGCAGAAATTCAACTATTTAATACCGAATCTTTCTCCAAACATCATATCAACTTGATCGAAGAAAGTGTTAAACAGCGGACACAGGAGGTTATGATAAACGATGGCAGAGGAAGTTTTACTGACAGGAATGGTCTAAGCCTTACGTCTTCCAATGAACCAAGTGTTATCTTGTTTCCTTTTTTAAAAGACTACAACTGGCCTGAATCAAAACTTGCTGAAATGCTTCATTTGCCTCCATCAATAATCGATAACAAGCTTGCTTCAGCTATTAAACCTGTCATTATTGGAAAAAAGGATGGCGCCTCACTTTCGAAGCAGGAACTTCAGGAAATCAACAAGTGGAAGGTGCCTGGTTTATTTGGTGTGCTCATGGAACACCGGCCTGAAGTCACTCAGGTTCCCCATATAGTTGGATTTACAGCCCAGCTTCCCCAAAAACTCCAATCAAAATATGCCGATAAACATCTCCCTTCTTCGGTAAAACTCGGTGCCATGGGACTTGAAGAATCCTTTGACGAATTTTTGCTCCCGGAAGCTGAAACAAAGCTCCTTTATCATGTGGATGCTATCGGAGATCCTCTTTTTGGCGTAAACGTAAAATACATTGCCGATCAGAGTCCCTACTACCCTGTTTCCATAACGACGACCCTTGATAAAAAAATGCAGTCGATGGCAGAAAAAATTTTAACTTCGGATGGTCTCCAAAAAGGAGGACTCGTCCTTTTAGACCTTGCAAATAACAGTGTTCTTGCCATGGTTTCTAAGCCGGATTTAAAGCTTTCGGATAAAAACACCCAGCATAATTATATGCTGGAGCCACTCACTCCTGGCTCTGTTTTTAAAACAGTACTTGCAGCAGCTGCGGTGGAAGATGGGCTCGATGATCCTTCTAAAAGCTATAATTGCGACCTGGATCTTTATGGAGGACACAATCCAGAGCACAAAGAAGGACCTCTCTCCTTTTCTGAGAGCTTTGCCAGAAGCTGTAACTATACTTTTTCCGCCATTGCCGCTGAACTTATCCAGAAGGATCCAGACAGTATTGAGAGGACAGCAGACGAGCTCGGTTTGCTATCTACTGCAGGATGGACTGGAAGTGTTTATCATTACCAGAACTTTCAGCAGTTTCCTCATGAAAAAAAAGGAACTGTTTGGAGTGATAAGGCGGATAAACGGGTAAAAAAAGCAATAGCTCAAACAGCCATTGGCCAAAAAAGCGTCAGAGTTTCCCCGCTTGCCATCGCTAACATGATGGCAACGATTGCTAGAGGAGGACAAAAGAAAGAGGTCAAAATTGTCGAGGACATCCGGTACAAAAACGGAACCGTTATGTTTCATTTTCCTTCTCAGAACTTAGAGGGTTCTTCTATTGATGCCTATACAGCCCAAAAGCTGCAAAAGCTTTTAAGAACAGTCGTGACGAGTGAGAATGGAACGGGCAGAAAATTCCAGTCTCTTCCTTACGCCGTATCAGGGAAATCAGGTACAGCAGAAACGGGAAAAGCTGATGCCAATGGTCAGTCTCTAATAAATAAATGGTTTGCCGGGTATTTCCCATCTGATAATCCACGGTATGCTCTGGTCGTAACAGAGCTTGAAGTGACTGGCAATAAAACCTCTGCAAATCAAGTATTTTATGATATGGTAAAGGAAATATTTAACAGTGATCAAGGTCATTCTGGCTAGAATGGGGAAGTGATGTTAGAATGATACAGAAGATAGGTGAATAAAGGAGTGGAATTGAATGAAGGGATCGCGATATGATAAACGCGATAAGAGAAGAAAAACAAACGTAATATTAAATGTTTTAATAGGGGTTATCTTTGTCCTCATTATAGTTGTGGGTTCACAGCTTATCTTCGGAGGCAGCGGGAAACAGCAGGCATCTAAGGTTGACAATAATCAGCAGACTTCTAATTCTGAAACGAATTCAAATAAGCAGCCATCCTCTGATTCAGGAAGCAGCACCAATCAGGAAGACAAGCAATCGGGAACTGCATCCGATAACAATACATCCGATCAGCAAAACACTGAATCAGATAAATCGGCTGCGAATGATCCAGCTAAGGATGATGCGGCTAAAAAAGACGATAGCACGAGCGGAAGCCCAGCTCCAAAGTCTGATTGGAAACCTGTGGGAACTTCCCAATCTGAACCTCACACTACGAAATATGAGAAAAGCTCTCAGGATTGGGCTGAAATGAAAAAAGCTATGAGCATGGCCACTGGCATCTCTGAAGACAATATGACAGTGTGGTTTATTGGAAACAATGGTTCACCTAATGATGCGAAAGGAACCGTTTCTGATAAAACGACCTCCGAAAAATATAAGGTTACTCTTCACTGGGTAACAAACGAGGGCTGGGAGCCTGTTAATGTAGAAAAAGCAAATTAATCATTGCGTTTCTAATCAAGTGCAAAGGAATTGTTAACAAACTTCCCGTTATTTATGAGGCCACTGAAAATCTGCCGATTTTTGATGATTTCCTGGTAGGCCTAAATAGCAAAAAAGCCGTATTTATTCCATATATTTGGAATGAGTACGGCTTTTTTCATGTTTTCAATTCTCTTTTTTACCCTATTTTTCCCCCACCAGCTTCATTATTCTTTCTAGATTGACGGTAAATATGGCCATGGCTCCTTGCATTTCCATGCCAATCAGACCTCATTATTGGAAGCACCCCTACTCGAATAGATTATCTCCATTCAGCCAGATCCCGCCCCTTACGAATAGCAACAATCGAAAAACAGCCTTTACCATTTAGATTACTTAGCTTTGAAGTGAACCACTGCACTATAAAAGCGGCGGCCGTTCTCGGCCAGATGCATTTGGTGGGAAACAGAAGATACTTCAAGCAAAATGGCTTTATTTAACTCAATCTGTTCGTTCACTTTCTTTTCAAGTGCTTTTAAATCTTCCCCCTCAAAAAACTCAATTTTATCTTTAATGAAATCCAGCTGAATGTTCATTTTTCACAAAGCCTCCTTTATGTACCATCCTATTTTATCAAAAGCCTATTATTAGTGAAAAAGAATATTGATTTCTTGCTTAAATCGTCTGTTGTATGGTAATCTGGGAACAGTTCAAATTTAAAATCATACTATACTTATAGGAATTATATAAATTAGTGGAGAGTGGCAAAAATGGGAAGAGAATTTCTGAATGTATTTGAAGTTTGGGCAGATTCATATGATTCAGCTGTTACGGGGCATGATGAGGAATACAGAGAGGTTTTTCGGGGATATGAACAAATTCTGGAAACAGTTGCTGAAAAATCAGGCACCCATGTTCTTGAATTTGGTGTTGGTACTGGGAACTTGACTGAAAAGCTGGTACAAAAAAACAAGACGGTATATGGTGTGGAGCCCTCTCAGGCAATGAGGCAGCAATCTTTGAAAAAACTGCCTGCTCATATTAAAATTACTGATGGAGATTTTCTGGCATTTGCTGAGCCGGATGGAAAGATCGATTCAATCGTCAGCACTTATGCCTTTCATCACCTGACAGACCCTGAAAAAGAGATGGCTGTATATAAGTATGGAAGCATTCTTGATAAAGGTGGTAAAATAGTCTTTGCTGATACTGTGTTCATTGATAAGGATGCTTATCAATCTAAAATAGAAGAGTCCAGAAGGCGCCAATACGTTAATCTTGCGAAGGACCTTGAAACAGAATACTACTCAACTCAAGATGTGTTGAAAACCATTTTTGAGAAAAATGGGTTTTCTGTTTCCTTTGTGCAGATGAATGCCTTTGTCTGGATAATAGAAGCGGTGAAGGAGTAATGCTTATCCATCTGCCTTGTTTTGACAGGTAAAAAGGGGAAAGCTTCAGGAAGGAATGGTAAAAAATGAAAATAGCAATCATCGGAGCAATGGAAGAAGAAGTAACCATTCTGCGTGATAAATTAACAGAAAAAAGTACTGAAACAATCGCGGGAAGCGAGTTTACAAAAGGTATTTATAATGGAACAGAAATTGTGCTGCTCAAATCGGGAATCGGAAAAGTAAACGCCGCCATCAGTACCACCCTGCTGCTTGACCGATATAAACCTGACTATGTCATTAATACAGGATCTGCCGGAGGTTTTCACAGTGAGTTAAATGTAGGCGATATTGTCGTTTCAACTGAAGTTCGCCACCATGATGTAGACGTAACAGCATTTGGCTATGAATATGGCCAGGTGCCTGGCCTTCCGCCTGCATTTTTGCCTGATACATCCTTACTTGAGATTGCATCTCTTGAATCTCATGCGCAAGAAGGCATTCAAATTGTTAAAGGTTTGATTGTGACAGGAGACTCATTTATGAACGACCCTGGGCGTGTTGAATATGTTAGAACGAAATTTGATTCCATTTATGCTGTGGAAATGGAAGCTGCTGCTATAGCTCAAGTTTGCCATCAATTCCAGGTTCCTTTTGTAGTGATCAGAGCACTTTCTGACATTGCCGGCAAAGAATCAGATGTTTCGTTTGATAAGTTTCTTGAAAAAGCAGCTGTCAATTCTGCTGCTCATGTGCTGCGCATTGTCGAGCAGCTGAAAAACAGGTAAGGAAGCTCATAGATTAGCTGATGAAGGTGAAAATATGCAAATTGTTCGTGGTATAGAAGAATTAATCGGCTCCACCCCCTTGTTTGAACTCACAAGGTTTTCTCTGCCTGAGGGTGTGCGGCTGTTTGCCAAGCTTGAGTATTACAATCCTGGCGGAAGCATTAAAGACAGGCTTGGTGTAGAATTGATCGAGCAGGCATTAAAAACAGGAAAAGTAAAAAAGGGCGGAACGATCATTGAACCTACAGCAGGGAACACAGGAATTGGCTTGGCACTTGCTGCTATTCACCGGGATCTGAAGGTTGTTGTCTGTGTTCCGGAGAAATTCAGCCAGGAAAAACAGGACATAATGAGAGCTTTCGGTGCCACTGTTGTTCAAACCCCGACTGAGGAAGGCATGAAAGGGGCAATCAAGAAGGCCCAGGAGCTATTAAAAGAAATTCCAGGCTCCTATTGCCCTCAGCAATTTGCAAATCCCTGGAATCCTGATACTTACTATAAAACGCTTGGTCCTGAAATATGGAAACAGCTTGACGGGCATGTTGATGTATTTGTTGCTGGTGCTGGAACAGGCGGGACTTTTATGGGAACAGCGAAATATTTAAAGGAACAGAACAAAAATGTGAAGACTGTTATCGTTGAACCGGAAGGCTCCATCCTGAACGGAGGCGAATCTTGTCCTCATAAAACAGAAGGAATCGGAATGGAATTTCTTCCAGATTATATGGAACCAGAATATTTTGATGCTATTCATACAATTAGTGATCATGAAGCATTTACTCTTGTGAAAGAGCTGGCCCAAAAAGAAGGGCTGCTCGCAGGAAGTTCAAGCGGTGCTGCTCTGAAAGCAGCGTTAATAGAGGCTGAAAATGCCAAAACTGGAACAAACATTGTGACTGTTTTTGCAGACAGCAGTGAACGCTATTTGAGTAAAAAGATTTATGAGGGAGGCATTTAAACATGAAAAAACTTACAAAAATGATCCATGGCGGAATTGTAGGAGATGAACATACAGGTGCTGTAAGTATTCCTGTATATCAAGTAAGCACATATAAGCAGGAAGGCATTGGCGGACATAAAGGATTTGAATATTCCCGTACAGGAAATCCTACACGCCACGCGCTGGAAGAGCTGATTGCTGATCTTGAGGAAGGCAAAGCAGGCTTTGCTTTCGGATCTGGAATGGCAGCTATTACAGCAGTAATGATGCTGTTTAATAGCGGCGATCATGTTGTTCTGACAGATGATGTATACGGCGGTACTTACCGTGTAATGACAAAAGTGCTGAATCGCTTGGGCATTCAGTCAACCTTTGTTGACACAAGCAATCTCTCCACAATCGAAGAGGCCATTCAGGAAAATACAAAAGCGATTTATCTTGAGACACCGACCAATCCTCTTCTGAAAATAACAGACATTGAAGCTGCAGCAAATCTTGCCAAAAAGCACAGCCTGCTGACTATAGTGGATAATACGTTCAGTACGCCGTACTGGCAAACACCAATCAGGCAAGGGGCAGATATTGTTCTGCATAGTGCAACAAAATACATTGGCGGACATAGTGATGTCGTTGCAGGACTAGTCGTTGTTAACAGCAGTGAACTCGCAGAAAGAGTCCATTTTGTTCAGAACTCCACAGGCGGAATCCTTGGACCGCAGGATTCATGGTTATTGATGAGAGGTATTAAAACACTTGGTCTTCGTATGGAGGCTACTGAGAAAAATACTCATAAAATTGTAGATTTCCTTGTGGGCCACAAGAGTGTTTCCAAAGTATATTACCCAGGGCTTGAAAATCACCCCAACCACGAAATTGCCAAAAAACAATCCGGAGGATTTGGCGGCATGGTTTCTTTTGATGTGGGAAGTGCGGAAAGAGCTGCGGAAATTCTTGAAAAGATCCATTATTTCACCCTTGCTGAAAGTCTTGGAGCTGTAGAAAGCTTGATTTCTGTTCCTGCCCAAATGACACATGCATCCATTCCTGCTGAACGCCGGAAGGAACTTGGGATTACTGACGGACTCATGCGTATTTCTGTAGGCATTGAAGATGCAGACGATTTAATAGAGGACTTGAAAAGAGCTCTTTCTTAAAGGCTCTTTTCTTAAACTTTGCTGCTCATGACTCTATATTTAGTACTCGAAACCATTGGCATGTTAAAAACTTGAGGAAAAGATGCCCTGATGCTAGTTTAAATGCGTGATAAAAGCATGTAAGGAAAACAACAATCTCTCTCGAAAACAGCATTCATAGTGATTTCCTTTATTTACAAGATTGAGAGACTGCAAATATATGTTATCGTATTAAGTAGAAAACATTTATTGGCAGGTGAACAGATTGTATAAGAAAAAACTGAATGCACTTATGTCTGATTTTAAGTATTATGGATTTGCGTTATTGTGTGTTGGTGTGTTTTTATATGTCGGTATTTTAATCCCTGGCAGCTATCATTTTATGAATTCCTCAAACGAACTTTTTAAACAGCACATGCTGATGGGAACGACTTGCTTACTACTTGCAGGGTCCCTGTCTTGTTTTTTGCAATCAATAAAATATAATAAGCTTCTTCATAAGGAAGCTGAATAGCCCGCTGTATTTTCAGCGGGTTTTGTTTTGCCCACCAATGGGCTAAATATCTAATTTTCCATTTTTTGTTTACAAAAATTCCATTTTTGGATATACTTTACAAGTGAAGAAAAATGAAACCAAGGAGGCCGATTCAAATGACGAAAAATTATGGCATTGCATCACAAGATCAATTTAATATGAACATTTTCCATTCGGCCATGGTGAAGCATTTTTAATCTTCATCCGAACGATGTTTTTCATCTCTTTTAAACTTGAAGAATATCGCCATGGGCTGAACAGGAATGTTCAATTCATGGCGTTTTATTTTGAACAAATCAAACAGCGCCATTGCGGGGATTTCCCTGTGGCGTTTTTTGTTTGTTTCAGTTAAAGGAGGTGATTTAATATGACAATCAATTTATTTTTTATAACAATATCAATCAGTCAGAAGGTAAGATCTGAAGAGCAATTTAATCGGGATTTAGAGGTTCATCAATTAATGGAAAAAGCAAAGGACCGTCAGATTCAAGTGATGAGCAGGTTATAATTTTTCATGAACATTTTAATATGATCAAAAAGGAGGAGTATAAGATGAGAAGCGAACGAATTTTAGCATGCCTTGCAGTGGAGAAGGACGGTCCGTAGTTTTGTGAAGAGTGGAAAAATCGCCTCCTGGTTGAGGCGATTTCTTTTTTTGAGATTCCTATTCGGTTTTAGGCAGATTTTTCTTTTCTTTTTCGGCCCGGTAAAATTCGTGGAACATTTTCATCAGAGCTCTTTTTTCAATTCTCGATACATAGCTTCTGGAAATACCCAGTTCTTTGGCAATTTCTCTTTGTGTTTTTTCCTTTTGCAGATTCAGTCCAAATCTCCCGGTAATCACTTCTTTTTCTCTTTCGTCTAACACATCAATAAATTCCTTTACCTTTTCAAGCTCCATATTAAGCTGGATCGTATCGATCACATCTTCACTTTCAGATTTCAGAACATCAATAAGGGAAATTTCGTTTCCTTCTTTATCCTGGCCGATCGGATCATGAAGGGATACATCCTTTTTTGTCTTTTTAAGAGCTCTGAGATGCATCAAAATTTCATTTTCTATACAGCGCGCAGCATAAGTAGCCAATTTCGTTCCTTTACCCTGAGAAAAGCTTTCAATGGCTTTAATCAAACCGATGGTACCGATCGATATTAAATCTTCTGAATCCTCCCCAGTGTTTTCAAATTTTTTGACAATATGCGCAACCAGCCTAAGATTATGCTCAATGAGAAGATTGCGGGCATATTCATCTCCCTCTGACATAAGGAGCAAATACTTTTTTTCGTCCGCTGCAGATAACGGTTGTGGAAAGGCATTGTTTTTCACATAACTGACAAGAAAAACAATTTCCTTAATGACATATCCTAATGCAGTTAAGAGTCCTGACATTTCTCCACCTCCACGGCTTTATGTAGGCGACAGCCCATTAATCAAGTGTATGTAAAGAGAAGCATGTACGTGTCTGTCAGCATTTTATAGACAGCCAATAATAGGCTAACTGTTATTCTTTTCCCTGCAGATTGAAATCATCTTGAAACATTGGCCTGGCTGTATTATAGTTTTGATAGTTTATGGAGGTGCATCGATTGAAAAGAAGTATAGTTCTTTTTCTTTTTATACTGCAGTTTGCAGGCTGTTCAAGAGCAGATAATCTTCCTTCAGCTGTCGCTTTTGGTGATAGCAATACGCAAGAAGCCAACTGGGCAGTAAGAAAGTTTCCTGCAAATGAAAAATGGGTAAATTTGCTTTCGGTATCAGAAAAGGGAAAGATGCTTATATATAATGAGGGGATTGGCGGACAAACAACAGAGCATGCAAGAAAAAGGTTTATGAATGATGTCATAAATAGAAAGCCTAAGGTTGTTTTCATCATGTTTGGAACAAATGATGCGTTAATACAATCAAACAAAAAACCTTGGGTATCGAAGGAACGCTACAGGGAAAACCTTTTATATTTTATTCATAAAATAAGGGAAAACGGAGGAAAGCCTGTTTTAATGACCTGTCTTCCTGTTATTGAGGGAACAGGGGCAGACAAGCTTTATTATTACCGCACTCACAACCCTGCATTATATCTGCCAAAGGGCGGGGCAAGAAACTGGCATAACTCCTATAACAGCGTTATGAAGAAAACAGCAAAAGAAGAAGGGGTTCTTCTGATTGACAATTGGAGCAAGATGGTCAAAAAAGCTGGCGGTGCAACTGATAAGACCCTTATTGAATCACGTATGATTGACAGTTCGGGCTATCATATGACCCCTAAGGGCGCGAGACTGCTGTATGAGAATATCAAATCAAGCAGTGCTTTTGATTCAGTTCAAAAATAGAAAAAGGTTACAATATAATAAGTGTCTTTTGAAGGGCAATGGAGTACAGAGAGTTTGCATGTTATAATAGCAAACATCAACAGCGTATGAAAATTTTATTCAATAAAAAATGCAAGAAAAAAACCGCTTTTTCATGCATTGAGTTCTAGTGTGACATTCTCAATACGTGAATAAGTGAGCGGCGTTTGATTTCGCATTCAATTAATTCGATAAAATCGTGGCTTAACTTCATCTCTGTTGCTTTATAATAGGATTCTATGAGCAGCTCGTCCGATAATTTTCGCATACTGGATAGCCAAATAATTGGCAACTCACCTCCGTTCCGGTTCTATAGGAATAAGTTTCATCATAATTTGATAGGTTGTATCTTTCTGTATTTAATCTAACATGAATAATTTTCCAGAACAACCGTTCTCTTATCCACAGCCTATAGTGGATAACTTGTGAGTATCATGTTTATAAATGGGACAATAATGTGTAATAGAAGGATGGATAATGTGTATAAATTTATCCACAGGTGTTAAAAATTCCCATTATCTGTCGAAAAATTTTTATGATGAGATTGGTCTGCTGGATTAAAAAAGGCTCTTTTCTTGGAAATAGCAGCTTTGAGAATACAGCGTAAATCAAAAGCTGCCGATAGCTGTCGAAAGGATAAAGCGCTCCGGAAATATATCATTATTGAGGTGTGTGCTCTTGTTAAAGTATTTTTTGCCGGGTGAGTTTGTTAAAGATATATTTGAAATTACGCCTGAAAAGCTTAAAGAAAGAAATGTTAAGGGAATTATTACTGACCTGGATAACACGCTTGTTGAATGGGACCGCCCAAGTGCAACCCCCAAGCTGATTGAATGGTTTAAAGGAATGAAAGAAAACAACATTCAGGTAACAATCGTTTCCAATAATGTTGAAAAACGTGTAAAATCATTCTCTGACCCTTTAACCATTCCTTTTATCTATAAAGCCAGAAAACCCATGGGCAAAGCATTTAGAAAAGCTGTTAAAGATATGCAATTGACTAAAGATGACGTTGTGGTCATTGGAGACCAGCTGCTCACAGATGTACTGGGCGGAAACAGAAACGGTTTTCATACGATTCTCGTAGTTCCTGTAGCATCTTCTGATGGCGCGATAACAAGGTTTAATAGAAAAATTGAAAGAAGAATCATGAATACGCTAAAGCGAAGAGGTATGATTCAATGGGAGGAACAAACGAAGTGACAGAGCTTGTATGTATAGGATGCGGTGCTCATATTCAGACACAGCACCCTGATGAACCGGGATATGCCCCCCCAGCAGCCCTTGAAAGAGATCCGATCATTTGCCAGCGCTGCTTCCGTCTGAAAAATTACAATGAAATTCAGGACGTGCCCTTAACCGATGATGATTTCCTGAAAATTTTGCATGGAGTCGGACAAACGGATGCACTTATTGTGAAGATCGTTGATATATTTGACTTTAATGGAAGCTGGATTTCAGGCATTCAGCGTTTTGTTGGAGGCAATCCGATTTTGCTTGTTGGAAACAAAGCAGACATTTTGCCGAAATCTGTAAAGAAACCGAAGCTTATTCAATGGATGAAAAGAGAAGCAAAAGAAAACGGCTTAAAGCCGCTTGATGTTTTTCTGATAAGTTCTTCCAGAGGACAAGGAGTCAGAGAAATTGCTGACGCCATTGAGCATTACCGTGAGGGAAAAAATGTGTATGTTGTTGGGTGCACCAATGTAGGAAAGTCGACCTTCATCAACAGGATCATTAAAGAAGTAAGCGGTGAAGCAGAAGTCATCACAACTTCCCATTTTCCGGGAACAACACTTGATCTGATCGAAATTCCCCTTGATGATGGCTCTGCTCTATATGATACACCGGGGATTATTAACCATCATCAGATGGCCCATTATATAGAAAAGCAGGATCTGAAATTGCTATCTCCCAAAAAAGAAATAAAGCCGGCTGTATTTCAGCTGAATGAACAGCAAACTCTCTTTTTCGGCGGACTGGCCCGTTTTGACTACATAAGCGGAGGAAGAGCTTCCTTTGTTTGCTATATTCCAAATGAACTTTATATTCACCGCACGAAGCAGGAGCAGGCGGATGAATTTTATGAAAAACATAAAGGAGAATTGCTTCAGCCGCCGCGCGGAGAAAAGGCTGCGGAGTTTCCTGAGCTTATTCCCCATCCATTTATGATTAAAGAAGAAAAAACGGATATTGTTTTTTCGGGGCTTGGCTGGATTACAGTCAATGATCCAGGGAAAAAAGTCGTTGCTTATGCACCTAAAGGGGTTCATGTTACATTAAGAAGGTCGTTAATATGACAAATAGCCGAACGTTAACAAATGTATTCGGAGTGATCGGCTGCCCTGTCGGCCACTCCATGTCTCCTGCCATCCAAAATCAAGCATTCCGCTCTGAACATATTGATGCATCTTATCACGCATTTCATGTGGAAAAAAAGGATCTTCAGAATGCTGTAACAGGAATAAAAGCTCTTGGGGTAAAAGGATTTAACGTAACGATTCCACATAAGGAAGCCTTAATTCCGCTGCTTGACGAAATCGAGAGCACAGCAAAAGCCATTGGTGCGGTTAATACGGTTGTGAATGAAGGCGGAAAACTGATTGGGTATAATACAGATGGGAAAGGCTTTATTTCTTCTCTGAGGCCTTATTTGTCCGCTTCGCTTCATGATAGCCGAATCTTAATTATCGGGGCTGGAGGTGCGGCAAGAGCTATTTATTTCTCACTGGCTGCTTATGGTGCCGGAGAAATAGATTTGTGCAACAGGACTGTTTTGAAAGCGGAAAAGCTTATTGAGGAATGCCCTGTAAAAGCCAAAAGCCGGGCATTATCATTGCAGAATGCCGAAAAAGAGCTGAATAACTATGATATTATCGTACAGACAACTTCAATCGGTATGCATCCTCATGTGGAAGCAAAGCCTTTAAGCCTCGAAAACATAAAATCATCAGCTATTGTAACGGATATTATTTATAACCCGATTAAAACAGCTTTTCTGAAAGAGGCTGAAGAAAAAGGATGCAAAATTTTAGATGGGACTGGAATGTTTGTTCATCAGGCAGCTCTTGCCTTTGAACACTGGACAGGCCTATTCCCTGATGTTAAAGAAATGCATGACATTGTCATGAAGAAATTAGGAGGAACACTATGCTGACAGGCAAACAGAAAAGTTTTTTACGATCAGAAGCACACCATTTGAACCCTATTTTTCAAGTAGGAAAAGGCGGGGTAAACGAAAATATGGTCAAGCAAATTGACGATGTTTTGGAAGCTAGAGAATTAATTAAAGTGAGCGTACTGCAAAATTGCGAAGAAGACCGCAATACAGTAGCAGATAAACTGACGAAAGGAACTGGAGCAGATCTTGTCCAAGTAATCGGCAATACCATTATACTTTATAAAGAATCCAGGGAAAACAAACAGATTGTACTTCCCAAATAACAGGTGGGACCTGACATCATGAAAAAGATAGGCATTTTTGGAGGAACATTTGATCCCCCGCATAACGGGCATTTGCTCATGGCAAATGAAGTGAAAGCGGCTCTGGAATTGGATGAGATATGGTTTATGCCAAATCAAATTCCTCCCCATAAACAGGATGAGGACCATTCAGGCAGCCACCACAGGCTTCGGATGCTGGAACTCGCCATTAAAGGTCAGCAGGGCTTTAAAACAGAACCTATTGAACTTGAACGGCAGGGACCCTCTTACACGCATGACACCATTGTGCTGCTGAAAGAAAGGCATCCGGATAAAGAATTTTACTTTATTATCGGTGCAGACATGATTGAATATTTGCCAAAATGGTATAAGATAAATGAATTGGTTTCTATGCTTCGTTTTGTAGGGGTCAAGCGGCCTGGATATGAGACCATTAGCCATTTTCAAGTCATAGAAGTGGAAGCTCCTCAGTTTGAGGTTTCTTCCACTATGCTCAGGGAGCGATTCAGTGAAGGGTACGTAACTGATTTTCTTCTTCCGGAAAAGGTAAAATTATATATAGAGGAGAAGCGATTGTATGGAACGTTCTAAGGCATTAGAGATTGTAAAAGAACACTTAACAGAACATCGCTACAAGCATACGGTCGGAGTAATGGAAACAGCCATCAAGCTTTCGGATAAATATGGGGGGGACACGAAAAAGGCAGAAACGGCTGCCATTTTTCATGATTACGCAAAATTTAGGCCGAAAGAAGAAATGATAGAAATCATTAAAGAGCAAGATATGAAAAAGGATCTTCTTCTTTATAATGGAGAACTTTGGCATGCACCAGCTGGAGCTTATCTTGTCCAAAAAGAAGCGGGCATCAATGATCCGGAAATTTTGGATGCTATAAGGTACCATACATCAGGCAGAAAAGGAATGTCTCTTTTAGATAAGATTATTTTTGTAGCGGATTATATTGAGCCAGGACGTCATTTTCCGGGAGTGGAAGAAGCGAGGAAGCTTGCAGAAAAAAACCTTGATGAAGCCCTTATTTTGGCGCTGAAAAACACGATTGTTTTTCTGCTGAAGAAAAATCAGGCTGTTTATCCTGACACGATCGAAACCTATAATGATCTGGTTTTAAATAAAGACAATCGGACTTGAAGCCATTAACATGCAAGCATAAAACAGGAGGAATGAAAACAGAATGAATGAAAGAGAATTATTGACGATCACTGTAAAAGCAGCTGATGATAAGAGAGCGGAAGATATCGTTGCATTAAAAATGAAAGGGATCTCGCTTATTGCCGATTACTTTCTCATTTGCCACGGGAATTCAGACAAACAAGTACAGGCCATTGCCAGAGAAATCAAAGATGTGGCTGATGAAAATGGCATCACAATTAAAAGAATGGAAGGCTTTGACGAAGCCAGATGGATTCTTGTCGACCTTGGAGATGTGGTTGCCCATATTTTCCATAAAGACGAAAGAAGCTACTACAATCTTGAGAAGCTTTGGGGAGATGCCCCGCAAGAAGACTTCACGGGTGAGTTAAACCAATGATTTACCGCGGGTTTGCCTCTGTATATGATCAGCTGATGTCAGAGGCTCCTTATGGGCAATGGAGAGACTATTTGCAGTCCTGCATGGACAGGTACGGAAATGGCGGTAAACGGGTCTTGGATACGGGCTGCGGGACAGGCGAAATTGCAGTACTGTTAAAAGAAGCAGGCTTTGACGTAACAGGAGCAGACCTGAGCGAAGAAATGCTTTCTGTAGCTCACCAGAAAGCAGTTGAAAAGGGATTTAGCATACCATTTTATCAAATGGATATGAGGGATATGTCCGGCTTTTCCCCATTATTTGACGGCATCTTCATTTGCTGTGATTCTTTGAATTACCTTCTAACGGAGGACGATGTACAGGCTGCCTTTAGACAGGCTTTCGGAAATCTGGAAAAAAATGGTCTTCTCATTTTTGATGTGCACTCTCCTTACAAAATGTCGAACATTTTTGCAGGAGCAACATTTGCGGATGCCGGAGAAGAAGCCAGTTATATCTGGAACTGCTTTGAAGGAGAATATCCGCTCTCAGTTGAACATGAGCTGACCTTTTTTATTGAGGAAGAAGACGGGCGCTACGAAAGGTTCGATGAACTTCATAAGCAAAGGACGTTTACAGTGCAGCAATATAAAGAAATGCTTGCGATAGAAGGCTTCAGCGTAATAGCTGTTCATGCTGATTTTCTTAAAGAGTCTCCTTTAGATCGTGCTGAAAGAATTTTTTTTATAGCAGGCAAAAAACCCATCGAAAAATAATTGATGGGTTTTTTATTGCAGAAAAATTCTTGAAATGCCAATGAGCAGCTAAACTTAAAAAAACATTAAAAAATTTTTCTGACAAAGAGGAAATCGGTCCTTGAGGCCGAATAAGTTATGAAGTCTCTCTGCTGAACTGCTCCTCTATTTCATGGATATCCTCATAGTATTTCGCGTGGGTGCTTTGAAAAACGTGCTCAAACATTCTCCCTGTTTCCTTTTCCAATACTTTTATTCCTTCTCCGGTAATTCCACCCTTCACACACACCTTTTGCTGAAGGGCTGGCAGGGTAAACCTGTCGCTTTCCAATAGATTTCCCATTCCAATCAGCATTTCACTTGCCAGTAATTCTGCTGTTTCTTTATCAATTTTTGTTTCGCTGACAGCTGCTTCAATAAACCGCTGCAATAAGTAACTGAAGAAAGCAGGTCCGCAGCTAACAATGTCAGATGCAATACGGGTAATGTCGTCTTTAATTGGTACTGGAGTGGAAATTTTTTCAAACAGGGTTTGAACGATTTGACGTGTGCCTGCGCTGCACCTTTCTCCGAATGTGACGAGAGAAACACCTGAAAGAGCCCTGTTCGTGATGCTTGGTATGGCCCTGACTGCCTGACATGCTGCACTGCTTTCAAGCTGATTGACTGAAATCGGGCTTGTGATCGAGATGAGTATTTTGCTCTTATTGAGGAGCGGAGAGACTTTTTTAATAAGGGGGTGAATATCCAAAGGCTTTACACAAATAAAGATTAGATCGCTATGATGAATAACTTCTTCTGCACTTTCCTCCACCCGGATCTCAGGATATATGCTTTTTATTGCTTCGGCTTTTTCTTTCGTTCGATTCGTTATACGGATGGAAGAGGGATTAAGTGCATTTGCTTCTATGAATGCTTCGATTAAAATTCTCCCCATGTTTCCTGTCCCAATAAATCCTGTATTCAATGGTTTTTCCCCTCCTTTTAAAACAATCTATCTCATAAAAGTTATGTTCAAATTTCGCAAATATGATCTGAAAGGAGCTTCTTATGGAATTTATTCAAAAGAATAAATGGCTTTTATGGACTGCTATAGGTGCAGTCATTGCAGTCCTGTTATTTCAAATGACAAAAACGGATGATACAAAAAAACAAGTACCTCCCAATCAGGAGGAAACGGAATCTGCCATATCTTTTAATGGTGAAGGGAAAAAGGAGCAAACCTCCTTTCCGAAACCAGCTGTGAACGGAACAGATGCAGAGGCAGCTTCCAAAGATTCAGGTGTTCTCGTCGTTGATGTAAAAGGTGCTGTCCGTTCGCCGGGAGTGTATGAAATGAAAAAAGGATCCAGAGTAAATGATGCAGTTGCCATAGCGGGCGGCCTGACTGAAAAAGCAGATAAAAAAGCTGTTAATCTTGCTTCAGTCCTTCAGGATGGAACCGTCGTATATGATATGTCCCTGTTCCGGGTGAAGATCTTTCTTCTCCTGAAGCAGCTCCTCCTAGCAGCGGCAATTTGTCTTCTCAAGGTACAAATAATAAGGTAAATCTAAATCAAGCTTCATCGGAGGAATTGCAGACATTGACCGGTATCGGCCCTGCAAAAGCTGAAGCCATAATAGCTTACAGGGAAGAAAATGGAGGCTTTAAAAAAATTGAAGAACTTACGAATGTGACAGGTATTGGAGATAAATCCTTTGAAAAGCTAAAAGACGAGGTGACAGTCAATTAAGTGTATTAATTAACCTTTGACGAAGACTGGAAAGGATCGCTAGACTAGAGAGAGACAATTAAAATCGTACCGGAGGGGAAAACGTGACCAGAATTTCTTGGGATCAATATTATATGGCGCAAAGCCATTTGCTTGCTTTAAGAAGCACATGCACGAGGCTTGAAGTAGGAGCTACCATTGTCAGGGATAAACGGATTATTGCAGGAGGGTATAACGGATCGATTGCAGGAGGAGTGCATTGTATTGATGAAGGCTGTTATGTAATTGATAATCATTGTGTCCGTACCATTCACGCAGAAATGAATGCGATCATTCAGTGTGCAAAGTTTGGGGCTCCCACTGACGGAGCAGAGATTTATGTGACTCATTTTCCTTGTCTTCAGTGCTGCAAGGCAATTATTCAGGCTGGCATCAAAAGTGTTTATTATGCACTTGACTATAAAAATCATCCTTATGCTGTTGAGTTATTTGAGCAGGCAGGCGTAAAAGTCGAACAAGTTGAACTTAAAGAAACTGTGCTGCGGCCACAATAATCAGAAAATGCATGAAATTGCATTTGGACTGCATATAAGTATTTCTGAATTTTAAGAGCTTATTGAGTATGCTTAAAAAAGTTAGCTTGTAAAATAAATCATCCGCTTCCTGGAATGGAGGTTTTTGCAGTGTGAAATAGTTTATTTTGCTGCTTCTGCAGCCTTTGGCATTACTTTTTCTGTTCAGCCTTCCATTTATGGACTGGCATCCATATTTGCTGTTTTGATATATACAGGAGTAAAAAGACGGTATCAAACTGTCCTTGCTATTTTGGCGGGATTTTGCTTTTTTTATGTTTATACAGCTTATTACGAGACGCATAATGTCAGCATGCTGCAAAAAGGGAAAATTCGTTCTTACGGGGAATTCGTTGATGAACCGAGGGTTGATGGAGATAGCGTCAAAGCTGTTATAAAGCACGAAAACGGTGAATCAGTTGCCATGATATACAAAGCAAAAGATATAAATGACCAGGAACTTTTTAAGAATCGATACGGAGGGGTTTCCTGCCTTTTTGAAGGAGAGCTAAAGGAGCCTAAAAAGGCTGTGAACCCTAATGGTTTCGATTATAAAAGTTATTTGCATCAAAATAGGATTTATTGGATTTTTGTGGCTGAAAGGATCGGCCATTGCAGCGCTCCTAAATCGCCTCTTGCTTTTTTGCATCTTTTACGGATGGAGGGAAACCGCCACATTGAGAAGGTCTTCCCGCAACAATCGGCAGGGCTTGTACAGGCTTTATTGTTAGGAGAAAGAAGCCAGATGGATCAGGATACTCTCGACTCCTATCAAAATTTGGGAACCATTCATCTTCTGGCAATTTCAGGAATGCAGGTTGGTTTATTAGCAGCCTTGTGCTATAATCTGTTGCTCTTGATAGGCCTAACCCATGAAAAAGCGCGGATTGTCCTCTTGTTTTTACTGCCTGCTTATGGTGTGATAACAGGGGAGTCAGATTCAGTTATGAGAGCAGTGTATATGGCTGAATTGTTCCTTTTAACAAAATCCTTAAAATTTCCTCTTCAGCCGCTCCATATTATAGCCTATAGCTTTTTGTTTATGCTTGTTTTAAATCCGCTTCAGCTCTTTCAGCCAGGTTTTCAGCTTTCCTTTCTTGTTAGCCTATCCCTCATGCTTTCTTCTAAATTCCTTTCGGGCCAGTCCTTCTTCATTCAGACGCTGTCCATATCAGCATTATCCCAAATCTGTTCACTGCCTGTAATCCTTCCTTTTTTTTATCAAATCTCACTAATGAGTTTCTTCATTAATCTTTTTTATGTGCCCTATTACTCATTTGTCCTCTTTCCGCTTGCTTTAGCAGGCTTTATTCTCTCTTCATTGCCTGGCGGGATCGGGAATTTGCCTGTTAGCTTATTCAATACCCTAATCCAATGGACAGACAATTTGACGGAAGCGATCGCTTCCCATGATCCTTTTTTGCTTCTTTTAGGAAAGCCGCCCGATTGGCTTGAAGTGCTTTATATAATTAGTGCTCTTTTCCTTTGTCTTTCATTTGAATACAAGCTGAAAGGTTTAAAAAGGCTGCTTCCATACGGGGGAATGGGAATATTGCTAATTCTCCACAGTATCCTTCCTTATTTAAGCCCATATGGAGAAGTAACATTTTTAGATATTGGCCAAGGAGATTCTATTTTTATTGAGCTGCCTTACCGGCAGGGTATTTATATGATTGATACAGGCGGTAAAGTGACTTTTGAAAATAAGGAGAAATGGAGAGAGAGGAAAAATACGGCTTCCCTTGCGAAAAGTGTAACACTGCCATTTTTAAAATCCAAAGGCATTTCGAAGATTGACACCCTTTTTTTAACTCATGGAGATATGGATCATGTTGGGGAAGCCCAAACACTGCTTAATGAGGTGCAAATTGATCAGCTTGCCGTCCCTAAAGGATTTATAAGAGACAAAACAGACGAAACAATTATACAAGCAGCGCTTCAGAAAAAAGTTGAAATATCTGCTGTTCAGAAAGGTGATGTATTTTATCAAAAATCCTATCCTTTTTATATTCTGTCTCCAGCTGAATGGAGCGAATCAAAAAATGATAGTTCGATTGTGATTTACGCAAAAATTGGAGGGAAGTCATGGCTGTTTACGGGTGATCTTGAAAAAGAGGGTGAACGAAAGCTTTTGCAAAACTATCCGGATTTGCATGCGGATATTTTAAAAGCAGGCCATCATGGAAGCAAAGGATCAAGCTCTGATGAATTTCTTGATGCACTGAAACCGAAAACGGCCGTCATTTCAGCGGGAAAAAACAATCGGTATCACCATCCTCATAAAGAAGTACTGGATAAACTTAAAGTTAGAGGCATCAGCATTTACCGAACGGATTTGCAGGGAGCGATTCAATATCAATTTAGCGGCAGCATTGGAACCTTTTTGACTTACCCGCCATACGATGAAGTATGGAAAGATTCAAACGAGCAATAAAAAGCAAAAGCTCTTTTCTTAAACATTGTTGCATTCTCAGCTATTTTAGATGATTGCGGACCAATATACGCTGCGAATTTTAAGAAAAGATGCCACGAAGTTAGTCTTTATACGTGTTCTAAGTTATTACGAATAGGAACAAACTATACGAAAACGGCAAAGCAAAAAAAGAGACTGCGCTGCAGTCAACAGTAAAAGCTTTATTTGTTTGTAAGGGAAAAGCCCTGATTTGCCGATTAAGATCCGACTAATTTGATGACTGTAGCAATGATGAAGATGACTGTAAAAAAACCAAAAGAAACCGCAAAACCCACTCCAGAATCCGCTACATCGTTTCGCTTGCTTTGCACATTTTTTTCAAATTCATTCATCCTCTACCCCTCCTATTGCCATTTAGTATAAGGGAATTTCAAAAAAAAAGCTATCTATCCTTTTATTGGAAAAAGAGAGAGGATTCTCCTTATGCTGCCAGATTCCTTTTGCAATACCCCAGTTAATTAAGGGAACAATACTTATAATGAGCTGAACTTTATACATCAATTATGAACATCGTTTTCTTGCGAGATACCTGGGGCTTGCAGGGGGACGTTCTATATAGATGGGAGAGAATGTGATCTATGCATTCTCTTCTTCCAATTCATTCTGTTTTGTCATGAAACTTTTGCCGATGGCTTGCCAAATGAACCGAAGCCCTATACCATTAATTTTGAATCTTATCTAATAGGAGAGCGGAATATGGTCTTACAAGTTTGGAAGGACCTGAAGAAAAAACAGGTGCATCCGGTATATTTATTATATGGAACAGAAACATACATACTTCAAGAAACAGTGAAAAGGATTGTTCAGGCTGTTCTTGCAGAAGAAGAAAAAGAATTCAATTACTCCGTTTACGATATGGAAGATACACCAATCGAAACAGCTCTTGAAGATGCAGAGACGCTTCCGTTTATGGGAGAAAAGCGCGTTATCCTTGTGAAAAATCCATCCTTTTTGACGGGGGAAAGAAAAAAAGAAAAAATAGAACATCAGCTAAACAAGCTTGAGGCATACCTTTCGGAGCCGGCTCCTTTTACTGTACTCATTATATTAGCCCCATATGAAAAGCTCGATGAAAGAAAAAAGCTGACCAAGCTTTTAAAAAAGCAGGCCCAGGCTGTTGATGTTCAATCTCTTTCAGAAAAAGAGATGCATGCCTGGGTAAAGTCCATTGCAGAAGCAGAAAATATGGAAATAGAACAAGATGCGGTCGAGCGGCTTGCTGTACTGACAAATGCAAGCTTAATGGTCATGAACCAGGAAATGAAAAAACTATGCACGTATCAGGGAGAAGGCGTTATTACACTCGAAACGGTTGAAAAACTTGTGGCAAGAAGTCTTGAGCAAAACATCTTTGATTTGATTGAGCATGTCGTAAGCCGAGACATTCAAAGCGCCCTTCAAAATCTTTATGACCTTCTAAAGACAAATGAGGAGCCTATTAAAATTCTTTCTCTCTTAGTGAATCAATTCAGACTGATCCTTCAAGCCAAGCAGCTTTCCAAAACCGGATATGGACAGCCGCAAATTGCTTCAAGCCTGAAAGTACATCCTTTCAGGGTTAAGCTCGCATTAAAACAGGCTTCTCTGTTTACTGAAGATGAATTGTCAGGAGTCATGAAAAATCTGGCTGATGCAGATTATGAAATGAAAACAGGGAGAATGGAAAAGCAGCTTGTACTTGAACTCTTTTTGCTTAAATTATCCCAAAATAAAAAACGATCCCACTAAAGGATCGTTTTTTATTACAGCTGAACGAAATCAAATTCTGCTTTATATTATGCAGAAAGTCCGTTAACTTGTTTAGTTAGACGGGATTTATAACGAGAAGCAGTATTTTTATGGATAATTCCGCTTTGAGCGGCCTTGTCGATTTTCTTAGTTGCATCTAAAAGTGCTGCTTTAGCATTATCCGCATCGTTGTTTACTACTAGAGATTCTACTTTTCTAATAGCAGTACGCATGGAAGATTTAACAGTTGCATTTTGAGCGCGGCGATCATCATTCGTTTTTACGCGTTTAATAGCAGATTTAATATTTGGCATTCTTTTCACCTCCCGTGAATCAACCTGAGGTCTATTTATCTCGATATTAATTAACACCAGAGAACAAGTGATATTTTATCAAACGGGAAACAGTAATGCAATAGGATTGTAAAGTAAATTTAGTTGAAAGCCTCATTAGGAATGTTTCTTCAGATCTCAGGCAAAAATAAAGACAATGAAACTTAAACATGGGAGGAATCTGAATGAAGCAGCAGCTAGATTTAAGCCAGTATACTGTTAGAACCGATCTCGCCATTGAGGCGCATGAAAGGGCTGTAGAACAGCAGCCTGCAACGGCTCAGCCTATACAAGAGGACTCTAATGTCCAAGGTGTTATTGTCAAGGAACGTAATGAAGAGGGCATAAAACTGACAACAGTTAAGATAAAAAAAGAAGGGGCTGAGCTGACAGGTAAAAAGGAAGGGACTTACCTGACCCTTGAAGTGCAGGGGATACGGAATGAGGACTCTGAGCTTCAGCAAAAAGTCATCGAAGTTTTCGCAAGAGAGTTTGCTGAATTTCTGAAAGGTTTAAATATTACAAGGGAAGCAAGCTGCCTTGTCGTTGGACTTGGAAATTGGAATGTTACACCCGATTCGCTTGGACCTCGGGTGATCGAAAATTTGATGGTTACAAGGCATCTGTTCAAACTGGAACCAGAAAGTGTACAAGAAGGCTACCGGCCAGTCAGTGCTCTATCTCCTGGAGTAATGGGGATTACAGGGATCGAAACCAGCGATATTATTATGGGCGTACTTCACAATACAAAGCCGGACTTTATAATAGCCATTGATGCGCTTGCCGCAAGATCTCTTGAACGGATTAACACAACGATTCAAATTTCAGACAGCGGAATTCACCCGGGGTCAGGGGTAGGGAATAAACGCAAAGAATTGAGCATGGATACACTAGGCATTCCTGTTATTGCAATAGGGATTCCAACAGTTGTTGATGCAGTCACAATTACAAGCGACACTATCGATTTTATACTGAAGCATTTTGGCAGAGAAATGAAAGAAGGCGATCGCCCTTACAAGTCCTTAGTGCCGGCTGGAATGAGCTTTGGAAAAAAAAAGGTGCTGACCGAGGAAGACCTTCCTGAAGAAGGTGAGCGCCAACAGTTTCTTGGGATCATTGGAACCCTTCCAGAAGAGGAAAAAAGAAAGCTGATTCATGAAGTGCTGTCACCGCTAGGCCATAATTTGATGGTAACTCCTAAAGAGGTTGATACGTTTATTGAAGACATGGCAAACGTTATTGCAAGCGGTCTGAACAGCTCCTTGCACCACCAGGTTACTCAGGGCAATTCCGGAACCTATACTCACTAGTAAAGGGTTCTACTTCCTCCTTACTTTTCATAGATTAGGGATAGACAAGCCTGATCGAAGGAGGAAGGATATGAAACGGAACCGCTCATTTGAAGGAATGGTTGTGACAATTAACGGGACAAGCCTTATCAAATCAGTTGGTATCGGAATTGCCGGGCTGCTGTTCGTTTTTATATTGTCGGGGATTCTCACCTCTATTAAACCTGAATACCGCCCATCATCACCCTCTATTTATACGATGGCAAACAGTATCACTGGTGATGTATTTATGCAAATGATGGGCACCGAAAATCATTATTTTGAGGACGTGCTTCCGCATGAGCGAAAGCAAACAAGCCTTTCATCAACTGTTTTTAAGCTTGCGACAAGTGTAAGCCTTGATGATCCACGAAGCCTTTTGGGCAGGGAACTCCCTGGATTTTCTCTTTACGACACAGAGATCATCGTTGCCGGTAAGGGCTCAAACTATACAAATGTACCGATAGAATCTGCACCTCCCTCTGAAGTCATGATGGATGCGAGAAAGGCCTCCATTGCAAGCATAGAAGAAATTCAGAAAAAAGATGCTGCAAAACAAGCACCGCCTGATGTAACAACAGGCGGCAGAAAGGTAGTCTTTCTTTATAACACCCATACAACGGAATCATATAAGCCGCTGTTAACATCAAAGAAAGCCGTCGATGTGACGCTATTTAACAAAATATTTCAGCAGGATCTAATGGCAAAAGGGATCGGAACAGAGGTCTCAAAGAGAAACGTTCAAGAGGAACTGCAAAAAAAACACTGGAAATATTCCAGATCCTATGATGCTTCACGCCCTGTTGTAGAAGAGGCTATGGCAGGAGATAAGGATCTTCAATATTTCATTGATATTCACCGTGATGATAAGACTTATTCGCTAACCTACAATAATCAGAAATACGCTAAAATTGCCTTTGTCATAGGCGGAAAAAATGCTGATAAAGACTATAACATTCAGCTGGCCAAGGATTTGCATAGTATATTTGAAAAAAAATATCCTGGGTTAAGCAGGGGAGTATTCCTGAAAAATCAAAAAGGATCAAACAGTCTTTATAATCAGGATTTATCTAAGAAAGCCCTTCTCATCGAGGTTGGCGGAACTGACAGCACCCTGCCGGAATTAGAGGCTACTGCCGAAGCGATGGCAGATGTGTTCAGCGATTACTACTGGAAAGCGGAAAAGGTAGATGGCCAGCCTCAATAAAACGGGAATGAAAAGGATTGATTTAAAATGGGGAAATTTGCTGCCAAATGCTTTTTTATCAGCCTCGTGTTATTTTTTGGCGTCCTCCTTGGCATGCAATCAGCTAACAATGGGCTCCAAAAAATGAAAGGCTACCAGGATCCTGCGCTAAAAGGTGCATTCGAACTGAAAGAAAATAGAAACAAAAAGCTTGAAGCCTCCATACTAGGAAATACGATAAACAGCCAGGACCTAGAAGGCAAGCAAAAAAAACTCGAACAAATTAAAACCTTTAACCCGCTTTCAGAAACAGGACGCAAATTAACAAGTGTTATCGAGACTTCCTTAAACAAAGCTGTAGATTCTATCTCTTCTATCATTAGCAAAATGATCGGAGGGCGGCATAAATAGAGTAAAGCCAGTCTTATGTGCATAGGGCTGGCTTTTTGATCGTTTAGGAATTGAATGAAAACTCTTTTTTTTAGGTGAAAGGTAAGAATTAGAGTGCTGGTAAAAGTTTGACTAGGGAAAGCTGCTTACTGTCCAAATACCAGGTTTTACTGGCCAAACTCGGATTCTAACAAGCGCAACCCCCTCTTACTGTCCAAACAGGGCTTTTAACCGTCCGAACAAGCCATTTTACTGTCCAAGCCCTGAATGAAAGCAGTGCAGCTAAAGCCGCTGATTCAAAGTATTTAGGTGATGAGCAACAAAGTTAGAAAAGAGCCTTTGTTTAATATTCGTCTAAAAGGACTTCCCTTCTAACAAAATAAAGGAACTTCACACCAACTTTTATTGAATCTTAAATTTTCAATTGATATAATCAAATTTAGTGCATTGGGTAGTTTGGTAGGAGTGATAGAACATTTATGAATAATGACAAAATGAAAAGACAATCCAAGATCCGCAATTTTTCCATCATTGCCCATATCGACCACGGAAAGTCGACATTGGCCGATCGTATCCTGGAAAAAACATCTGCAATTACACAGCGTGAAATGAAAGCTCAGCTGCTTGATTCGATGGACCTGGAAAGAGAACGCGGCATCACCATTAAGTTGAATGCTGTCCAATTAAAATATAAAGCAAAAGATGGAGAGGAATACATCTTCCATTTAATTGATACACCGGGACACGTTGATTTTACCTATGAAGTATCCCGAAGTCTTGCTGCTTGCGAGGGTGCCGTACTTGTTGTAGATGCAGCGCAAGGGATTGAAGCACAAACACTTGCAAATGTTTATCTCGCTCTTGATAACGACCTTGAGATTCTACCCGTTATTAACAAAATCGATCTTCCAAGCGCAGAGCCTGAAAGAGTCCGCCAGGAAATTGAAGATGTGATTGGTCTGGATGCTTCTGAAGCGGTGCTTGCTTCTGCAAAAGCCGGTATCGGCATAGAGGACATTTTGGAACAGGTTGTAGAAAAGGTTCCTGCCCCAGCAGGGGATCCGGATGCTCCATTAAAGGCCCTCATTTTTGATTCTCTTTATGATGCTTACCGGGGAGTAGTTGCTTATATCAGGGTCGTGGAAGGCTCTGTGAAAGTTGGCCAAAAGATAAAGATGATGGCAACAGGCAAGGAATTCGAAGTATCAGAGGTTGGCGTATTTACACCTAAACCGCTGCTGCTCGATGAATTAAATGTGGGGGATGTAGGCTTTCTTACGGCGTCCATTAAAAATGTCGGGGATACAAGAGTCGGTGATACGATTACAAATGCCAAAAATGGCGCCGTTGAACCGCTTCCAGGCTACCGAAAATTGAACCCGATGGTTTACTGCGGTCTTTATCCGATTGATACGGCTAAATACAATGACCTGCGTGAAGCGCTGGAAAGACTTGAACTGAATGACTCTGCTCTTCAGTATGAGCCTGAAACGTCACAGGCACTTGGGTTTGGCTTCCGCTGCGGGTTCCTTGGACTTCTTCATATGGAGATTATCCAAGAACGGATTGAACGTGAATTTAACATTGATCTGATCACAACAGCTCCAAGTGTTATCTATCATGTTTATCAAACAGATGGGGCAGAAATTCGTGTCGATAACCCGTCAAATATGCCGGATCCTCAAAAGATTGACCGGATTGAAGAGCCATATGTAAAAGCAACAGTGATGGTTCCAAACGATTATGTAGGATCTGTAATGGAGCTTTGCCAGCTGAAACGGGGAATTTTCGTTGATATGCAGTATCTTGATGAAATCAGGGTCAGCATCATATATGAAATTCCGCTTTCCGAAATTGTCTACGATTTCTTTGATCAGCTAAAATCAAGCACAAAAGGCTACGCGTCATTTGATTACGAATTGATTGGCTATAAACCATCAAAATTATCTAAAATGGACATTCTGCTGAATGGCGAACAGATTGATGCCCTATCATTTATCGTTCATAAGGACAGTGCATACGATCGAGGGAAAGTCATTGTTGAAAAACTGAAAGAACTTATCCCGCGCCAGCAGTTTGAAGTGCCGATCCAGGCTGCTGTGGGCCAAAAAATCGTTGCCCGATCGACCATTAAAGCAATGCGGAAAAACGTTTTGGCAAAATGCTACGGTGGAGATATTTCACGTAAACGCAAACTTCTTGAAAAACAAAAAGAAGGTAAAAAGCGCATGAAAATGGTCGGTTCCGTAGAAGTTCCACAGGAAGCCTTTATGGCAGTCCTTAAAATGGATGAAAACAAATAAACCAAGTATAATAAAGAAAAAGAGAGATGCCGCAGACCACTGCGGCATCTTGTCTGTTTTTATGATACTTTAGCCGGGAGAGTGAAGAATGGTACAAGCAGCATACATTCACATTCCATTTTGTGAGCATATTTGCCATTACTGTGATTTTAATAAAATTTTTATAAAGAATCAGCCTGTTGAAGGCTATTTGAGATCACTTCAAAAAGAGCTGGAAATAAGTGCTGAGAAGCATGGTACAAGTGAACTGAAAACCATTTTTATAGGAGGCGGGACGCCGACAGCACTAAATGAAAAGCAGCTTGAATTTTTACTGGAAGCCATTCGGGCTGAACTGAATCCGGATTATAAAGCGGTTGAATTCTCTATGGAAGCGAATCCCGGAGACTTGTCTTACGAGAAGCTGAAGATACTGAAGGAGGGCGGAATCAACCGCCTTAGCATTGGTGTTCAAAGCTTTCAAGATGAATTACTGAAAGAGATTGGGCGTGTTCATAGAAAAGAAGATGTTTTTCGTACGGTGAATGATGCACGAAGAGCCGGGTTTGAAAACATCAGCCTTGACTTAATGTTTGGGCTTCCCGGCCAAACTGCAGCTGATTTCAAAGAAACACTTGAGCTTGCCTTTACTTTAGATGCTGAGCATTATTCAGCCTACTCGCTTATTGTTGAGCCGAAAACGGTTTTTTACAATTTGATGCAAAAGGGAAAATTATCGCTTCCCCCACAGGAAGAGGAAGCTATTATGTATGAAATGCTAATGGCTGAAATGGAGAAAAAAGGATTTCATCAATATGAAATCTCAAACTTCTCCCTGCCCGGAATGGAAAGCTTGCATAATCTTACGTATTGGAACAATGATTCTTATTTTGGTTTTGGTGCGGGGGCGCACGGATATGTTAAGGGAATCAGAACGGTTAATGCGGGTGTCTTAAGCAAATATATGAAAATGATAGAAGAAAGCGAGTTCCCCTATATTGCAGAAAATAAAGTCACACTGCAGGAACAAATGGAAGAAGAGATGTTTCTTGGACTTAGGAAAACAGCAGGTGTAAGCAAAAGCCTCTTCTCTGAAAAGTATGGAATAGAGGTTAATGCAATCTTTGCAGCTGCGATCCTCGAGCAAAAGGAGAAAGGTCTTCTGGAGGAAGATGAAGACCATATCAGGCTGACTCATCAGGGCAAGCTCCTGGGGAATGAGGTTTTTCAGGCATTTATCGGATTACCGTTAGGCCGTTAGCTTGAATCTCATCTTGCATTTTAGAAAATGGGATAAATCAATTGACTTTTAGAAATGCTTTTGTTAATTTGTTATTAGAATTAGCACTCGTTCTTCTTGAGTGCTAACAGAGGTGATGAATAGTTGCTTACGGAACGCCAATTGTTGATTCTGCAAGTAATTGTTGATGATTTTATACGTTCAGCCCAGCCTGTGGGCTCAAGGACGCTTTCGAAAAAAGAGTCCATAACCTTCAGTTCCGCTACCATTCGAAATGAAATGGCGGATTTGGAAGAACTCGGTTTTATTGAAAAAACCCATAGTTCTTCAGGCAGGGTCCCATCTGAAATGGGATACAGATACTACGTGGATCACTTATTGTCTCCGCAGAGACTGACCAAGATGGAAATCGGCCAGATTAAGTCTATTTTTGCCGAAAGAATTTTTGAACTTGAAAAAACAGTTCAAAAATCTGCGCAAATCTTATCAGATCTGACCAATTATACATCCATCGTGCTTGGACCTAAAGTAAATGAAAACAGGCTTAAAAGCCTCCAGATTATTCCGATCAATGAGAACATGGCAGTCGCGATCATTGTCACAAATACGGGACATGTAGAGAACAAAACCATTACTTTTCCAGGTACCATAGAACCCGGGGACATTGAAAAAGTGGTCAATATTTTGAACGAAAGACTAACGGGCATACCGCTAGCTGAGCTCAGGGACAGACTGTATAAAGAGGTTGTGAATCTCCTTAAAGTTCATATTGAAAATTACGATTCGTTTTTAAAAGCGCTGGATAATACGTTCTTTTCTGATACAGGAGAGAAAATTTATTTTGGCGGCAAAACGAATATGCTGAACCAGCCTGAATTTAATGATCTCTCAAGAGTAAAATCTCTTTTAACAATGATTGAGGATGGACAGGCATTTTATGATCTTCTTAAAGTGAAAGAGAACGGAATATCGATTTCCATCGGACATGAGAATCAGGTTTCAGCTATGGATAATTGCAGCCTGATCACAGCCGCCTATTCTGTAGGAACCCGTCAAATTGGAACAATTGCCATTCTTGGACCAACAAGAATGGAATATTCCAGAGTCATCAGCCTGCTTGAACATGTTGCAAAGGATTTGTCAAAAGCCATTACTAATTTGTATCATGTATAATTGGATTGGTGATATTGATAAAGGGTGGGTGGAACATACCCATCCCTTTTCCATGCAAATGCCGATTCAGGCATTTAAGGGAGGTGAAAGAAATGACAGAAGAAAATAAAGATCGCAGCTTAGAGAATGAAGAAACGCTTTCTGAAGAAAATACAGCTGCCATTGAAGAAGGCGCATCTGAAGTCCTTTCTTCCGAGGAGGCAAATAATGATGAGCTTTCTGCTGCTAAAGCGGAAGCTGCTGCTCTTGAGCAAAAACTGGAAGAAGCAGAAAATCGTTATCTTCGCCTGCAGGCAGATTATGAAAACTTTAAACGCCGTTCAAGGATGGATCTTGAAGCGATGCAGAAATACCGCGCTCAAGGGTTAATTACAGAATTGCTTCCTGCACTGGATAACTTCGAAAGAGCGCTGCAGACAGAAGCAGCAGATGAGCAGGTTAAATCTCTTCTGCAAGGCATGGGGATGGTACAAAGACAACTTGTTCAAGCGCTGAAAAGCGAAGGTGCAGAGGAGATCGAAGCTTTAGGAAATTCATTTGATCCTCATTTGCACCAGGCAGTTATGCAGGTCGAGGATAGCGAGGCTGAACCGAATACAGTGGTTGAGGTTTTCCAAAAAGGGTATAAACTCAAAGACCGTGTTATTCGTCCGGCAATGGTAAAAGTAAGTCAATAAATACATAAGTTATTAGGAGGTTCTGCAATGAGTAAAATTATTGGTATCGATTTAGGTACAACAAACTCTTGTGTTGCTGTACTCGAAGGCGGAGAGCCTAAAGTCATTCCGAATCCGGAAGGTAACAGAACAACGCCTTCAGTTGTATCTTTTAAAAACGGCGAACGCCAGGTTGGTGAAGTTGCAAAACGCCAATCCATTACGAATCCGAATACAATTATTTCCATTAAGCGTCATATGGGTACAGACTATAAAGTAGAAGCTGAAGGCAAAAACTTCACGCCACAGGAAATCTCTGCGATCATTCTTCAGCACCTTAAAGCATATGCTGAAGATTATTTAGGCGAGCCAGTAACAAAAGCGGTTATTACAGTTCCTGCATATTTCAATGATGCTGAGCGCCAGGCGACAAAAGATGCCGGCCGCATTGCGGGACTTGAAGTAGAACGTATTATTAATGAACCGACTGCTGCAGCTCTAGCATACGGTCTTGAAAAGCAGGATGAAGACCAAACAATCCTAGTTTACGACCTTGGGGGCGGAACATTTGACGTTTCCATTCTTGAGCTTGGAGACGGAGTATTCGAAGTACGTTCAACTGCCGGTGACAACCGTCTAGGCGGAGACGACTTTGACCAAGTGATCATAAACTACCTTGCAGCTGAATTCAAAAGAGACAATGGAATCGATCTTTCCAAAGATAAAATGGCTTTGCAGCGATTAAAAGATGCTGCTGAAAAAGCGAAAAAAGATCTTTCCGGTGTATCTTCAACTCAAATTTCATTGCCGTTCATCACAGCAGGAGAAGCTGGACCGCTTCATCTTGAAGTAACCCTTTCAAGAGCGAAATTTGACGAGCTTTCTTCTTCTCTTGTTGAAAGAACTATGGGACCTGTCCGTCAGGCGTTGAAAGATGCTGGCCTAAGCAAAAATGAAATCGACAAAGTTATTCTTGTCGGCGGTTCTACTCGTATTCCTGCTGTTCAGGAAGCCATTAAGAGCGAGCTTGGCAAAGAACCTCACAGAGGAGTTAACCCTGATGAAGTTGTAGCTCTTGGAGCAGCCATTCAGGGCGGTGTAATCACAGGAGATGTTAAAGATGTAGTCCTTCTTGATGTAACACCACTTTCTCTTGGTATTGAAACAATGGGCGGAGTATTTACAAAGCTGATTGACCGCAATACAACTATTCCAACCAGCAAATCGCAAGTGTTCTCAACTGCAGCTGACAGCCAGACAGCAGTAGATATCCATGTTCTTCAAGGGGAACGCCCGATGTCTGCGGATAACAAAACACTTGGAAGATTCCAGCTTACGGATATTCCTCCTGCACCTCGCGGAGTACCTCAAATTGAAGTATCTTTTGATATTGATAAAAATGGTATTGTTAACGTTCGTGCGAAGGATCTTGGAACGAACAAAGAACAAACCATTACAATCAAATCTTCAACAGGATTGTCTGATGATGAGATCGACCGCATGGTAAAAGAAGCGGAAGAGAATGCTGATGCAGATAAAGCACGCAAGGAAGAAGTGGAACTGCGCAATGAAGCAGATCAGCTTGTGTTCCAAACAGAAAAAACGCTGAAAGACCTTGAAGGCAAAGTGGATCAAGCTGAAGTTACAAAAGCCAATGAAGCCAAAGATGCTTTGAAAGCAGCAATTGAAAAGAATGAATTAGCAGAAATCCGTGCAAAAAAAGACGAGCTTCAAAATATCGTTCAAGAGCTTTCTGTAAAGCTTTATGAACAAGCATCGAAGCAGGCTGGTACCCAAGGCGGAGCTGAAGGTGCAGCTGAAGGCAAAAAAGCAGACGACAATGTTGTTGATGCTGATTACGAAGAAGTGGATGACGACAAAGACAAAAAATAATTCTTGCAGCACCCTTTGAATAAAGTCAAAGTCAGGCTTGTCTTGGCTTTGGCTTTTTTTCAGATTGGCTATGGTAATGAATGGTGCTGATTTTAAGCACTTGTTGATTGGAGCAGAAGGCGGGAGACTCCTGCAGGAGTGCGAGTGAAGTAAGACCCCACAAGAGCCTTGCTGTAAGGAGGCTTCCGAACCGCCCGCGGAAAGCGTACGTCTTCTAGCTGCAATCAACAGACAAATTTACAGAGCTATAAGGTTTAAGCTGCTGCTTTCTATTTTGAGAAGAGAAAGAGGTTGATTTTGAAATAGCGGCAATGATACAATTTAGGTTATGTGAGAATTCGGGAGTGAGAAGCTATGAGCAAGCGTGATTACTATGATGTCCTTGGTGTCAGTAAGAGCGCATCCAAGGATGAAATTAAGAAAGCCTATCGTAATCTTTCTAAAAAATACCATCCAGATATCAATAAATCAGACGATGCGGCCGATAAATTTAAAGAAGTGAAAGACGCTTATGAAGTACTGAATGATGACCAAAAGCGTGCCCATTACGATCAATTCGGCCATACAGATCCGAATCAGGGCTTTGGCGGTTTCGGAGGCCAGGGAGCAGATTTTGGCGGTTTTGGCGGATTTGAAGACATTTTCAGTTCCATTTTTGGCGGTGGCGGTGCCCGCAGAAGAGATCCAAATGCACCGCGCCAGGGAGCAGATTTGCAATATACAATGACTCTTTCTTTTGAAGAAGCAGCATTTGGCAAGGAAACAACAATTGATATTCCTAGAGATGAAGAATGCGAAACATGTCATGGATCCGGAGCAAAACCGGGCACAAAACCTGAAACCTGTACCCATTGCGGAGGATCAGGCCAGCTGAATATGGAACAAAATACACCGTTTGGACGAATTGTCAATCGCAGAGTCTGCCATTACTGTAATGGAACCGGCAAGATGATTAAGCACAAATGTGCTACTTGCGGCGGCGATGGAACGGTTAAAAAACGCAGAAGCATCAAAGTTAACATTCCTGCAGGTGTGGATGACGGCCAGCAGCTAAGAGTTTCAGGCCAAGGTGAACCTGGTATAAACGGAGGTCCTCAAGGCGATCTTTATGTGGTATTCCATGTGCGTCAGCATGAATTCTTTGAGCGGGATGGAGACGACATTTATTGTGAAATGCCATTAACCTTCTCACAGGCGTCCTTAGGAGACGAAATTGAGGTTCCAACTCTTCACGGCAAGGTAAAACTCAAAGTTCCTGCAGGTACGCAGGCAGGAACCAAATTCAGGTTAAAAGGAAAAGGCGTTCCAAATGTTCGCGGATATGGCCAGGGAGATCAGCATATCGTTGTCCGCATTGTAACCCCGACCAATCTGACCGAGAAACAGAAGGAGCTTATGAGAGAGTTTGCTGAAATCAGCGGCAACCTTCCTGATGAGCATGAAGAGAGTTTCTTCGATAAAATGAAACGTGCCTTTAAGGGAGACTAATGATTGGAGTTGGCAGTCGATGAAATGGTCGGAAATCAGCATTCATACCACTCAAGAAGCGGTTGAACCAATTTCCAATATAGTGCACGAAGCAGGAGCAAGCGGTGTCGTCATTGAGGATCCATTCGATTTATTTAAAGAACGGGAAAGCGTTTATGGCGAAATATACCAGCTGAATCCGGATGACTATCCAGATGAAGGGGTTATCGTTAAAGCTTATTTGCCTGTAAACAGCTTTCTTGGAGAAACAGTTGAAGAAATTAAAGAGTCCATCAACACTCTTGTCAAGTATGATATTGATCTTGGCAAGAACAAAGTTTCCATCAGCGAAGTAAACGAAGAAGAATGGGCAACAGCCTGGAAAAAATATTACCATCCTGTTAAAATTTCCGATAAATTTACCATTGTTCCAACGTGGGAAACATATGAACCTGTCCATTCAGACGAATTGATTATTGAACTGGATCCTGGAATGGCTTTTGGTACAGGAACTCATCCAACAACAGTCCTTTGTATTCAGGCGCTTGAAAGGTCTGTAAAAGAAAACGATGCGGTAGTAGACGTAGGAACAGGCTCTGGAGTTTTGAGCATCGCAGCAGCAATGCTTGGCGCAAAGTCTGTTTCTGCACTTGATTTGGATCCGGTTGCTGTAAACAGCGCCAGAATTAATACGAAACTGAATAAAGTCCATGATCGAGTTCAGGTTTCTGAGAATAATCTTTTAAATGAGATTAATGGCCCGGCTGATGTGGTCGTTGCTAATATATTGGCAGAAATTATTCTTAAATTTTCGGATGATGCATACAGGATCTTAAAGGAAGATGGTCTTTTTATTACTTCAGGCATCATTATGAATAAAAAGAATGAAGTTAAAGAAGGGCTTCTGAATGCGGGCTTTGTCATTCTCGAAACAATGGTTATGGAAGACTGGGTTGCATTCATAGCAAAAAAGGCGTAATCAAGTATATATGACGAGAGAAGCAGCAATTCTGAAACTATCGGTCTTAGTATACCGGTAGTTTTAGTTTTGTACTGATATGCGTTATACTTATCCAGCTTAAAGAAGGTGAGAATGTGCAGCGGTATTTTATTCATGAAAAGAGCGGCAATCTAAAAGATATTGTTTTGATTACAGGTGAAGATGTCCATCATATTACTAGAGTCATGCGTCTAAAAGAAGGCGGAAAAATCATCTGTATTTCTGCAGATGGCTGCGAAGCTGAATGTGTGATCGAAGAGCTATCAGATGATTCTATAAGGTGCCTTCCGCTAAAATGGGTCATGATTAATCGAGAATTGCCTGTAAAAGTGACGATCGCGAGCGGGCTGCCTAAAGGGGATAAGCTGGAATGGATTATCCAAAAAGGGACCGAGCTCGGAGCTTTTGAGTTTATCCCTTTTAATGCTGCCCGTTCTATTGTTAAAATGGAACCTATCAAGGCGAAGAAAAAAGTGGATCGCTGGCAGAAAATTGCAAAAGAAGCGGCAGAGCAGTCTTATCGGAATGACATTCCATCCATCCATGAGCCTCTGAGTTTTAAAGAGTTAATCAACCAATCAGATAACTATGATGTTAAAATACTTGCTTATGAAGAATCAGCAAAAGCGGGAGAAAAGCAAAATTTCGCCAAAGCCCTTGAAGGGATGCAAGAGGGAGGAAAGCTTCTTATTGTAACAGGTCCAGAGGGTGGACTTACCTCCAATGAAGCATCCTTGTTAATGGAAAAAGGTTTTATTCCGTCAAGCTTTGGCCCAAGAATACTGCGGACCGAAACAGCTCCGCTGTACGCCCTTTCTGCTGTTTCATTTTATTATGAATTATTGAGGTGATCAATTATGCCATCCGTTGCTTTTCATACATTAGGGTGTAAAGTTAACCATTACGAAACGGAAGCCATTTGGCAATTATTTAAAGATGCCGGTTACGAGCGGACAGAATTTGAAGGAACTTCTGACGTTTATGTCATCAATACTTGTACAGTAACGAATACCGGCGATAAAAAAAGCCGTCAGGTCATTCGGAGAGCAATCCGGAAAAACCCTGACAGTGTTATTTGTGTAACGGGCTGTTATGCTCAGACGTCTCCTGCAGAAATAATGGCCATCCCTGGAGTGGATATAGTCGTTGGTACGCAGGATCGTGTGAAAATGCTTGATTACATTCACCAGTTTCACGAAGAAAGGCAGCCGATTAATGGCGTAAGCAATATTATGAAAGCAAAAGTATATGAGGAGCTTGATGTTCCTGCTTTTACTGACAGAACAAGAGCTTCGCTGAAAATACAAGAAGGCTGCAATAATTTCTGCACGTTTTGTATTATTCCATGGGCTCGCGGACTGATGCGGTCCCGGAACCCTGAAGAAGTCATTCATCAGGCGCAGCAGCTTGTAGATGCCGGCTATAAGGAAATTGTCCTTACCGGAATCCATACTGGCGGATATGGCGAAGACATGAAGGATTATAATTTTGCTATGCTGTTAAGAGCGCTGGACGAGAAGGTTGCCGGACTGAAAAGAATTCGCATTTCCTCTATTGAAGCAAGCCAAATTACAGATGAGGTTATTGAAGTGCTGGACAAGTCCGACAAAATTGTCCGCCACCTTCATATTCCGATTCAATCCGCTTCAAATTCTGTTCTTAAAAGAATGCGCAGAAAATATACGATGGAATTTTTCGCGGAGCGTTTGGAAAAGCTTAAAAAAGCATTGCCAGGCCTTGCTGTAACTTCTGATGTTATTGTTGGATTTCCAGGAGAAACAGAAGAAGAGTTCATGGAGACGTATGACTTTATTAAAAAGCACCAATTTTCTGAGCTTCACGTCTTCCCTTATTCCAAACGGACTGGGACGCCAGCAGCAAGAATGGAAGACCAAGTTGATGAGGAAGTAAAAAATGAGCGGGTTCATCGTTTGATCAATCTGTCTGATCAGCTGGCTAAAGAATATGCCTCAGGTTATGAAGACGAAATCCTGGAAGTTATTCCTGAGGAACGGTACAAAGAAGATCCTGAAAGCGGACTTTACATGGGTTACACAGATAACTATTTAAAAGTGGTTTTCCCTGCAGCAGAAGAAATGGTTGGGAAAATTGTTAAAGTGAAAATTACAAAAGCAGGTTATCCTTATAGCGAGGGACAATTTGTCCGAGTACTTGAAGATGAACCAGCAGAAAAAATTCGTATGTCATCTTGATAAAAGAAAATAAATTTCAGAAAACCCGATAGTGATATCGGGTTTTCCATTTGTTCACAATCAACAAGAATAAGGATGGACAAAAAAGACAAATGCTACAAGAAAAAGTGAACTTGCCGCTCGTCAACCAAATACGATCATGGTAAGATGTAAGAGGTCTAACAACTAACGGAAACCTGAAAGGAGCACTTTAAAATGTCAGAGAAAATCGCAAAAATGATTGACCATACAGCACTAAAAGCCGAAACAACAAGAGAGCAGGTTGAAAAACTTTGCGAGGAAGCAAAGCAGCATCATTTTGCTTCCGTTTGCATCAATCCAACATGGGTAGAAACAGCTGCTAAGCTGCTTGACGGATCAGATGTGAAGGTTTGTACCGTAATTGGATTTCCTCTTGGGGCAAACACACCTGAAACAAAAGCATTTGAAACAAAGGATGCGATCGAAAAAGGCGCTGCTGAAGTGGATATGGTTATAAACATTGGTGCGCTTAAAGGTAAAGACTATGATTTAGTTGAGCGCGATATCAAGAGCGTTGTAGAAGCGGCTAAAGGAAAAGCGCTTACGAAAGTGATCATTGAAACATCCCTTTTAACAGATGATGAAAAAGTAAAAGTAAGTGAGCTGGCTGTAAAAGCTGGAGCAGATTTCGTCAAAACCTCTACAGGCTTCTCTACAGGAGGCGCTACTGTTCAAGATATCCGCTTAATGAGAAAAACAGTCGGCCCTGATATTGGAGTAAAAGCTTCTGGGGGAGTCCGCGACCGCAAAGGCGCAGAAGAAATGATTGAAGCTGGCGCTACACGCATCGGAGCAAGCGCTGGAGTTTCCATTATTGCTGGCGAAACGTCAGATTCAGACTATTAATACTGATTTTTACTCATTCCTTGCTTAAATTTGCACTATTTATAAACGTGTGAATTTCGTTTTGGGGGAAACAGGAATTTCGGAGGAAGTGACAAAAGGCTCTTTTATTTCGAAAAACCTCGTTTTAAAACGCAGGCTTACCCATCATTTTGGAGAGAAAGGACTGCTTTTTAGGCAGTTTATGTTGACCTGTATGACCTCATATATTATAATTGCAAGGTACATGTTTCAATAACATGTTCATACTTTGAAACATTGTCGATTGGTGTATTCGGAGGGAGGGAAATAGAATGTCAAAAACTGTTGTTCGTAAGAACGAATCGCTTGAAGATGCTCTTCGACGCTTCAAACGTTCAGTATCTAAGACAGGTACTTTGCAAGAAGCTAGAAAGCGCGAATTCTACGAGAAGCCTAGCGTAAAGCGCAAGAAGAAATCTGAGGCGGCTAGAAAACGCAAATTCTAAAAGAGGGTGTATTCATGAGTCTTCTTGAACGTTTAAATCAAGATATGAAGCAAGCGATGAAGAATAAAGACAAAGAAAAACTCTCAGTAATCCGTATGGTAAAAGCTTCGCTTCAAAATGAAGCAATCAAGCAAAATAAGAACGAGCTTTCAGAAGAAGAGGAATTAACAGTCCTCTCTCGTGAGTTAAAACAACGTAAGGACTCCCTCCAGGAATTCGAAAACGCTGATCGTTCTGATCTCGTAGATAAAGTACAAGCTGAAATCGTAATTGTTAATGAATACATGCCTGAACAGCTTTCTGAGGAAGAAGTTCTGGATATTGTGAAAGAGACAATTTCTGAAACAGGTGCTACTTCCAAAGCGGAGATGGGCAAAGTCATGGCTGCCATCATGCCTAAAGTAAAAGGCAAAGCTGACGGATCTATGATCAATAAGCTGGTTTTACAGCAGCTTTCATAAAAACAAAAAAACACCTTGCGAAAGCAAGGTGTTTTTATTATGGGAAAAAAGGAATACAATAAAAGTGGAACCTTTTGCCAGTTGCAGACGTAGAGAAGAAGAAAGCATTGGGAGGTGAATTTTTGACGAGAAGGTTGAGGGGCTTTCACCTTGCAGGAATAGTTGTTCTCATTTTGGCCGGCATAGCAGGCTTTTCTGGAATATCGGGAGAAAAAACAGAAAAAGCTGTCCATTTAGTGACTGCTAAAGGAACTTCAGGGAATGCTGTGCTGCAAGAAGAGCATGAAAAGAGTCTGCCTGTAATTCTATTAGCTTCTTCAAAGGCGAAGCAGAAAAGTGCTGATTTGAGTCCTGCACAAAAGGCAGCGAGAATATTGACGAATCCTTATGTGATCACTCTTTTGCTCACAGTAGGGATTGTAGGCCTTTTAATTGAGGCTTTCACGCCGGGTTTCGGCATTCCGGGATTTATCGGGATAACATGTTTGTTTTTATTCTTTTTTAGTCATATTGCGGCCGGTTTTACAGGCTATGAATCAGTTCTGTTGTTTTTGGCGGGGCTCCTTTTAATTGTAGTGGAATTTTTTGTTCCAGGAGGTATCATCGGCTTACTTGGATTAGGAGCTGTATTATATAGTTTTTTCCTAGCTGCGAATAATCTTTTTCACTTGGCTGTTTCGCTTGGTGTAGCTATAGCCGCTGCTCTCTTTACTTATTTTTTGTTCACAAGGGTGTTGGGAAGAAGAATGAATCTTTTTAAGAAATTTATCCTCAATGACACAACAGACAGCAAAAAGGGATATGTCTCAAATAAAACAAGGAGTGATTTAATCGGGCAAACAGGTGTTGCCATGACAACTCTCCGTCCCGCAGGCACAGCTGTTTTTGGAGAGGAGCGAATTGATGTTGTAACAGAGGGAAGCTTTATAGCAAAAGACAAAAAAGTCAAAGTCATCAAAGCAGAAGGTTCCCGAGTGGTCGTACGAGAAATTGAAACGAACTAGGAGGAATAGCAGATGGATCCGAATTCCATTATGATGATTGTCATTATCATTGCCATATTAATTTTGCTTGGGATCTTTTTTACCTTTGTCCCTGTTATGCTCTGGATATCTGCCTTGGCAGCAGGTGTTCATGTCAGCATCTTCACGCTGATCGGGATGAGACTTAGAAGGGTCATTCCAAACCGTGTCATTAATCCGCTTATTAAAGCCCATAAAGCTGGAATAGGTGTGACGACCAATCAGCTGGAAAGCCATTACCTCGCTGGAGGAAATGTAGACCGTGTGGTGAATGCTCTTATTGCAGCAGAACGGGCCAATATTGAGCTTAGCTTTGAAAGATGTGCAGCTATAGATCTTGCAGGCAGAAACGTACTGGAAGCTGTCCAAATGAGTGTTAACCCGAAAGTAATCGAAACCCCTTACATTGCTGGTGTGGCTATGAATGGGATCGAGGTAAAAGCCAAGGCTAGAATAACCGTACGCGCCAATATCGATCGCCTTGTAGGTGGAGCAGGCGAAGAAACCATCATTGCACGTGTAGGTGAAGGAATTGTTTCCACAATCGGGTCCTCAGATAACCACAAAAAAGTCCTGGAAAATCCGGATTTAATCTCCCAGACCGTTTTGAGCAAAGGGCTCGATTCGGGTACAGCATTTGAAATACTCTCCATTGATATCATGGATGTTGATATAGGCAAGAATATCGGCGCCATTCTTCAAACAGATCAGGCAGAAGCAGATAAAAACATTGCACAGGCAAAAGCGGAAGAACGGCGTGCAATGGCTGTAGCTCAGGAACAGGAAATGAAGGCAAGAGTAGAAGAAATGAGAGCGAAAGTAGTAGAGGCAGAATCAGAGGTCCCTCTTGCCATGGCAGAAGCTCTAAAACAGGGGAATCTTGGGGTAATGGATTATGTGAATTACCAAAACATTAATGCAGATACTGAAATGAGAGATTCCATTGGTAAGATGTCCAAGGGAAATAAGGACGACAGGAAATAGCATTATAGCAATCGAAGTCTAGATCCTTTAATTCCTGGAAAGAGAGGATGACATGGACCAGCTATTTAAATTCTTAGTAAACATCTCTCATCTTCCGTTTATTGCGGCAATAGTGATCGGCTTGGCCGCGTCCATCTATAATAAGTGGAATAAAGCTGCTTTGAAAAGCATGGATGAAGAGAAAGAAGTCATTCAAACGCTGCGACAAGATCCTGAATTAGCAGAGGAATTGACTGAAAAGAGGGTTTCTATGCAGGAAATCTACGAGGAAAGAAGAAAAGCACTGAATTCAAATTCCGGTTTCAACAAGGAATTCCGAAGTTCTCCCTATGACCGCACAGCAATTGCTTCAAGATATCAGCAAAGGGAGACAGAAGAACTTTCCTTTTCAAAAAAAGAAGCAGTAAAGGGTGTTATTTGGGCTGAAATTCTTGGGCCTCCCCAGTCAAGAAAAAAAGCATCTGTTTACAGAAGAAAAAAATAAGATAGCTGCAAATAGAAAATCCGCTAATTGAAAAAGCAGTGTTAGAACCCTCTTTTAACTCATAAATATGAACTTTATTATAGGGGGTTGTTCAATAATTTATAACGAGTCGAATTTTTCATGGTGTGTGGATGAAGCAACTATAAGTCTATTCCGCTGATAAACCCGCTTAAAGTGTGGAAAAATACATTACCAAAAGAAAAGAGACTCCTCGGTTTGGGAGTCTCCTTAGCTTGCTTCATGTTCATTTACCTTACGATAGAATGTAGCCTTAGTCATATTTGATATCCTCATTGCTTCAACATCAGTAATATTTCCTTCTTTCCACTGCTTATAAGCTTCCTTAAATTCAGATGTGATAGATGTTTTAGGTCTTCCAATGTGTTTACCCTGTGCCTTTGCTGAAGCAATGCCTTCAGCTTGACGAGTCTTAATCATAGTTCTCTCTTCCTCAGCAACTCATGATAAAACCTGTAAAACCAAGTCAGCAACGAAAGAACCGACCGAGTCATTGTATTTACGTATATCTAAAAATGGCATATCAATTACTGCAATTTGTGCGCCCATCTAATTTATTCAAAGGTGATTTCATATTTGTTGATTTAGCAAAACAAAAGTACCATTGCCCCGATACATATTTCTCTTTCTGGATTATCTAGATGAGGAACTGCTTCTAACTGAAAAACGTAAATGGTCATAGTTCCCTCCTGCTAAAAAGGTAGTTGTTAACAACCTTATAATTTCTCTGTTTTTTTGGCAATTAAAAAAATAAAAAGCTACCCTATACTTTAAGTGTAATTGTTCACAAAGTTTGAATCTTTATTTTTAGCAAAGGTGAAACCTGCCACGTGCAGCTTTAGTATTAAGCAAATAAACTTCTAGACCTTGCGATAAAAATTTGAATATTCATTCATTTTATCCTTTTTATATGATATAATTATATATACTAAGAATGAGCGGTTTATAAAGTAGGGTTCACTGATGGAGTCAAAGAAAGGAGTTAACAGTGAATCTTAATCGGAACATCTCTTTTTTGACGACGTTTTACAGAGTGAGCGATATTTTATTTGCTATTCCCATTCCATGGATTTTTTGTCACCTGACCGGTTCGGTGCTGTTCGTGGGATCGTTATATGCAAACATGGCAAGATATCCTGCTAAGGTAGCCGTATTGCTATGAAAACGGGTCTGCCATCTTCCTATATGTTTTTATTATTAGGCAGCTTTGTATCCAAAATCGGCGATTCGATTTATACGTTTGCTATTCCGTGGATCTCTTATGAAATAACGAAGTCTGCCACTATCATGGGTTCGTTGTATGCCACAAGTGTCCTTCCGATTGTAGCACTAGGTCCATTTATAGGTTCTTTGGTAGATAAATTTTCTAAAAAAAATTTAATGATCATAGCAGATGTTTTAAGAGTCATTCTTATTAGCATGGTACCGATTTTACACGCGTACAACTTTATTGAAATATGGCACCTTTATGCTATATCCTTTCTCGTAACCATTATCTCGCTAATGTTTGATGTTTCAACCGTAGCCATTATTCCTGAAATTGCTGGTGATCAATTAACAAAAGCCAATAGTTCCATGCAGTTGATTACACAATTATCCGGTTTCATCGGACCACTTGTTGCAGGAGTTTTAATATCCAGCATTGGCGGTTATAGTACATTATGGGTTGACGTCATTTCCTTTGCGGGTACCATCGTAACTGTTTGGCAGCTCTTACCTGTTGACGCAGGAATGAAGGAATATGAAAATGTAAACATATTCACTAGCATGACGGAAGGTTTTAAATGGTTAATAAGAGATAAATTACAACTCGGCTTTTCCTTACAAGCCATGATTGGTAATTTTGGATACAGCACGGCTTTTGCAGTATTAATTTTTTATTTAAGAACTTCTATCCATCTAAATGCTGAAATGATCGGAATCAACTTAGCCCTATTAAGTATAGGTGGATTGTTCGGAACAATCATGATAATTCCAATAGAACGAAAATTCGGAAGGAGTAACTCGATCCCATTACTTCTATCCATCGGGTTCTTAGGATATTTAGTTGCAATGTTACCTTTTTTTTGGTTCGACTCCGGCTTAGGGTTTGGGATCGTTAGCTTTTGTAACGTTTCATGGAACATTATCATTACGACCATTCGCCAAGAATGTGTCCCGAAAGTTATGTTAGGAAGGGTTTTAAGTGTTTCTCGTGTATTGACAAGACTTGGTATGCCATTAGGAGCTATGGTCGGAGGTTTGGTTTTAGCTAATGGGAATGCACCTGAGGTTTTCCTTATTGCAGCCATTTCCAAATTTATTGAGATCCTCATTGCGTTTTTTTGGATAAAGCCACGTTTGTCAAAAAAACCTAAACGAAAATCTTTTGAATAATGAAGGAAAAATACGAATAACGACTCAAATCTTGTCCTACTTTTTCTCATTCTTAGTGATAGCGGGCGACCCCTGACAACAGCATGCCCTCCGGCATGCTGTTTTTCTATCTTATTTCACTCCCTCAGTTTAATTCGATTATCTCCCGAATACTCGCTTATTCGCAGGATTTCATATCCCTTTAATTAGGTTTTACGGTTTCCGTTCTTTAAAATAGTCTGCCGCAATCGTTCTATGTGAAAGTAAAGTATCTCTTCTTCTCATGCTTCCCTCGAAATGCGGAGTAGAATTCCCACGTTTTTAATTAGTGTAACTGTTCCCATAGTCATAGTTGTCAACTCCCAAGAATATGATTAACGGGAGCAAGTATATCATGTACTCCCTACATATATCTATAAAAAATCGCATACATATGAGATGAAAGGGGGTTCTTTTTATGGCAAAGAAATGGCGAAGGCGAGTCGCTAATTGGATTACCCGAACGATCGAATTACCGCCAGATGTCATGATGGACCTTCCCAGGATCACAATGGTGGGGCAGCTTCATATATACATAGAAAATCACAGAGGCCTGCTGGCATTTTCAGATACAGAGCTTAGACTGCTGCTTAAGCAGGGACAGCTTCAAATAAAAGGGAGCCAATTTGTGATTAAAACCATATTACCTGAAGAGATCATGCTGGAAGGGCGTATTGAACAGGTAACTTATCTGGAATCGTAATTTCTTAAAGGCTGTTTTCGCAGGGATTGTTGTTTTTCGTACATGCTGTTATCACGCATTTAGACTAGCATCGGGGCATCTCTTCTTGAAGTTTTTGCCATACCAATGGTTCGAGTACTAAAAAAGGTCATGAGCAGCAAAGTTTAAGAAAAGAGCCTTCTTTAAAAATTGGAGGGGGAAGCGGGATGAAGAACGGTTGGACAAACTTTTTATTGGGTTATATACGGGTTGTCCTAAACGGCAGGGGAACAGAGCGGTTTGTCAATGAATGCATCCGGAACGGAATCCCTGTCTGGAAGGTGAAACGTACAAAAGAGGAGGAGCTTTCTCTTTTTGTTCGCTTGAAAGATGTACATGCCTTAAGGCCAATCGCAAGAAAAAATGATTGCAAATGCCATTTTAAAGAAAGAAGAGGAATTCCTTTTCTAATGAGAAAGACAGGAAGGAACCTGGGATTTGCTATAGGGTTTGTTCTCTTTCTAGCTGTTCTTTTCCTTCTTTCCAATATGGTATGGTCCATTGAAATCCAGGGAGCAAAACCTGAAACGGAACATCTGATCAAGAAAGAACTGACAAGAATCGGTGTGAAAGAAGGGAGCATACAGTTTCTTATCCCTGACGCTGATGATATTCAAAAGTCCCTTTCTGACCGGATTAAAGCCATTACTTGGGTCGGAGTAAAATTGAACGGAACCTCCTATCACTTGAAAGTCGTTGAGAAGAATGAACCGGATAAAACGGAATATGCAAGCCCTGGAAATATTGTTGCAGCTAAGAAAGCGGTTATCACCCGTATGTTTGTCTCTCATGGAAAGCCGTTAGTGACTGTTAATGACCATGTACAAAAGGGGCAGCTGCTCGTTTCCGGTGTAATAGGAACTGAAAAAAATTCAAAAATAATTGCATCAAAAGCCCTCGTATTTGGCGAAACATGGTATAAATCTTCTGTAGAAGTGCCGCTCAGAACAAATTTTAATGTGTTTTCAGGGAATAATAACGTGAAGCATTACATTACAATTGGTTCTTTTCAGTTACCAATATGGGGTTTTAACCAAAAAGAATTCAGCTCCCAGGAAAAAGAGGAAGATCAGAGGTATGTGAAATTCCTTAACTGGAGTTTGCCGGTAGGATATTTAAAAGAAACAATAAGAGAGAAGGAAGCAGTTAAACGCCTTTATACACCAAGTGAAGCCCGTCAGGCTGGACTTAGGATCGGAAAAAGCGACGTTTTACAAAAAATTGGAGAGAACGGTCAAATAATCGGCGAAAAAGTTTTGCACCAAACGAATGAGAATGGTAAAGTTAAAATGATAATACTTTATCAGGTAATTGAGAATATAGCGAAATCCACACCAATTGTTCAGGGAGACTAGAGAATGCCAGAAGATTTGGTTTCAATGAATCAGCAATTAGAAAATCCGAATGAGGCCATTGCATTATTTGGTATACATGATGTTCATTTAAAACGTTTGGAAGAAGAATTAAATGTTGATATTGTGACTCGTGGCGAAAAGGTTTATGTTTCAGGTGATGCTGAAAAAGTACAGCTTGTTGACGAGCTGTTGAAGTCACTTCTTGCCGTTATCAGAAAAGGAATTACGATTAGCGAAAGAGACATTATATACGGCGTTAACATGGCGAAAAAAGGAAAATTCGAACAATTTGAAAATCTTTTCAGTGAAGAGATTGCTAAAAGTGCAAAAGGGAAATCGATTCGGGTTAAGACACTTGGCCAAAGCCATTATATCTCTGCTATTAAACATTCAGATCTTGTTTTTGGAATTGGACCCGCCGGAACAGGAAAAACTTATCTTGCCGTTGTAATGGCAGTCAATGCTCTTAAAAATGGGCACGTGAAAAGAATTATTCTCACCAGGCCTGCAGTTGAGGCGGGAGAAAGCCTTGGCTTTTTACCAGGTGATTTAAAAGAAAAAGTCGATCCGTATTTACGTCCATTATATGATGCACTTCACGATGTACTGGGGTTAGAGCAAACAGGGAGGTTTATTGAAAGAGGCACGATTGAGATTGCGCCTCTTGCCTATATGAGGGGCCGTACACTTGATGATGCCTTTGTCATACTGGATGAATCCCAGAATACCACTCCTGCCCAGATGAAAATGTTCCTTACAAGACTTGGTTTTGGTTCTAAAATGGTGATTACAGGTGATATTACTCAGGTTGATCTGCCGAAGGGCGTAAGATCAGGAGTAGCTGCAGCTAAAGACATACTAAAAGGAGTCAGCGGCATATCATTTATCGAATTGGAACAGACAGATGTAGTAAGACATCCTCTTGTGGGGAAAATCATTGCTGCATATGATAAAGTGGAAAAATAGGTGGCCCGACGCCCGATATCGGGTCACTTTTTTAAAGGCTCTTTTTGTTGATTTATCATATTTTAGTAAATAATTTTATGGTTCAGCAAAATGTATGTCTATGCAAATTTGATAATTTGATTTAAATAATTTTTTTCTTTTAGCAGGGAGGTGGCAGTCTTGAAAAATAGAAAGAAGCCTGCATTTAAGCAAAAGCTTGAAAAAATGAATCAGTACCGTTTTTTCCATGTGTTGCTATATATCATATTTGGGGTTCTTATATTCATTGCTCTTTTCAGCAATGTAAAACCGCAAACATTAAAGATCAAGAGGTTTGATGTTTCAAACCAGACGATCTATGCACCATCTACTGTGGAAGATAAAGAAGCGACTGAGAAGAAAAAACTGGATGCCTATAATAATGTAGAGGATCAATACACTCTCAAAAAGGAATATTCTGAAAACCAGGTTGAACTGGTTGCCTCTATATTTGCTGCAATTATTGATGTGAACAGGCAAGCGGAGGAAAGGGCCAATCAATCTCAAACGGCTGATTTGACTCAAGATGCGAAGCAAACAGTGAAACCGCTTACCCCGGATGAAAAATATGCCTTGCTGCAGCAAAAATTAACTAAGGACCTAAATGAAAAAATCTCCAAAGACGTCTTTATGCCTCTTTTGGAATCCAGCAGCAAGCAAACAAGCCTTGCCAAGGATGCAGTCGTTACATCTGTTAATAATACGATGAGCAAGGAAATCCCCATCGGAAAGCTGAAAGAGTCCAAAGATAAGGTAGATGAGGATCTTCAGTTTACTTCTCTCCCGAAAGATGTAATCAATTCGGCTACAACGATTGGCAGATTTGCCGTTGTCCCCAATTATATATTTGATCGTGAGGCAACAGAAGAAAAACGCAAGCAGGCAGCTGACAGTATAAAAGAGGTTCAGATCAAACAAGGCCAGATCCTTGTGGAAGAAAATCAGCTGGTTACAAATGAAGTTTATTCAAAATTAAAGCTTGCCGGGCTGCTTAATAAAGATTTCTCCTACAAGCCTTTTATTGGGCTCGGACTGTTTATTTTGCTTGTGATCGGTGTCCTTTTTTACTACTTTGAAAGACCGGAAAAGCCATTTGAGAAAAAAAATGATTCCTTGTTTTTATATACGCTTATTTTCGCAATTACATTGGGAATCATGAAAATACTAAGCCTTTTTCAGCAAGTCGATCTAAGTTACATAGGGTATATTGTGCCTGTTGCGATGGGGACAATGCTTATAAAGCTGCTTCTTAATGAAAGGCTGGCTATATTAACAAGCATCATACTTTCTATTTGCGGAAGCATCATTTTTAATGAGGGCATAACAGGCGCTTTTAATTTTTCAATCGGCATTTATTATTTGGCAGGATGTATGGCAGGAATTCTATTTTTGGGCAAGCATAATCTTCGCTCAAGAATACTTCAGGCGGGCCTTTTTGTTGCCTTAATTAATCTGATGATGATTACTTCTCTTTTACTCATTCAAAATGGAACTCAATCGAATTTTGAAATTGGATCATATGTGATTATGGCACTTGTTTCAGGTGTTGCTGCATCAGTACTGACAATTGGCCTGCAGCCATTTTTCGAAACTGGATTCGGCCTTTTATCTACGATGAAGCTTATCGAACTGTCAAGTCCTAACCATCCGCTGCTCAGAAAGATCCTGACGGAAACCCCAGGCACATACCACCATAGTGTAATGGTTGCGAATCTTTCAGAATCTGCTTGTGAAGCAATCGGCGCCAATGGCCTTCTTGCGAGAGTAGGGTCATATTATCACGATATTGGCAAGACAAAACGGCCTCACTACTTTATTGAAAATCAAATGAAGCTTGAGAATCCGCATGATAAATTATCTCCTCAACTGAGTAAAAATGTAATTATTGCCCATGCTGTTGATGGAGCTGAAATGCTCCGGAAACATAAGATGCCGAGAGAATTTGTAGATATTGCTGAACAGCATCATGGCACAACCCTATTAAAATATTTTTACTATAAAGCAAAAGAACGCGGAGACGAGGTGCTTGAGGGAGAGTTCCGCTACCCTGGACCAAAGCCGCAAACAAAGGAAATTGGTGTTATTTCCATTGCAGACAGTGTAGAGGCAGCCGTGCGCTCTATGGCCAATCCAACTCCGGATCGAATAGAAAAAATAGTGCGGGGGATTATCTCTGACCGCCTGCAGGATGGACAGCTAAATGAATGTGATTTAACATTGAAAGAGCTCGATGTGGTAGCAAAATCATTTTGTGAATCACTCAAAGGAATTTTCCATTCCAGGATTGAGTATCCTGAAGTACCTAAACAGAAGGTGAAACAAGCATGAAGATGAATATCGATTTTTTAGATGAAACAAAGGAACTGGACGCTGAACAGCTTGATATGCTCGAAGGACTGCTGAATCATGCAGCAAAAGAAGAAGATGTTGCGCTTGATTCTGAGCTTGCTGTAACCTTTGTTACAAATGAACGGATACAGGAAATTAACAGGGAATATCGGGATAAGGATCAGCCCACAGATGTTATTTCCTTTGCCCTTGAAGAAGAAGGCGAGGGAGAAATAGAAATTATCGGAGCTGATATGCCCCGAATGCTTGGAGATATCATTATTTCAGTTCCGAGAGCAAAAGAACAGGCAGAGGATTATAATCATTCTTTTAGCAGGGAATTAGGTTTTTTAGCAGTGCACGGCTTTCTTCATTTACTTGGTTATGATCATATGACAGAACAGGATGAAGCAATCATGTTCAGTAAACAAAAGGACATTTTAGATTCCTATGGACTCAAAAGAACGCCAAAAGACTGAATGGAAGAGGTTTGTTCACAGTTTCCGCCATGCTGCCGATGGAATACGCCTCACATTTAAAAAGGAGCGGAATTTTCAAATTCATTGTCTCCTTTCCGTATTAACAATAGCTGCCGGGTTTTATTTCGATTTAACAAAAATGGAATGGATGGTCGTGCTTCTCCTCATCGGCGGGATGCTGTCACTTGAGCTGATGAATACGGCCATTGAGAGAACCGTTGATCTCGTAACAAGCGAATATAAGCCTCTTGCAAAAGCTGCCAAAGATACAGCAGCAGGAGCTGTATTTCTATTTGCCATTTTAGCGTTTATTTTAGGAATTATGATCTTTATCCCTAAAATTATATAATTAAGAAAATTCCAACAATTTGATAACAAAATTCTCAGATGAGTGAAAATAGACTCAGAATGAGTTAAAATAAGAATGGATGCGTTGCCATGACATCCGTCTGAAAGGAAGGCCATAACAGTGAACAGAGAAAAATTAATCGAAGAAGCAAAAGCAGCCAGAGAAATGGCATATGTGCCCTATTCAAAATTTAAAGTAGGTGCAGCACTTTTAACAAAAGACGGAAAGATTTATAAAGGCTGCAATATTGAAAATGCAGCATACAGCATGTGTAATTGTGCAGAAAGAACGGCTTTGTTTAAAGCCTATTCAGAGGGAGAACGGGAATTTGAGGCGATTGCTGTTGTAGCGGATACAAAGCGTCCTGTCCCGCCATGCGGTGCTTGCCGACAGGTTATTTCCGAGCTTTGCGCAGGTGATATGAAGGTTGTATTAACAAATCTTCAAGGCAATATTGAAGAGATGACTGTTGCAGGTTTACTGCCAGGAGCTTTTTCTGCGGAGGATCTAAATGACTAACGAACAATATAAATCAGGATTCATATCAATAATAGGAAGACCTAATGTAGGGAAATCAACTTTTTTGAATAGAGTTATTGGACAGAAAATTGCTATCATGAGTGATAAACCCCAAACAACCCGAAATAAAATTCAGGGTGTTTATACAACAAATGATTCTCAAATCATCTTTATCGATACACCGGGAATTCATAAACCGAAGCATAAGCTCGGTGACTTCATGATGAAAATTGCCACTAATACACTTAAAGAAGTTGATATGATTTTATTTATGATCAATGCGGAAGAAGGATACGGCCGGGGCGATGAATTTATCATTGAACGCCTCAAACAAACCAGCACACCGGTTTTCCTTGTTATTAATAAGATCGACCAGATTCATCCGGATCGGTTATTTCCGCTCATTGAACAATATAAAGCCCTTTATCCATTTAAAGAAGTAGTGCCGATTTCTGCACTGCAGGGCAACAATGTCGATACGCTGCTTGAAAACTTAACAGGATACTTGCCTGAAGGACCACAATACTATCCTGCTGATCAGGTAACTGATCATCCCGAACGTTTTATTATTTCAGAGCTGATCCGCGAAAAAGTGCTTCATTTAACAAGGGAAGAAATTCCTCATTCAGTTGCCGTTGTCATTGAGGCTATTGAAAGGCGCGATGAAGGAGCTATTTATGTTAGTGCCACTATCATGGTAGAGCGGGATTCCCAAAAAGGAATCATCATCGGCAAACAGGGCAGCATGCTGAAAGAAGTTGGACAGAGAGCAAGAGTGGATATTGAAGCTCTGCTTGGTTCAAGAGTATTTCTTGAGCTGTGGGTAAAGGTTCAAAAGGACTGGCGCAATAGGCTTTCCCAGCTTCGTGATTTCGGCTTCAGGGAAGATGAATATTAATATTTAGAGATACTAAAATTGTCTTTTATGCAAAATGGATTTAGTAAAATTTGTTTAACATGAAAAGAAGGAGAAATGGCTAATAATAACGATATGAAAAGAAATGCTTGCTGGTCTTAAAGATGAAAGGTGGGGGTTTTATGTTGGATTTTACCTGGAAGGTTTTTTTTCAGACAGGTAATATTGATACGTACCTTCTTTTTAAAGAAATTGAACAGTACCGGGAAGAATTGCCCGATTTGCAAGGGGATGAGCAAGCTGAATTTGATTTTCCTCTATCGTAATAGCCTGATCCTTCCGGATGGTGAGAGGATTTGCTTCAAAAATGTGAAGGCATCGTTATTCGGACGAATAACTATGGAGAAACCAATAAAATTGTCACATTATATACAAGAGAGCTGGGAAAAGTAGGACTAATGGCGAGAGGGGCAAAAAAGCCCAACAGCCGTTTGGCTGCCTCAACCCAGCCTTTTACTTATGGTATGTTTATGTTCCAAAAAAGCAGCGGGCTTGGCAGCATGCAGCAGGCAGAAACAATTGACAGCATGAGGGCGATCAGGGAAGATATTTTTTTGACTGCCTATGCTTCGTATACAGCTGAACTGCTCGACAAGGGAACGGAAAACCTGCAAACCAATCCTTTTTTGTTTGAGCTATTTTATCAGACCCTGCATTACTTAGGAGAAGGTCTTGATCCGGAAATACTAGTCCGTATTTTTGAAGTGAAGATGCTTAGTGTTTTAGGTCTGCATCCATCGCTCGATTCTTGTGCTGTGTGCGGGAACAAGGAAGGGACATTTCATTTTTCCATTAGAGAAGGCGGTTTTATCTGCCATCGGTGCTTTGACAAAGACCCTTACAGATTCGCTATTTCTCCAACTGCAGTCAAGCTGCTCAGGCTGTTTTATTATTTTGATTTAAACCGGCTTGGCCAAATATCCGTTAAGCCTGAAACTAAGCTTGAACTGAAAAAAGTAATTGAGGCTTATTATGATGAGTATTCAGGGCTTTTTTTAAAGTCAAAGAAATTTCTGGATCAGGTTGAACAAATGCGTGATAAATTATAAATCTCATCTTTTATAAGGCTGTTTTTGCAAAGATTGTTGTTATTCTTATGAGTTTCGAACACGAATGAAGATAAGCTTCGTGCATCTTTTCTTAAAAAGCGCAGTTGTATTTTAGAATTCTTTTTTGGTGAAAAACAATAAAGCTTAAGAAAAGAGACTTTAACCAAGTGATATTTCACTCAGGGAGATTGACATGAAGCTGAAATTCGATTAATATGCAAGTAATATAATAGGCTGCATTGAAGGAAAGAAGTACTTATTGAAATTCACTAAAGCGATTCCGGGATGGTGTGAGCCGGAAGAAGGCAAATAAGGAAGGGCATTCCTGAGCAGCGCGCTGAAAGTGGCTGTGCTTAAAGCACAGCAAATAGGGTGGAACCGCGGGTAACTCTCGTCCCTATGTCTAATTTAAGACATAGGGACGGGAGTTTTTTGTTTTTGTTCGGGGATTCACCATCCTATCCTCAGCTGCTATTACAAATCGGGAGGTAATTGGAATGAATATTCAACAAATGATTCTTACCTTGCAAAAGCATTGGTCTGATCAAGGCTGTGTTTTAATGCAGGCCTATGATACGGAAAAGGGTGCGGGAACAATGAGCCCTTATACATTTTTAAAAGCTGTCGGGCCTGAACCGTGGAATGTGGCGTATGTAGAGCCTTCCCGCCGTCCTGCAGATGGCCGCTATGGCGAAAATCCTAACAGACTTTATCAGCATCATCAGTTTCAGGTCATTATGAAGCCGTCACCTGATAATATACAAGAGCTATATCTTGATTCCCTAAAAGCGCTCGGCATTAATCCGCTGGAACACGATATTCGATTTGTGGAAGATAACTGGGAAAACCCTTCGCTTGGCTGTGCAGGTCTTGGTTGGGAAGTTTGGCTGGATGGAATGGAAATCACCCAATTTACTTATTTTCAGCAGGTTGGCGGAATTGAGTGCAAGCCGGTTTCTGTTGAAATTACTTATGGTATTGAACGTTTGGCTTCTTACATACAAGATAAGGAAAATGTATTTGATCTTGAATGGACGGAAGGCTACACAGTGCGGGATATATTTCTGATGCCAGAATTTGAACATTCAAAATATACGTTTGAAACATCCGATCCTGATATGCTTTTTCAGCTGTTTACCATCTATGAAAAAGAAGCACACCGCCAAATGAATGAAGGGCTTGTTCATCCAGCCTATGATTATGTTTTAAAATGCTCTCACACGTTTAACCTTCTTGATGCAAGAGGAGCAATCTCTGTAACGGAAAGAACAGGGTATATCGGCAGGGTGAGGAATTTGGCGCGCAAAGTGGCCAGGACTTACTTTGATGAACGGGAAAAGCTTGGATTCCCAATGCTGAAAGAAAAGGGGGCTAGCGATCATGAATAATCGAGATTTGCTTTTAGAAATAGGACTTGAAGAACTTCCTGCAAGGTTTGTGACGGATGCTATGAATCAGCTGGGAAGGAAGCTTGAGGGATGGCTGAAGGATAAAAAGCTTTCTTACGGTGAGGTTTCCCTGTACTCTACTCCGAGAAGGCTTGCTGTACTGATAAAAGATGTTGCAGCAAAACAGGAAGATATAGAAGAGGAAGCAAAGGGGCCAGCAAGAAAAATTGCTCTCGATGCGGGTGGAAACTGGTCCAAGGCAGCTATGGGCTTCACAAGAGGGCAGGGCGTAAAAGTCGAGGATATTTATTTTAAAGAATTAAAAGGCATTGAATATGCCCATGTTCAAAAATTTGTAAAAGGAAAGCCGGCATTTGAGCTTCTGCCAGAAATGGAAGGGATCATTACAAGCCTTTCTTTTCCAAAAAACATGAAGTGGGGAAGCAATGAGCTTCGGTATGCGAGACCGATAAAATGGCTTGTAGCTCTGTTTGGTGAAGAAGTGATTCCGTTTGGCATCACTGGCGTGCAGACAGATACGAAAACTTTTGGGCACCGTTTTTTAGGAAAAGAGACGGCTGTGCTAAAACCTTTAGATTACGAAAATGCTCTTGAAAAAGAGTTTGTCATCGCAGATCCTGAAAAGAGAAAAACACTGATCCTTCAGCAATTGAAAGAGCTTGAAATAGAAAATGGCTTTGTGATCCCAGTTGATGAGGATTTGCTTGAGGAAGTAAATAACCTCGTAGAATATCCGACAGCACTGTATGGAGAGTTTGAAGATGAATTTCTCAAGCTGCCTGATGAAGTGCTCATCACATCCATGAAAGAACACCAAAGATATTTCCCGGTGAAATCTGAAGATGGAACACTGCTTTCGAAATTTGTGACAGTCCGCAACGGCAACAAAGAGCATCTTGACAATGTGGCAAGGGGTAACGAAAAAGTGCTGAGAGCCCGCCTGTCTGATGCTGATTTCTTCTATAAAGAAGATCATAAGCTTAAAATTGACGATGCTCTGGCAAAGCTCGAAAAAATTGTTTTTCATGAAGAGCTGGGTTCTCTTGGAGACAAAGTTCGCAGGATTGAAAAGCTGACGGATAAGCTCACTGAAAAGCTTGGCCTTTCCAAAGAAGATCAAGCTGATGCAAAAAGAACCGCGGCAATCAGCAAATTTGACCTCGTCACGCATATGGTTTACGAGTTCCCTGAGCTTCAAGGCATCATGGGTGAGAAATATGCGGGAATACTTGGAGAAAATGAAACAGTAGCGAAGGCAATTAATGAACATTATATGCCCCGCCATGCAGAGGATCAGGCGCCTTCAACAAATGCTGGAGCAGCAGTAGCCATTGCAGATAAAATGGATACTATCTGTGCATTTTTCTCAATTGGCATGGTGCCGACTGGCTCACAGGATCCTTATGCACTAAGGAGACAGGCAAGCGGTGTTGTCCAGATTCTGATTGCAAAAGACTGGAGACTTCCGCTGGAAGAACTGTTCGAGCTTGCACTTGATGGACTGGAGATAGAAAACAGTAAAGAAACGAAGGCTGAGCTGCTGAACTTCTTCAAGATGCGCCTTAAATATATTCTGGCTGAAAAAGAAATTCGTTATGACTTGGTTGATGCAGTACTGGAGTCCAATGAGCATGAAGCGGCTTCTTTGCTTAAAAGAGCGGAAATACTGCAAAAAGAGTCAACGAATGCGGAATTTAAAGAAATTATTGAATCATTATCACGTGTTTTAAATATCGCGAAAAAAGGTGAAGCTGCATCTGTTGATTCAGCCATTTTTGAAAATGACCAGGAAAAAGAGCTGTTTGAAAAAGTGGAAGAAGCTAAGTCCTCCATTAAGAACAATCATCAAAATGCGGATTATGAAGGAATTTATGCTAATCTGAGCAGTCTTAAGCCATTTATTGATGCTTATTTTGACAATACGATGGTAATGGCAGATGATGAAAAACTTCGCCGCAACAGGCTTGCTCAATTAGTTGAGCTCTCTGAATTAATCAAGCTGTTTGCCAATATGAATGCCATTCTTGTAAAATAATACAGGAGAAAATTGGGCTGACCTATAAGTGCTTCGCGCTTCCTTTTGGTCAGCTCCTTTTTCTATACGGTGAAAATCTGACTGTAATTCTGCTTTCATTAGTATATAATATTCATATATAGTATAGCCTATTTGGTTTTCTACATAGAGGTAATGGGAGCTGAAGCCTATGCCCCAGGGAAAAGCGACCGTTCAAGATTTCCTGAATTATCTTAGGCATTTTAGCAGTATATTCATAAAAAATGCTTAAAGCGGACAGCTCCAGAGAAAAGGGTGGTGAGTAAAATCGAATTGAACAAACGCCAGGAAACCATTTTGCAAATTGTAAAAGAAAATGGTCCGATTACTGGGGAACATATAGCCGAAAAGCTTAGTCTGACAAGGGCAACTCTTCGCCCTGATCTGGCCATATTGACAATGTCAGGGTATTTAGAAGCACGTCCCCGCGTAGGTTATTTTTATACAGGGAAAACAGGAAGCCAAGTTTTATCAGAACAGCTGAAGAAGCTTCAAGTGAAGGATTTTCAATCCATCCCTATTGTAGTGAATGAGAATGTATCTGTTTACGATGCCATCGTGACTATGTTTCTGGAAGACGTCGGCACCCTTTTTGTTGTGGACGAAAATGCTATTTTGGCAGGTGTTCTTTCAAGAAAAGATTTGCTTAGGGCAAGCATTGGAAAACAAGAGCTCAGTTCCATTCCAGTCAATATTATTATGACCCGGATGCCAAACATAACGGTTTGCCGAAATGATGATCTGATTGTAGATGTAGCGGGCTCATTAATAGAGAAGCAAATCGATGCCCTTCCTGTTATTAAAGATTCTGAGAAGGGGTTTGAAGTTACCGGCAGGATTACAAAAACCAATATGGCAAAAATTCTGGTGCGACTTGCTGAAAATGATATAATTTAGCCTTAAAGAGGGCTGTTTTCACAATAGATTGCTTCTATTTGTATAAGCTTTCACGCATTTAGACTTGCTTCGGGCATTTTGTTAAAGTTCATGCCAAATCAAGGGCCGTGTAAGAGAAATATGGAGGGAGAAGCAGCAAAGTTTAAGATAAGAGCCTTAGGGAAATGGGGGAACTGGATGAAAAACCGGACACTTTATGTAGTTTCAGATTCTGTTGGGGAAACGGCAGAACTAGTAGTAAAAGCGGCGATCAGCCAATTCAACGGGGCAGCTGCTCATACTGTGGTTAGACGCATTCCATATGTGGAAGATAAATCAACGATTCAGGAAGTAATCAATTATGCGAGTGCGGATCATTCGATTATTTGTTTTACTCTTGTAGTGCCTGAACTGAGGCATTATTTGATAGAAGAAGCTGAAAAAAAGGGAGTGCCTTATCACGATATTATGGGGCCGTTAATAGACCAGATGGAAGCTTCTTATGGAAAAAAGGCGAAATATGAGCCCGGAAGAGTCAGGAAGCTTGATGAGGACTATTTTAAAAAGGTGGAAGCAATTGAGTTTGCTGTAAAGTATGATGACGGAAGGGATCCAAGAGGCATACTGAAGGCAGATATCATTTTAGTCGGAGTATCAAGAACGTCAAAAACACCTCTATCACAATATTTGGCTCATAAGCGCTTTAAGGTGGCCAACGTGCCGATTGTACCTGAGGTGGAGCCTCCGGAAGAGCTTTTCATGGTTCCTCCTGAAAAATGCATCGGGCTTAAAATTAGTCCTGAAAAATTAAACAATATCAGAAGAGAGCGGCTGAAATCACTTGGATTAAATGATAAAGCCATCTATGCTAATATTGAACGGATTAAAGAAGAATTAACATTCTTCGAAAAAATAATCAGCCGTATAGGCTGCCATGTCATTGATGTTTCGAATAAAGCAGTAGAAGAGACTGCAAATAATATTCAGACCTTAATGAACAATTACAAAAACTGATTGCTGCACACAAGAGTTTAAAATAAAACGGTTATCACTATGTTAGCTTAATAAAAACTCAGAGTAGAATGGCCATTTTTTAAAATTGGACCATCGTACTCTGAGTTTTTATAATGTAACAGGAAAACAGCAGGGAAATATTGAGAATACCTTCAAATTAAGAAAAAAGACTGGAAAAATGAAAAACTTTGCATTATAATAAAAAATTGTGATAAAATTACATTCTTTTAGGTTTAGACTTTGGAATAAGAGAATAAACTACTTATTAGCACCTGTCAAGAATTCTTATAGAAAATAAATTCGACAATGAATACCGATTCCTATTGTCAATGGAAAGAAGGATTTTAGCGGAGTGATGGAGAATAGTGAAAATTGACGAAAAAATGCCGAAAATTTATGTAGACGCAGATGCCTGTCCAGTGAAAGATGAAATCTCGGCAACAGCTAAAAAATATGGCCTTGATGTGATTTTCGTCGCCTCTTATAACCATCAAACTTCACAAACATTTGGAGGGAAATGGATTTATGTGGATACTGGCAAAGAAGCTGCCGATCTTTATATCATAAATCACGCAGGTTCTTCTGATATTACAGTAACCCAGGATATTGGGCTGGCAGGCTTGCTTGTGAAAAAGGACGTTATAGTGCTTACTCCAAAGGGTAAACAATATACAGATACTAACATTGAAACGGCCTTGCAGTTCCGATATTTGTCTGCTATGGAAAGAAGAAGCGGGAATTATCTAAAAGGCCCGAAGAAGCTTACAGAAGCAGATAAGCATGCTTTTAGATGCCAGCTAGAAAAAATCCTGTCGAAACATGCAGGAAATGATTTCTGAGTCGCGAATTAGATGTTACACGGAGTTGTTAGCATGGCAAATCGAATTCCAGAAGAGGTTATTGAAAAAGTTCAACAATCTTCAGACATTGTGGACGTTATTAATGAATACGTTCAATTGAAGAAACAAGGGCGCAATTACTTTGGTTTATGCCCCTTCCATGGCGAAAATACTCCTTCGTTTTCCGTTTCACCAGAGAAGCAGATTTTCCATTGTTTCGGATGCGGTGCCGGCGGAAACGTATTTTCTTTTCTAATGCAAATGGAAGGTACAGAATTTGGAGAGGCTGTTCAAAAGCTCGCTCAAAGACAGAACATCGAAATGCCAGAAAACATTCAGCCGGCAAAAAGTAATGCAAAGCTTGAAGCGGCTGAAAAGAAAATGCTGGAAGCTCATGAACTGTTAAAAAAATTCTACCATCATTTGCTTCTAAACACAAAGGAAGGCGAAGACGCTTTGGAATATCTCCTGAATAGGGGATTTACCAAGGAAACAATTGAGAAATTTGAAATTGGCTATTCCCTTCCATCATGGGACTTTGTAACAAAGTTTCTTACCAAAAGAGGTTATGACCCATCACTGATGGAGCAAGCGGGCCTTCTGGTTAAAAAATCCGGCGGACAGGAATTTTTGGACCGTTTCCGCAACAGGATTATGTTTCCCATCCATGATCACCATGGAAATACTGTCGCGTTTTCCGGCAGGGTACTGTCAAATGAACAGCCGAAATACTTAAACAGCCCTGAAACAAAAATATTTAATAAAAGCAGACTCCTTTATCATTTTTACCAAGCAAGAATACATATACGTAAGCATCAGGAGACAGTTTTGCTTGAAGGCTTTGCGGATGTTATATCATCAGTTTCGGCTGGAGTGGAAAATGCTGTGGCCACGATGGGAACTTCGCTGACTGAGGAACAGGCAAAAATTTTAAAAAGAAACAGTGCCAGCATCGTTATTTGCTATGATGCAGACAATGCAGGTGTTGAGGCAGCTATGAGAGCGGCTAAGACAATGACTGATATGGGATGTGCAGTGAAGATCGCCATGATACCAGATGGTCTCGACCCCGATGACTACATCAAAAAATTTGGAGCGGCAAAGTTCAAGAATGATGTAATAGGGGCCAGCATTTCGTTTATGGCATTTAAAATGCACTATTTCAGGAGGGGAAGGAACCTTCAAAATGAAGCGGAAAGGCTTCAATATATTGAGCAGGCTGTTAAAGAAATCAGTAAACTGCAAAATGCCGTTGAACAGGAAATTTACTTAAAGCAGATTTCCACCGAGTTCTCGCTCGGAATGGAAGTGTTAAAGGAGCGGCTGCAGGAATTGAGAAAAACAGCTTCGCGCGATGCGAGAGGCCCCATACAGGCACCAGGTTCTCAATCGCCAGCTGCTGTAAAGACGCGCCCTGCCAATAAAAAAAGACTGCGCCCCGCGTTCCACAACGCTGAGCGAATGCTGATTGCCCATATGCTAAAAAGCAGAGATGATGCTCAAAAAGTCCTTGATCGAGTAGGCCTTCAATTTAATATTGAAGAACATCGCGCTATCGTTACTTATTTATACGCCTATTATGAAGAAGGAAATGAAGAAAACGTCAGTACATTTTTGCAAAAGCTTCCGGATCCGGAGCTGTATCAGACGGTTTCCGAAATTGCCATGATACAGATTAATGATGATTTTAGCGAGCGGGAAATGCAGGATTATGTGAAGCAGGTCTTGAATCATCAAAAAATGTTAATCATAAAGGAAAAAGAAGCTGAAAAAAATGAGGCTGAAAGAATTAAGGACTATCTGAAAGCTGCAAAAATAGCGATGGAAATAGTTCAGCTTAAAAGGTCTTTTAAATAGCAAACAGAGTAAAATGTGTGCAGTATTAATGACCGGTAAACTCTGTACTTAAGGTTGCTGTTCATTGTTTTAATATAAATGTGCTTTAGAGTTTGGAAGGAGGGGATCCAATGGCTGACAAACAGACCCATGAATCCGAATTAACATTAGAACAAGTAAAGGATCAACTTACGGAGCTTGGTAAAAAACGCGGATTCTTAATATACGATGAAATTGCTGAACGCATGTCAAACTTCGAAATTGAATCAGACCAATTGGATGAGTATTATGAATTTCTAGGTGAGCAAGGGGTTGAGCTTCACGGTGAAAATGAGGAAGCTGACGACCCTAAAATACAGGAATTAGCTAAAGAAGAAGAATTTGATCTTAACGACTTAAGTGTTCCTCCAGGAGTGAAAATCAACGATCCGGTAAGGATGTACCTGAAGGAAATCGGAAGAGTTGACCTTCTTTCTGCTGATGAAGAAATTCAGCTTGCCCTAGGTATTGAACAAGGCAATGAAGAATCGAAGCGCCGTCTGGCAGAAGCGAACCTGCGCCTTGTTGTCAGTATCGCAAAACGCTATGTTGGACGAGGCATGCTGTTCCTTGACCTTATTCAAGAAGGCAACATGGGTCTTATGAAAGCTGTTGAAAAGTTCGACTATCGCAAAGGCTTCAAATTCAGTACGTATGCTACATGGTGGATTCGTCAGGCCATTACCCGTGCTATTGCCGATCAGGCTAGAACAATCCGGATTCCAGTGCATATGGTTGAAACGATAAATAAACTGATCAGGGTTCAGCGCCAGCTGCTCCAGGACCTTGGCCGTGAACCCTCTCCGGAAGAAATTGCAGAGGATATGGACCTTACACCAGATAAGGTTAGAGAAATATTGAAAATTGCTCAAGAGCCTGTATCTCTAGAAACTCCGATAGGGGAAGAAGATGATTCCCATCTTGGTGATTTTATCGAGGACCAGGACGCGACTTCACCATCTGAGCATGCTGCCTACGAACTTTTAAAAGAGCAGCTCGAAGATGTTCTGGATACTCTGACTGACCGTGAAGAGAACGTTCTTCGTTTACGATTTGGACTGGACGATGGACGCACTAGAACTTTGGAGGAAGTTGGCAAAGTATTCGGGGTTACCCGTGAACGGATCCGCCAAATTGAAGCCAAAGCCCTTCGCAAGCTTCGCCACCCAAGCAGAAGCAAGCGATTGAAAGACTTTTTAGAATAGAATTACCTGAACAGGCGGACAATGTTCCGCCTCTTTTTTTATTTTAGGCACTTTTCTTAAACTTTGTTGTTTTTTCTCCATTATAGAAGCAGGGATACACTTGCGAAGTTTAAGAAAAGATGCCACAAAGTTAATCTTTCTAAGATTATACGAATAATCTTTGCGAAAACAGCATTATTTTAAAAAAAGAATTTTTTCATACACAATTTGTAAACGCTTACTTAAATAAGTATTTACAACTTTTTATTCCCTTTTTACAATAACATTAGAATAACGTTTAGGGAGAGTATTATGGACAATCAGCGAAAAACGATTATAATTCAGGAAATTCTTTATTGGAAAGAAAATAGTCTTCTTCCAAATACCTATTGCGATTTTCTCCTTGCTTTATATACTGGAGGTGACGAAAACCAGGCTTCGTCTGAATCAGCAAATGAGAAGAAACGTCCTGCATACAGAGAAAAGCTAATATCAACTCTCTTGTCCCTGGTATTTATAACAATTTCTTTACTTGTCATTTATTTTACAAAATTGTCTTACCTTTTGCAAATGACCATTGTAGGTGTTTTATTTATCTCTACTTCCGTATTAATCGTCAAATCATCAAGCAAATATCATCGCATTGTTCCGCTTGGAGCGGGCGCTATACTGCTTCTGCTTATGTCTATCCATACAGCACAAACATTCATGCCGGGTCAGCAGCTGGTTTTAGGATTTACCATTTTGCTGAATAGTCTTTTGTGGATTTTCGTTGGATTAAAATGGAAAATGAAATCTTTTCTTTTTTCTTCTGCAATCGCGGTCATTTTATTTGCAGTAAAATTTTTCGTCTAATAAAATGGCTCAGTTAAAGCTGAATGTTGATTTTTACACCTTGTTGATCGGGTGCTGAGACTCCTGCTTAGAAAAGCGTGTCAAGGGAGACCCCGCAGGAGTAAAGCGACGAGGAGGCTCTAAGGTAAGCCCGCTAAGCTTTTAGTGCTGCTTGCTGCAATCAACAGCCAAGTTTAACAGAGCCAATAAAATAAAGATTTAAAAAGTTGTGAAAATTAGAGCGGAAAACTATAATAGAAAATGTAAGCGCGTACATACGGGGGGGATAATATGAACTTTGAATTAACAGCAGAACAAAAGCTAATTCAAAAAACGATTCGTGAATTTGCAAACGAAGTAGTAGCTCCGGGAGCGGAAGAAAGAGATAAAACAAAAGCTTTTCCAAAAAAGATTTTTGAACAGCTTGGCGAAATGGGGATGCTTGGGCTGCCTTTTTCAGAAGCTTATGGAGGAAGCGGGGCTGACACGGTAAGCTTTGCTATTGTAACGGAAGAGTTAAGCAGAGCATGCGGCTCAGCGGGGATTACGTATTCTGCTCATATTTCTTTAGGCGGAGCCCCGATCTATTTATTCGGGACAGAAGAACAGAAACAAAAATATCTTCCTCAAATATGCAGCGGAGAATCTCTTGGTGCCTTTGGACTGACTGAGCCAAATGCAGGATCAGATGCAGGCGGTACGATGACAGAAGCAAAAACAGAGGACGGAGAGTTCGTCATCAACGGAAGCAAATGTTTTATAACAAATGCTTCTTATGCCAAGTTTCTAGCGCTTACTGCTGTGACTGGCAGAGAGGGCAGCGAGAAAGAAATCAGTGCTATCATTGTTCCTACTGATGCGAACGGGTTTAGAGTAATAGACAATTACGAAAAAATGGGACTCAACTCTTCTAATACAACAGAACTCGTTCTAGAGGATGTAAGGGTGCCTGAGGAGAATCTTTTAGGAGAAAGAGGCGCAGGGTTTAAACAATTTTTAATAACGTTAGACGGCGGCAGGATTGGCATAGGTGCTATGTCAGTAGGGATCGCTCAGGCAGCTTATGAAAAGGCTCTGGCTTATGCTAAGGAAAGAAAACAATTTAACCGCAGCTTGTCAACCTTCCAGGCGATTCAATTCAAGCTTGCAGACATGGCGATGAAAATAGAACTCGCCAGAAATATGGTTTACAAGGCAGCTTGGCTTAAAGACCAAGGAAAGCCATTTACAAAAGAGGCGTCCATGTGCAAGCTGTATGCCTCAGAAATCAGTTCAGAGGTTGCAAACCAGGCCATTCAAATTCATGGCGGATATGGTTACATGAAGGACTATCATGTAGAGCGATACTTGCGCGATGCCAAGCTTACCGAAATAGGCGAGGGAACAAGTGAAATTCAAAGAATGGTAATTGCAAGGCAGATCGGCTGTTAAACAATGTATTGCTAATCTGTGACAATTTATAAAAATTTGTCCAAATGTTTTGTTAATTTCCTTTTCCTTACTGTAAAATTAAAGTAAAATAAATAGTGATTAATCAAGCCATATATATAGCCATTACATAAGGGAGGGGACCAAATGAAACGTAATCCGCTAGTGCCTTTTGCTTTAATTGCCATACTTGGGATTGGTCTTATTTTTCTGTTTTCCTTCAAAGGACTCGCTGATAACAAGAAGCTTGCCGGCAAGGAAGAAAAACCAAAAACAACGGATATTGCAAACGCTTCCCCGGATGAAATTTATAAACAAAATTGCCTGCAATGTCACGGTGATAAGTACCAGGGAGGAGTCGGTCCCAAATTAGCAGGCATTAAGGCAAGCCCTGACGAAATAAAAAATCAAATTAAAAATGGCGGCGGAGGAATGCCAGCAGGTTTGGTCCCTCCAGAAAAATTAGATGCCATGACCAAATGGGTGTCCAATCTTAAATAAAGTGCCAATCTTGATGTGCCAGTCCTTTGCTTATGTGAAGGATTTTTTTCGTTTTATAAGGGGAGGGGTACGGGGACAGGGCTGCAACATTTAATGCTCCTGTCCCCTGTTAATTTAAAGCAATGAAGGACAGAGACTGCCCTGTTTTATTCATGGCTGTACTAAGCTTTTGGCGTGGAGGGGCCACATCTGTGCCGCTTTAATTGAATGGGGGCCAGGTGTCTTGAGTTAAGCCGTTGTCCCCGGTTTCTCTAAAGCAATGAAGGACATAGGAAACTCGTTTGAATTTCTTTAATTGCAAGGCTTAAAGTGTTGAAGGGACACATCTTTATTCCATTAGCGCACTGGGGGCCAGGTCCAAGGTGAGCTTTGGGGACAGAGACCTTCACAACAAAAACCGCAGCAAATACCCATTAAGGAAACCATCCCAGACATTATGTTATGATAGTCCTTGGAATACAACTTAATTAGAGTAAACGCATTCCTCTAATAGAATAATAATCAGTGGTGATGACATTATGAATGAAACCAAATTATCAAGAAGGCTGCAAAAAGTTGCAGATTACATACCTCATGGCGCGATCCTTGCAGATATTGGATCAGATCACGCCTATTTGCCTTGTTATGCAGTGAAGCACCAGCTAGCCTCGAAGGCCATAGCGGGAGAAGTGGTGGACGGGCCATTTCGTTCTGCCATGCAGCAGGTTCAAAAAAGTGGGCTTACAGGTCTTGTCGAAGTGCGTAAGGGAGACGGGCTGGAAGTTATTGCAGCTGGAGAAGTGACTTGTGTTTCCATTGCAGGAATGGGCGGAGGATTAATTACGAAGATATTGGAGCAGGGCAAGGAGAAGCTGAACGGATCGGAGCGGCTCATCCTTCAGCCGAATATTCATGCAAACCATATCAGAAAATGGCTTTTAGACAACATGTGGGAACTGAAAGACGAATCCATTTTGGAAGAGGATAGTAAAATTTACGAAATACTTATTGCCGAAAAAGGGAACCCTGATGCTTCGTATAGAGGAATGGACTTGGATGCTGGCATTTTATTAGGTCCTTATTTAGCGAAAGAAAAGGATCCGGTTTTCTTGAAGAAGTGGAGTCTTGAGCTAAAGCATTGGGAAGGCATTATTCAAAAACTGGATAAGAGTGCCGCAAATCATGAAAATCAGGAAAAAAAGGAAGAACTAAAAAAGCTTATTGCTATGGTTAAGGAGGAAGCTCTTAATGAGTAAAACACCTAATGGCTATGAAATCATTGAATTATTCGAAAGCTTTTCCCCAAAAAAATACGCTGTTGAAGGCGATAAAATCGGTCTTCAAATAGGCACGCTGAATAAGCCGATCAACAGCATTATGATTGCCCTGGATGTGCTTGAAAACGTAGTGGATGAAGCAATAGATAAGAAAGCAGATTTGATTATTGCTCATCATCCGCCCATTTTCAGGGCTCTGAAACATATTCAGACTGATCAGACTTCAGGAAGAATCATTGAAAAATGCATCAAGCACGATATCGCTGTCTATGCTGCCCACACGAACCTTGATGTGGCTGAAGGCGGTGTGAATGATTTACTGGCAAGCGCCCTTGGTTTGACTGATACAAAGGTATTGGCACCAACCTTAAAAGGGAAGTTAAAGAAGCTTGCGGTGATGGTTCCAGCAGGGCATGAGGAATCTGTAATAGAGGCCGCTTCTAATGCAGGCGCAGGCCATATCGGAAATTATTCACACTGTTCTTTTCAAGTAAAAGGCGAGGGACGATTTCTTCCGCTTGAAAACACAAATCCGTACATAGGCCAAAAAGGCAATCTTGAAAAGGTAGAGGAAGTTAAGGTTGAAACCATTTTTCCGGAGGAGCTTCAGCGTCCTGTCATTCAAGCTGTATTAAAGGCGCATCCATATGAAGAGGCAGCCTATGATATCTTTCCTCTTGATAATGAAGGAATCGAGCTTGGACTAGGAAGAATCGGCAGACTGGAAGAGGAAATGACTCTCGGACAATTTGCAGAGCATGTGAAAAAAGCACTGGATGTCAAAAGGGTTCGTATGGTTGGAGAGAAGAACAGCAAAGTGAAAAAAGTTGCTGTACTTGGCGGTGACGGCAATAAATACATTACCCAGGCGAAATTTTCCGGTGCTGATGTTTTTGTAACAGGAGATCTGTATTATCACGTAGCCCATGATGCGATGATGATGGGACTGAATGTTATAGATCCCGGCCATAATGTAGAGAAAGTAATGAAAAAAGGGGTAACGGATCAGCTGTTATCGATGTGTGAAGAGAAAAAATACGAAGTGAGTATTTTCCCTTCAGAGCTTAATACAGATCCTTTTGAATTTATTTAAAAGAGTAAAAAGCCTTAAACAAAAAAACAGACTTTTAAAAGTCTGTTTTTTTGCTGCAGAAATTTAGCTGCTTTGTATTTTAACCTTCGGCAGAATCTTTTTCAGAGGAACTGAATGATTAAGATTCCATGTTGCTTCATCCTCTGGGTTATATTGCTCCAAAAACTTGATGACTTCCTTTGTAATTGGTGTCGGAGTGGAAGCGCCTGCTGTGATGGCGACCTTTTTTACACCTTTAAGCCATTCAAGCTTAAGCTCGGATAAGGCGCCGATTCTGTATGCTTTTGTTCCGGCAATTTGTTCAGAAACCTGTGCAAGCCTGTTTGAGTTATTGCTCTTAGGGTCACCGACAACGATGGTTAGATCAGCATCCTTTGCTTGCTCTGAAACAGCTTCCTGACGAACCTGTGTTGCAAGGCAAATTTCCTGATGATATTCTACATGCGGATATTTCTCTTTTACCTTTTCCATAATGTCATAGACATCCCATTGGCTCATCGTTGTCTGATTGGTTACAATCAGTTTGTCACGGGTCAAATGAAGCCCTTCAACATCTGCCTCTGTTTCAACAAGATGAACGATTTCAGGAGCAACCCCGACAGCTCCTTCCGGCTCAGGATGGCCTTTTTTTCCGATATAAATGACATCATAGCCTTCCGCTTTTTTCGCTCTGATGAGGTCATGGGTTTTCGTAACATCAGGGCAAGTTGCGTCAATTGCTGTCAGGCCCTTTCTTTCAGCCAGTTCTCGCACTTCCGGTGAAACGCCGTGAGCGGTGAAAATAACGGTTCCTCTTTCAACCTTCTCCAGAATTTCGAGTCTGTTGCTTCCATCAAGGGTGACAATGCCTTCTTCTTCAAAAGCATCTGTAACATGTTTATTGTGAACGATCATTCCTAAAATATAGATCGGTCTTGGCAAATTTTTATCCATCGCAGCATTTTTAGCAATGACCATGGCATCAACCACTCCATAGCAATAGCCGCGTGGCGCAATTTTAATAATCTCCATTAATTCATCTTCCTCCTAGCTGGGAAAGAATTGAACGAAAAAAGCCGTCAGACGGCTTTTAACTCTCATAATCTCTTACTTATTATAAAGGAAGAGCTAATAGATTTCAAAGGCTGCTACACATACATGCGCGGAGTTGAAGTGCCAGGCTTTCTTCCAGAAACAGTTTTCTTAGGGGCTGGCGCATCTTCCGTTTCATCTGGCGTTTCAGATACAGGAGCCTTTTGTTTAACCTTGGCAGAAGGGGTGTGTTCATCTGGCGTTTCAGATACAGGAGCCTTTTGTTTAGCTTTGGCAGAAGCGGGGGTTTCATTTTTTTTCTCGTCGGAAACTTCTGATTGATTTTCCTCAGAAGAGTCATCATTTCCGCCGCTTTTCAGCTGGCTGAATATGCGGTACATTGCAGGCAGGTTCTTAACAAGAGGGCCGTATTGCTGAATCATCGGGGTAACCTGCTGTGCCATACCAAGTGCTTTTTGAACATTTCCAAGCATTCCGGATATATTCGAAGGATTTGCAAGACTTGAAAGTCCTTGTGTGACACCGCCCACACCGGATCCGCCTTGGGCAGCTCCTCCAAGATTAGCAAGGCCCCGTGCCGCTCCTCCAGCTCCTGCATTTCCAGCACCCTGTCCAAAAGGCATGATTTTAGAAAGTAATCCTCTTAATCCTCCCCCGCCTGCTCTTCCAGCTAATTGCTGTGCTCCGAAATTTTGTCCTCCAGCCATTCCGCCAAAAGGGGTTCTTGCACCCTGGCCCAAAAATTGTCCACCATTAAATCCGCCATTGAATGGCTGTCCTCCGTTCATAGGTATACGGCCTGCTAACCTCATCATTCCTCGCTGTGCCGGCCCCATGGGAGGCATGGGTCTTTGTGGAAACATAGTATTGCTCCTTCCTAATGCATTTGTCTAATGTAATGTATGCCGGTTTCTAAAAAAGTGTTTGCGTAAAGCGTCCCTCTTCTAAAAGATAGGCATAATATGTCCGATGGTGTTTTAATAGGGAATCGTTTATAATGTGGAGATGGATTAAGTGAAGAAAGAAACTTCTTCCTAAAAAGGAGCTAATTAAATGAAACAAAATAATTTTGAACGATTCGGTCTACAACCCTTCATGATATCTGCGGTGAAAGAACTTGGATTTAACAACCCCACACAAATACAGGAACGACTGATCCCATCTGTTTTAAAAGGCGATAGTGTTATCGGCCAGTCTCAAACAGGAACAGGCAAAACTCATGCTTATCTCATTCCGCTTTTAAACAAAATAGAAGCAGACCTTGATGCTGTGCAGGTTGTTGTGACAGCGCCAACAAGGGAATTGGCTAATCAGATTTACCAGGAAGCTTTAAAACTTCTGAAGCATTCTCCTGCAACAGTCAATGCACGCTGCTATATTGGCGGAACGGACAAGCAGAGGACAATTGAAAAACTGAAAAACCAGCCCCAGCTTGTTATCGGAACTCCTGGAAGAATTAAAGACCTTATTAAAGAAAAGGCTCTTTTTGTACACCAGGCAAAAGCAATGGTCGTTGATGAAGCTGATTTAATGCTTGATATGGGATTTTTGGAGGATGTTGACACGATTGGCGCCCATATGCCGGAAGATCTGCAGCTTTTGGTCTTTTCAGCGACTATTCCTGAAAAACTAAAGCCTTTTTTGAAAAAATACATGGAGAATCCGAAATATTCCCATGTTCAGCCTAATCAGGCAACAGCTGAAAAAATACAGCATGTTCTAGTTCCTTTAAGACATAGAGAAAAAACAGCTCTTGTTTACGATATGCTGAAGGCTTTTAATCCTTACCTTGCGATAGTTTTTACCAATACAAAAAAGCGGGCAGATGAAGTGGCGGATGCGCTGATTGCTAAAGGCCTTAAGGTAGGACGCATACATGGAGGCCTTTCTCCCCGGGAACGAAAACAAATGATGAAACGAGTCAATGATCTTGAGTTTCAATATGTTGTTGCAACAGATCTTGCTGCAAGGGGTATAGATATCGAAGGTGTCAGTCATATCATAAATTATGAGCTTCCTTCAGATCTGGATTTTTATATTCATCGTGTTGGGCGAACTGCAAGAGCAGGCTACTCAGGAATTGCTGCAACGCTTTATGATGTTTCGGACGAGGATGCACTTGCAAGACTTGAAAAACTTGGGATTACATTTGATCATAAAGATCTTGCTGGCGGTGAGTGGAAAACACTTGAGGACCGGAAGCGCCGTAAAAATAGAAAAAAAGAAGCAGATGAAACAGATACAGTGGCTAGCAGGTTAGTAAGAAGGCCGGGCAAGGTAAAACCTGGGTATAAGAAAAAAATCTCCCGGGAAATGGAAGAAATTAAAAAGAGACAAAGAAGACTTAACCGAAGAAGCAAATAGGGGGATCAGCATGCTTAGAATTGGATCACACGTGTCAATGAGCGGGAAACATATGCTGCTTGCAGCAAGTGAGGAAGCAGCTTCCTATGGAGCTAATACCTTTATGATCTATACAGGTGCTCCTCAGAACACCCGCAGGAAAAAAATAGAGGACTTGAACATTGAGGCAGGACAGGCCCATATGAAGGCAAATGGAATTGATCATATCATTGTTCATGCTCCTTACATTATTAATATCGGGAATACTTCAAACCCAGCTACCTTTAAACTTGGGGTAGAATTTCTCCATTCGGAAATTCAGCGCACCGCAGCTATTGGTGCCAGACAAATTGTCCTTCACCCGGGAGCCCACGTTGGAGCAGGAGCTGAAACGGGCATAAATAAGATTATCGAAGGTCTGAATGAAGTGCTGGAACAGAACCAAAACGTCCAGATCGCTCTTGAAACAATGGCTGGAAAAGGCTCAGAATGCGGAAGATCCTTTGAAGAGCTTGCTCAGATCATAGAAGGTGTCACACACAACCAGCATCTTTCCGTTTGTTTTGATACATGCCATACACATGATGCAGGATATGACTTGATAAATGATTTTGATGGCGTACTGGAGGAATTTGATCGGATTATAGGACTTGACCGGTTAAAAGTGCTGCATGTGAATGACAGCAAAAATCCAATTGGTGCAAGAAAAGACCGCCATGAAAATATTGGCTTTGGGCATATTGGATTTAAAGCCTTAAACAGCATCGTCCACCATCCAAAGCTTGCAGATGTTCCGAAAATACTTGAAACACCTTATGTAGGGGAAGACAAGAAAAACAAAAAACCGCCTTACAAGCTTGAAATTGAAATGCTCAAAAAACAGGAATTTGATGAAGAACTTTTGTCTAAAATTTTGAGTCAATAAAAAGAAAAAAGCTGTCTGAAGACAGCTTCAGACTGTCGACAAACTCCTCGATTTTGAGGAGGATGTTGGCAGTTTTTTTGTATAATGAAAGAAGTAACTAGTGAGGTGATTGAAATGCTGTCTAAAAATAATCAAATGAATCGTGATCAAATGG